>JANLVB010000016.1:0-2115 GCA_031363785.1 Betaproteobacteria bacterium
TGTAGCGCTTGGTGCCATTGACGATGTAGTGTTCGCCCTGGGCATCGGTGCCGCGCACGGCACTGGTGCGCAGCGACGCCGCGTCGGAGCCGGCATCGGGCTCGGTCAAGGCAAATGAGGCAATGATCTCGCCGCTGGCCATCTTGGGCAGATACCTTGCCTTTTGTTCGGGCGTGCCGTCCATCAGAATGCCCTGCGAGCCGATACCGACCGTCGTGCCGAAGATGGAGCGAAACGCCGGTGAGGTCTTGCCCATCTCTATCATCACCAGCGCTTCTTCCTCCATCGTCAGCTCCAGCCCGCCATACGCTTCCGGCACAGTCAGGCCGAACAGTCCGAGTTGTTTCATTTCGTCGACGATGGCCACCGGGATCTGGTCGTGCTCGGCCACCTCGTCTTCCGCCGGCACCAGGCGCTCGCGCACAAAACGACGCACACTGTCCAGCAGGGCGGTCATGGTGTCCTGGTCGCGAATCATGGGCTGGTTTCCGTGGGGTTAAAAGTTGAGCACCTATTCTGACCCATTCGCCGCCGGGCGCGAGCGGCTCAGGCCGGCAGAGCGGCCGGCACCAGGACAAAATTGCCCACATGGCGCTTTTGCAGGAATACCTCCTGCGCCTGCGCGATGTCTGCCAGCGCGAAAGTGGCAGCCACCACAGGGCGCACGGCACCCTGTTCGATGCAGCCCAGCAGTTGCGGGAAAACCGGCTCGTCCCAAGCCGTACAGCCGAGCAAGCGCAGGTCGTTCAGGTACATGCTGCGCATGTCCAGCGCCACCAGCGGGCCGCCGATGGCGCCGGAAGACACATACCGACCACCGCGCCGCAACACCCGGAGCAGGCTGCCAAACGGCGCTCCAGCCACGTTGTCGACCACCACATCCACACTGCGCGGGCCCATTGCTGCCAGCACATCGGTATCGCGATCCAGCACCTGGTGTGCTCCCATGGCACGCACCAGGTCGTGTTTGGCAGCAGAGGCTATTGCCGTCACGCTGGCGCCACGCACACGCGCCAGTTGCAGCGCCGCCGAGCCGACACCACCGGAGGCTCCGGTCACCAGCACCTGGTCGCCCGGGCCGACCTGCGCCCGGTGCAGCATGTTCAAGGCCGTGCCCCAGGAGCAGGGCATGCTGGCCAGCTCGATGTCACTCCAGGCGCAGTACACGGGGAACACTTCGGTGGCCGGCACCTTGACAAACTGGGCAAACGCACCGTCGAAGTCCGACCCCATCCACACTGTGTCCATGGAGCCAAAACCCTGGCTGCGCATACACGGCCGCACCAGCACCCGTTGGCCGATGCGCGTATGGTCCCCGCCCGGGCCCACCGCCACCACACGGCCACAGCAATCGGTGCCCTGGATGAAGGGGAACGGCGTCGCCTCGCTCCAGCCACCATCGTCCGCAGCAACTACCGCTGCGCTGTCCGTCCCTGCCGCGTGGTGCTGTGCGGCCAGCGCGGCAGCGCCGGTTGCTGTTGCCACGCTGGCGCTGTACCAGCCCAGCCGGGTGTTGATTTCGGTGTTGTTCACCCCGGCAGCTAGCACTTGAAGCAGGACTTCGCCCGGGCCAGCAAGCGGGATCGGCACCCTGCGCCAGGCCAGCTTGTCGAAGCCGCCATGGCCCATGGTGACCATGGCCTGCATACCGGGCTGCCCTGGAGCGAGGTCGAAGCGATCAGGCATGGCGGCGCAGCTCAGTCGATCAAGGTATCGGCACGCAAGCCAGCGCGTTCCAGATGGATCGGTAGCACGCGGCCATAAAGCTGGCGCGCCCGCTCCGGGCTGCCGACCATGCCGGGTTCTTCGACAAAACTGAAGATCGCCACGTAGCGCGGCAGCTTGCCGTGCAGCGGCTTCACGCGATGCAGCGAATAGCGCCCCTTGAAGATTTGCAGATCGCCCGGCTCCAGGCGCAGAGTCCGTATGAGCGTGGGATCGCCATCGAGCACGGCCTGCACGTCGGCGTAGTTTTCGTCCACCGCGCTGCGCAGATGCGGGCTGTATTCGAAATCGCCGCCCTGCTCGGCATTCTGAATCGCCAGCGTGACGGTGTAGTTGTTGGTATCGAAATGCCAGGGAAAACCATTGCCTTGCTCGGCCAGATTCACGATC
>JANLVB010000494.1:0-5025 GCA_031363785.1 Betaproteobacteria bacterium
CGCCGGCTGACCGGTCTGGCCGGCAAATGTCATGTGGTCGGCGTCCTGCAGTACCAGATGTCCCTTGTCTCCTTTGGGAAGCGCCGCAAACACCCGGATCCGGTTTTCGGGCGTGGCGCCGGTGCCCAGCACGTCCTGGTCACGCGTGCCGGTGACGGACAACACGGGCCGCGTCAATCGCTCGAAGGCGCGTTGTGCATCTCCACCTATGGGCGAAGTGGGTGAAAAGGCGATGAACGACGCCAGCCGCGGCTCTGCCACGCCGTCAAACCCGGGGTAACGTTGACCGGCCATGCCCAGTGTGGTGTGGGCGCCAAACGAGTGGCCGCTCAGGCCCACCCTGGTCGGGCGCACGCTGCTCCAGCGGCCTTGTTGTGCCTTGTGCCGCCGAATGATCTCGTCCAGCACGAAACCAACATCGCCCAGCCGCGCCACCAGTTGTGCCGGGCTGGCTGCGCTGCGCAGGCCACTACGGTCGCTGAACGAGCTTGCGACCGAGCGCACGGCTGCGAAGTCGCTGCCCGGGTGCTGCAGGTGTACCACCACGAACCCGGCCTGCGCCCAGGCTTCGCCCCAGATCGCGCCGCCCTCACGGGTGCCGCCCAGCCCGTGCGAGAACAACACCACCGCATACTCACCTTTGTGCAGAGCGTCATCGGGCCAGCGCACCTTGATGGGCAGATCGCGTTTGCGCAGCGGGTCGGTCCACAACTCGTCTGACACGCTGGTTGTGGCTTGGGCCCAGCCCCTGCCGCCAAACGCCATCAGGCTGGCGCCAAACAGACTGCTGACATAGTGTCGTCGTGTGACGCGGTTTTGTGTGTTCTCGCGCATCCTGGTTTCACTCCTGTGGTTCACCCGTGGCAAAGGCAAGTTTGGCCCGATGTGCGGTTTCACTACTGCGGCAAGTGTCAAACATGACCGGTGTGTCGCCGCTGAATGGGCCGAAATTCTGCGCCACGCGCCAGCGTCATATTGCAAACGGATTGTGCGTCACAATTTTGTCGTCAGGGCAGGCGAAACTGGCTACCATGATTGTCCCGTCGCCGGCGCACCGGCATCCTCAACCCCACGGAGATCCTCATGACCACACAAGAGCTCGCCAATGCCTTCTCCGCCCTGTGCAAAAGCGGCCAATTCGATGAAGCCGGAAAACTGTATTGGTCCGACGACATCGTGTCCTGTGAGCCGATGCCCGGCGACATGGCACGCATCCAGGGCCGCGCTGGCGTGGACGCGAAAGGCGCCTGGTGGTATGCCAACCATGAGATTCACAGCGCAACCACCGAAGGCCCGTACGTACACGGCGACCAGTTCATCCTGCGCTTCCAGATGGACGTGACACCCAAGGGTGGCGAGCGCATGAAGATGGACGAGATGGGCGTCTACACGGTGGCCGGTGGCAAGGTGGTGGAGGAGCGGTTTTTCTTCGGCGGGTGACCGGTCCCCTGTTGTTGGGTTGAAGGCAGTGCCCATGGTATCCTTACTCCGACGTAAGGAACTGCAATGCAAGCCACTCTCACATCCAAGGGGCAAATGACGCTTCCGGTCGCCGTGCGCGCCAGACTGGGCCTGGAGGCCGGCGACCACCTGCTGGTGACGGTGCAAGACGACGACGACACCATCATCCTGAAACGGCCGCCCGCCGCGTCCACCGCATCTTTGCGTGGGCTGTTGCCTAAACCCAAACGCGCCGTTACCGTGCGGGAAATGGACGCGGGTATTGCGGCTCACCTTGCCGCGAAACATCGCCCTGGTGCGTAGCCTTGATCGCGCTGGACACCAATCTGTTGGTGCGCCTGCTGACCAACGACGAGCCGCGTCAATCTGCCAAGGTCGAGGCGTGGCTGCGCGAACACGCCACACCCAGGTCGCCGGCCTATGTTGACCATATCGTGTTGTGCGAATTGGCCTGGGTGCTGGGAACAAGTTTTAGTTATCCGCGGGGCGACGTGCACAATGCCATCGCGGCCTTGTTGCTGCAACACCAACTCAAGGTCGAGGCACCGTCCATCGTACGACAGGCGCTGGCGCAGTACGAAGCCGGGCCAGCGGACTTCTCCGACTACCTGCTCGCCGAGCGCGCGCGCGCGGCCGGGTACGCTCCCGTGTTGACGCTTGACAAAAAGGCCGCGAAGACAGCAACGCATCAACTGTTGCGCTAAGCCGTTCGCACCAGTGCACGGCGCGGCGCCCACCCCCATGACCACCCCGAAGCCCGAGCCCGACAAAGCATCGACGCGCTGCTCACGGCGGCCGGCTGGCAGGTGTGCAACATGGCGGACGCCAACTTCAACGCCGCCCAGGGCGTGGCGATCCGCGAGTTTCCCCTGGCCACCGGTTATGGGTTTGCCGACTACCTGCCAAAAGCACGTAAATATTCGGTGAACCCGTAGCCGAGTCATAAATCGCTGGACACATTCAACTTTTTCCCCTACCGTTGCACCTGTGCGTGCAACTTCCACCCTGTCGGAAACCGTCATGACCGTTGGCGTCGAGTCGCCACCACCGGTTGTAATTGAGTATGTGACGATCTCCCGTCAAGTGCACATAGCGCTGAAGTCGGCCGCAAACTATTGGCAGACGGCGCATCGCAAAGCGGTTGATCGTTTCGAATGGCGAGAACTTCGCTACCAGCGCATTTTGCGCGAACTCAAAGCGAGTGGTGCCAAGTCTATTGGGGCATTGCAAGCTGAGCTGGAGTTGGCAAGGGGCCAAGTCCGCGATCTGCAAAGTCGCGTATTCGCCAGAAAGAGCGAACGGCGCAAGCATTGCGAGGGCCAGACCAATACGGCTGTGTGTCGTCGTTCACGGGGACAGCAGCACGGATCCACCGGACACGGGCGCACCATGCAAACACAATTGCCCGCTCGCCACGAGGACGTGACACTGGACAAGACCCAATGCCCGAAATGCGGATTGGCATTCAACAGGCTTGGCGATACGGAGGATGCGCAGGTGCTGGAGATTGAGGTCAAGGCCTACCGGCGTGTGATACATCGCCATCGCTATTCTGCGTCGTGTCAATGCGGGTGTGTGAGCGGCATCGTTTGCGCGCCGGCACCGGCGCGGCTTATCAAGCGGGGGAAGTTTGGTGTTTCTGTCTGGACCAGCGTGCTGCTGGACAAATTCCTCTACGGTCGACCCAGCCAGCGATTGCTGCAGGACTTGGCTGACCACGGGTTGAATATGTCAGCCGGCACCTTGGTCGGCGGGCTGCAGGCAATCTCTCCATTGTTCAAGCCACTGGGTCTGGCGCTGCAATTGAAGCTTCGTAGTGAACCCTATTGGCATGCTGACGAAACCCGATGGGCAGTTTTCGCGGACGTGCAAGGTAAGGTCGGCCACCGTTGGTATTTGTGGGTATTCCACTCCAGTTCCGTTGTGCACTACGTCATCGACCAGACACGTGCGGCCGACGTCATCGTGGCTGAATTGGCCGGGATAGAACAAGGCGTTATCAGTTGCGACCGCTACTCTGGCTATAAGCGCTTTGCTCGACTGAACCCAGGCGTGGTTCTGGCTTTTTGCTGGGCCCACGTGAGGCGCGACTTCCTGGAGCTTGCCAATTCGTACCCTCAAAGCGCCCAATGGGCGCTGCAATGGGTAACCATGATTGGCCAGCTTTATCACCTCAACGGGCTTCGCCTCAACACCAGCACGGATAGCCCTGAACGGGCGCTCAGGCAAACTGATTTGGTGCAGGCGTTGCAGCAAATGGCCACGCAGTGCGCCTGTGAAGTGGCCAATCACGAACTGTTTCCTCCAGCGGCCAAGGTGCTGCAGAGCATGACGGTGCATTGGGGTGGCCTGACGGTGTTTGTCAATTCCCCATGGGTGGACATGGACAACAACACGGCCGAGCGTGATATTCGTGGGCCGGTAGTTGGCAGAAAGAACTTTTATGGCTCAGGCTCTGAAGGTTCCGCAGAATTGGCCGCCACGATGTACAGCGTGTTGGCAACCATGAGGCTTTGGGGCCTGAACGCGCGCACCTGGCTTTCACAGTATTTGCAGGCCTGCGCTGACAATGGCAATCAGCCGCCAGAGGACCTCAACGCCTTTCTTCCATGGCAAATGGATGCCAAGCGATTGGCCGACATGCGAGCGTGACGCCTTCAGTAAGGATGATCGATTCATGAGCATTTACTGCGCACGCGAATTCAGCGCGCTCGACATCCAGACCATTCGCGATCTCATCCATCAGGATCCCAAGCTTCAGCGCTCGGCGCTTTCACGCAGGCTCTGCGAGTTGTGGGGATGGACCAAACCCAATGGGGATCTGAAGGACATGACATGCCGCGTGGCACTGCTGCGCATGCAGGCAGATGGAATCATCGAGCTGCCAGCATCGAGAATCGGCGTGGTGCGCAAACGCGCACACTTTGCGCCCACTGCCGCCAGCGACGCCCAGGCCCCCATCAAGCAACCCGTGCACGAGATCGGGCGCATCACGCTTGAGGTGGTCAGCGGCACGGCAACCTCCAGGCTATGGAACGAGTATGTCGCACGCTATCACTACCTGGGCTACGCGGCCATGTCGGGCAGCCAGATTCGCTACAACGTCTTTGCCGGCGAGCAACTTGTCGCCTGCATCAGCTTCTGCGCATGCGCCTGGAAGCTCAAGGACAGGGAGCGATTCATCGGCTGGAGTGAGGCGCAGCGACAAAAAAACCTGCCGCTGGTTATCAACAACGCGCGCTTCCTGGTTCTGCCCTGGATCGAATGCAAAGGGCTGGCTTCAAAAATCTTGTCCCTTGCCGCTCGGCAGTTACCCAATGACTGGCTCAGCCGCTACGGCTTCCGACCAGTATTGCTGGAGACCTTCGTGGAACACGAGCGCCATAAGGGCACTTGCTACAAGGCAGCCAATTGGATCCATGTCGGCCGAACGACAGGGCGCGGGAAAAAATCCACCAGCCACAAGGTCCTCATCCCGGCCAAAGATATCTGGCTGTACCCACTGCGCAAAAACTTCGCCATCGCACTTTGCCAGTAGGCGCTGCGGGTTCACCGAATATTTAC
>JANLVB010000039.1:0-3164 GCA_031363785.1 Betaproteobacteria bacterium
CCTGATCTGCGACAAGCTGCGCCTGAACACGCCACCGGCCAATCTCAAGCGCTGGGACGCGCTGGTGCATGCCACGGCCAATCCGCTGGGCGAAGTCAACATCGCGATGGTCGGCAAGTACGTCGACCTGAGCGACAGCTACAAGTCGCTCAACGAGGCGCTGAAACACGCCGGCATGAAGAACCATGCGCGCGTCAAGATCGACTACATCGACTCCGAGACCATCAACAGCGAGACCGTGGCCCAACTGGCGCGTTTTGACGCCGTATTGGTGCCGGGTGGTTTCGGCAAGCGCGGCATCGAGGGCAAGATCACAACCGCCCGCTTCGCGCGCGAAAACAAGGTGCCTTATCTGGGCATCTGCCTGGGCATGCAGGTGGCAACGATAGAGTTCGCCCGCCACATGGCAGGCATGGCGGACGCCAACAGCACGGAATTTGATCCAACCACGCCGCACCCCGTGATTGCGCTGATCACCGAATGGAAGGACGCCGACGGCACAATCAAGAGCCGCAACGAAAATTCAGACCTGGGCGGCACCATGCGGCTTGGCGCGCAGAGTTCGGACGTGGTCAAGGGCACCCTGGCGCACGCCATCTATGGCGATGTAGTGACCGAGCGCCACCGCCATCGCTACGAGGCAAATGTCAACTATCTAGACACATTGCGCAAGGCCGGTCTGGTGATTTCCGCCCTGACCCAGCGCGAACAGCTGACCGAGATCGTGGAGCTTGCACCCGAAGTCCATCCCTGGTTTGTGGGAGTGCAGTTTCACCCCGAGTTCAGATCGACGCCCTGGAACGGGCACCCCCTGTTCAACGCCTTTGTCAAGGCCGCCCTGGACCACCAGGCACAGGGCCGCAACCTGAAGGCCGTGGCGTGAGGCGCCTGCCCGGGTCCGCCTCGTGAAGCTGTGCGGCTTCCATGCAGGTCTGGAACATCCGTTTTTCCTGATCGCCGGTCCCTGTGTCATCGAATCGGCCCAGTTGCAGCTCGATACCGCCGGGACCCTGCAGGAAATCACCACCCGATTGGGCATACCGTTCATATTCAAGAGCAGTTTCGACAAGGCCAACCGGTCCAGCGGCGGCAGCTTTCGCGGCCCCGGCATGGAGCAGGGGCTGGAGATCCTGGCCATGGTGCGCAAAACGCTGCGCCTGCCGGTACTCACCGATGTGCACAGCGCGGAGCAGGTGGCTCAGGTGAGCCAGGTCGTCGACGTATTGCAGACCCCGGCCTTCCTGTGCCGGCAGACCGACTTCATCGCGGCCGTGGCCCAGTCAGGTAAGCCGGTGAACATCAAGAAGGGTCAGTTTCTGGCACCCGGCGACATGAAGAACGTGATAGAAAAGGCTCGTCTGGCGGCCCGCGCGAAGGGGCTGGAAGAAGACAACTTCATGGCCTGCGAGCGTGGCGCCAGTTTCGGCTACAACAACCTGGTCAGCGACATGCGCTCCCTGGCCATCATGCGCGACACCGGCGCACCAGTGGTTTTTGATGCCACCCACTCGGTGCAGTTGCCGGGCGCCCTGGGCGGCAGCAGCGGTGGCCAGCGCGACATGGTTCCGGTGCTGGCGCGCGCCGCAGTCGCCGTGGGAGTGGCCGGCATATTCATGGAGACCCATCCCGATCCGGCACGGGCGCTGAGTGACGGACCGAACGCCGTACCGCTCAAACACATGCAGTCGCTGCTGGAGTCCTTGCGTGACCTGGACCAGGTGACCAAGCGGCACGGCTTTCTGGAGCGCAGTTTTGCCGCTGCCGCCTGACCAACCGCAAGCACCCCGAACCATGACCAGCGCCTATATCATCGCCAACGTAACAGTCACCAACCCGCAACAGTACGAAGAGTACAAATTGTGGTCCAGCGCCGCCATGCAGGCCCATGGGGCCGAGGCATGCGTGCGCGGCGGCACGGTCGAGCTGCTCGAGGGTGACTGGCTGCCAGACCGGCTGGTGCTGCTGAAGTTTCCCACCGTCGAGGCAGCGCGGCGGTTCAACGCATCGGCCGAATATGGGCGTGCCCGGGCTGCGCGCCAGGGTGCGGCGGTCATGCGCATGGTGCTGGTCGAAGGTGTTTGAAGCCGTGTTTTCCTTTTGAAAGATTCTCATGAGTGCAATTGTTGACATTGTCGGGCGCGAAATCCTGGACTCCCGAGGCAATCCCACGGTGGAGTGCGATGTGCTGCTGGAAAGCGGAACCATGGGCCGCGCTGCGGTTCCCTCGGGTGCGTCGACCGGCGCACGTGAGGCCATCGAACTGCGCGATGGCGACATGGCGCGTTATCTGGGCCGGGGTGTGCTCAAGGCCGTGGAATTCATCAACACCGAAATATCCGAGGCGGTGATGGGGCTGGACGCGTCGGAACAGGCGTTCCTCGACAAAACCCTGATCGACCTCGACGGCACCGAGAACAAGTCCCGCCTGGGCGCCAACGCCATGCTGGCCGTGTCGATGGCGGTGGCACGGGCGGCGGCCGAGGAGTCCGGCCTGCCCTTGTACCGCTATTTTGGCGGCATGGGGGGCATGCAGATGCCGGTACCCATGATGAACGTGATCAACGGTGGCGCACATGCCAACAACAACCTCGATCTGCAGGAGTTCATGATCATCCCGGTCGGGGCACCCAACTTTCGCGAAGCGCTGCGTTACGGCGCCGAAGTGTTCCACGCCCTGAAGAAGATTCTTCACGACCGGGGCATCAGCGTGGCTGTCGGTGACGAGGGTGGTTTCGCCCCCAATGTGGACAACCACGAAGCGGCGATACAGATGATCCTGCAAGCCATCGACAAGGCGGGCTTTGTGGCCGGCGAACAAATCGCCCTGGGCCTGGACTGTGCTGCCTCGGAGTTTTACAAGGACGGCCTGTATGTACTCGAGGGTGAGGGTTTGTCGCTGACATCGCAGGCCTGGACCGACATGCTGGCGACCTGGGTTGACAAATACCCCATCATCAGCATCGAGGACGGCATGGCGGAAGGTGACTGGGACGGCTGGAAGATCCTCACCGACCGCCTCGGAAAACAGGTGCAGATCGTGGGCGACGACCTGTTTGTCACCAACACCAAGATTCTCAAGGAAGGCATCAGCCGGGGCATCGCCAACTCGATCCTCATCAAGATCAACCAGATCGGCACCTTGAGCTAGACCTTCGCCGCCATCG
>JANLVB010000092.1:0-3084 GCA_031363785.1 Betaproteobacteria bacterium
AAAACACATGCCGCGGTTCAACTCGATCAGCATTTCGGGCTACCACATGCAGGAAGCGGGTGCGAACCAGGCACTGGAACTGGCGTTCACGCTGGCCGACGGGCAGGAATATGTGCGCACCGCGGTCGCCAAGGGCATGGATGTGGACGAGTTCGCGCCGCGGCTGAGTTTTTTCTGGGCCATCGGCATGAATTTCTACCTGGAAGTCGCCAAGATGCGTGCTGCACGCCAATTGTGGTGCCGCATCATGCAGGGCTTCGGAGCGGTCAACCCGAAGAGCCAGATGCTGCGAACCCATTGCCAGACCTCGGGCTGGTCGCTGACCGAGCAGGACCCGTACAACAACATCGTGCGCACCACCATTGAGGCCATGGCGGCGGTGTTTGGCGGCACGCAGAGCCTGCACACCAACAGTTTTGACGAGGCCATTGCGCTGCCCAGCGAGTTTGCCGCGCGTATCGCGCGCAACACCCAGCTGATCATCCAGGAGGAGACCCACATCACCCAGGTCATCGACCCCTGGGCCGGCAGTTACATGATGGAAAAACTGACCCAGGACATGGCGGACGCTGCCTGGAAGATCATTGAGGAAGTGCAGGCTATGGGCGGCATGGTCAAGGCGGTGGACAGCGGCTGGGCCAAACTCAAGATCGAGGCTGCGGCAGCCGAAAAACAGGCGCGTATCGATTCTGGCCAGGACGTCATTGTGGGTGTCAACAAGTACCGCTTGCAGACCGAACAGGGTGTGGAGGCGCGCGACATCGACAACGTGGCGGTGCGCGACGGCCAGATTCGCCGACTGTTGGCCATTCGCGGCGGGCGTGACGCGGCTGCGGTGACGGCGGCACTGGAGGCGTTGACCGTGGCGGCGCAGCAAAACACCGGTAACCTGCTTGCCCTCAGCATCCGGGCAATGCGCCTGCGCGCCACGGTGGGAGAGGTCAGCGACGCGTTGGAGCGCGCCTATGGCCGGCACCGGGCCGACACACACAAGGTCAGCGGCGTCTATGCGGCCTCGTATGATGCCCTGGGTGCCGAAGGCGAAACCATGCAGTACTGGAATTCACTGAAAGGCGACATCGCGCAGTTCGCGGCCGAACATGGGCGCCGCCCGCGCGTGCTGATCGCCAAGCTCGGGCAGGACGGACATGACCGCGGCGCCAAGGTGGTGGCAACGGCATTTGCCGATCTGGGCTTTGATGTTGACATCGGCCCGCTGTTCCAGACACCGGAGGAATGTGCTCGCCAGGCGATCGAGAACGATGTGCACGCGGTCGGCGTGTCGACCCTCGCCGCAGGGCACAAGACCCTGGTGCCGGCCATCATTGACGAACTGCGGCGTCAGGGTGCGAATGACATCGTGGTTTTTGTTGGTGGTGTCGTACCGCGCCAGGACTATGAGATGCTGTACAACGCCGGCGTCAAAGGTATCTACGGCCCAGGCACGCCGATTCCGGTGTCGGCAGCCGACGTGCTGCTGCAGATCCGCAAGGCACTTGGATAGTGATGGAAAACATTGACGCTTTTGCACCGAATGTGTTACTGTATTCGTGTATTACAGCAAAAGGAATGCCATGACTATTTCCGTTCGCATGAATCCACTGCTCGAACGCGAGCTTGCGCTTGCCGCGAAGCGCCAGGGTGTGACCAAATCGCAATTTGTCATTGATGCGGTAGAGCGCTCCCTGGGGCGCAAGCATTCATTTGAATTGATGCAGCGCTTGACGGCTGAGGAGGACGCGGAGGGTGGCGCGTTGATAAAGGCATTCAAAGGCCAGGAGCGGTCCTATGAAACCGATAACTCCCGTGTCCGGCTTATAGCGAAATTGGAGGAGAAGCACGGTGTCAGCCGCGCTGATTGACGCAGGGCCCATGATTTCGGTTTTTGGTTTGCGCCAAGCCAAGGCGGACCACTACAGATCATTGTTTTCGCTGGCTTCCGATGAACAATGGTCACTTGCCACCACCTGGCCATGTATAGCTGAGGCAAGCCATCTCCTGTCGCCGCCACGTAATTTTGCGCTGTTGCGTTGGGTTGCTTCAGGAGGCGTCTCTGTTTTTCCGTTTGTTCAGGAGGCCGTCGATGGCATGGTCGATTTGATGCGCCGCTATACAGAAACACCAAGAACACAGATGGACTTCGCCGACGCTTCCCTGGTCTGGCTGGCGACGGACACAGGTGTGAATCGCATCATGACCATGGATGTGCGCGATTTTTCGCGTTACCGCCTGCCTGATGGTCGCGCCTTCGAAATTCTGTGAGGCGTACATGAATGCCATTTCACGGCTTTTCTGGGCGCGTTCAACGTTCGACGATTCGTGGCGCGCCAATCAGATCGCAGATGGCACTCCGTATTTGGATGCGATCTGATGGTCGGTACCTTGGATGAGTGCGTTGTGCGAGGTGACGCTTTTGTTCAGCGCCGCGCGATCGCCAAGTCCATCACTTTGCTGGAATCGACTCGTCTTGACGATCGCGCCAGGGCCGACGAGTTGCTTGCAGCATTGCTGCCTTTTTCGGGCAAATCGTTTCGGCTCGGAATCAGCGGCGTACCCGGGGTTGGAAAATCCACCTTGATTGAAACACTGGGCCTGTACCTGATTGCAAAGGGGCACAGGGTAGCGGTGTTGACGGTAGACCCTTCATCCAGTATTTCGGGTGGCTCTATCCTGGGAGACAAGACGCGCATGGAACGTTTGTCGGTGCACCCGAATGCATTTATCCGGCCGACGCCATCTGGTGGCGCACTGGGAGGTGTCGCAGATCGGACCCGTGAGTGCATCTTGGTCTGCGAAGCGGCAGGTTACGACACTGTGATTGTCGAGACTGTCGGTGTAGGTCAGAGCGAGATTGCGGTGGCCGGCATGACCGACATGTTTGTACTGATGCAGTTGCCCAACGCGGGCGACGAATTGCAGTCGATCAAAAAGGGCGTCATGGAACTGGCGGACCTGGTGCTCATCAACAAGGCTGATATGGACCGCGACGCCGCCTCGCGTTTGCTGGCCCAGTTAACATCGTCGCTGCGGCTGCTAGGGCAACACGGCAACCCGGCCAACGCCCTGCACTATGCGAAGTTGTGG
>JANLVB010000105.1:0-7437 GCA_031363785.1 Betaproteobacteria bacterium
ACCCGCACCTGCGACAACAGCAAATCCGACCCCGGTGACACCAAGCGCAAATGCTGCACCCACGGCCATGAACATCACACCGGAGAAGAAATCTTTTTGACTTTTGATACCCATTGTTTGTCTCCTCAGACAAAATTTTTCCTGCACCATTGTGCACGCGAATGGCCCTACGCCGACATGTGGATTTCACCTATGTCGCCATGGCGCCACCGTTTTGCCAGTGAACCAGTTGCAGGATCACACCAACGGCGGTGTCGAGCTCAGCACTTCAGCCATCACAGTCGCACCTTCGGCAACGCGCAGTGCACCGGCCAGGCGCAGCGGGCGCATGCCATCTTTTACCGCCTGGCGGCGCAACGCATCGATGCTGGGCTCCCTGGTCACGGTTTCCTTGAATGGCTCGCTTACCACCAGCAGTTCGTACAGGCCCATGCGCCCCATGAAGCCGGTCATGCGACAGTCCACACACCCGACTGGTTTGAACGGGCGATAACCGCCATTCACCTTCCAGGGTTTGACGACCTCATCCAGAGCTGAGCGAGACGCGTCCGGATCTGCCACTTTGCACTGTCTGCACAGGGTGCGCACCAAGCGCTGCGCCAGCACGCCGAGCAGGGTGGCATTGATCAGATAGGACGGTATGCCCAGTTCCAGCAAACGGCTCACTGCCGACGGCGCATCGTTGGTATGCAGGGTCGAGAACACCAGGTGCCCGGTCAGAGCGGCCTGCACCGCCATCTCTGCGGTCTGCAGGTCGCGGATCTCGCCCACCATGATGATGTCCGGGTCCTGCCGCATCAGGGCCCGAAGCCCCTCGGTAAAACTGAAATCCAGATGCGGCTGCACCTGAGTCTGGTTGAAGGACGGCTCAATCATTTCGATCGGGTCCTCCACCGTGCTCACGTTCACCTCTTCGGTGGCAACCCGCTTCAATGTCGAATACAGGGTTGTCGTCTTGCCGGAACCGGTGGGTCCGGTGACCAGGATGATGCCGTGCGGGCGCTTCACCAGCACCTCCAAGCGCTGCGCATCATGCGCCGCAAACCCCAGTGCATCCAGGTCCTTGACCGCGTTGTCCGGGTCGAAGATGCGCATCACCATCTTCTCGCCGAAGGCGGTGGGCAGTGTCGAGATGCGCATCTCGATCTCGTCACCACGCGGATTGCGGGTCTTGATACGCCCGTCCTGCGGCCGGCGCTTTTCAACCACGTCCATGCGGCCGAGCAATTTGATACGTGCCGTCATGGCATTGAGCACGCCCATCGGCATTTGGTATACCGGATGCAGGATGCCGTCGATGCGAAAACGGATCACGCCCTGCTCGCGCCGCGGCTCCAGGTGAATGTCGCTGGCGCGCTGATCGAATGCGTATTGCCACAACCAGTCCACCACCTGCACCACGCCCTGGTCGTTGGCATCGAGTTGCTTGTTGGCCCGGCCCAACTCCACCAGTTGCTCAAAACTCGCTCCACCGTTGTTGCCGGCGGTTTTCATGGCAGCACGCACACTTGGCGAGCGCGAAAAACTCGGCCGTGTAGCGGGTGATCTCGTGTGGGCTGGCGATCACCCGGCGCACCGAGCGACGCGACTGGCGCTCGACCTCGGACACCCAGTCCGTGATGTAAGGCTCTGCGGTGGCCACCACCACCTCGGTCGCGCTCACCTGCACCGGCAACACCTTGTGCCGCTCGGCATAGGCCGCACTCATGACATCGGAGATCTTGCCCACGTCCACCTTGAGCGGATCGATGCGCAGGTAGTCCAGCGCAGCCCGGCCCGCCAGCCACTGCGCCAGGGCCTCGATGTCGAGCGCCCGGCCATCGGTGGCGCGGCGCATCGACACGCTGGACAGGCGCACCAGTGGATGCTGGGCGCTCTCGGCCTGGGCGCAGCGCGCAATGGTGCGTTTGGCCTCGTCCTCGGCGATCACGCCGTCGGCACGCAGCCACTCAACCAGCGAACGCCAGTCCAGCGGACCCTCATGGGCTGCCTTGGCCGGTGATCGGTGTTTTGCGCCTGCAGTCATGGCGTCAGCGGTTTGAGTACACGCACCCATTGTGCAGTCGGCAGACCCCACAACGATTCAATTACCTCGGCCCGGTGCGTCAGCAAGGGTCGGCCCGGCCGGGTGGCCTCGCGCTGGGCCAACACCACGGTATTGCCCTCCCGCGTGGCCTTGAAGGGCCAGATGGCATCACGCCCAAAGGCAGTGGCAATTTTCTCGACACTCTTTGGATAACTCGACGCCGACCCGAACAGGTTCACTGTCATGCAGCCGTCGGCCGTGAGCAGGCGCCGGCAGTCGGCATAAAAGGCCGCGCTGTCGAGCACCGGCGCGGCGGCGTGGTGGTCGTACAGGTCCACCTGCAGTGCGTCCACCGTGCCCCACCACTTTTCGTGCCGGATCTCCTGCGCCGCATCCGCCAGCACAACCTGCATGCGCGCATGGTCGGGAGGCAGCTTAAACCAGCCCCGGCAGGCCACCAGCACCTTGGGGTTGATCTCGATCGCCGTACCGCGCATGCGCAGCACACGCGAGCAGAACTTGGTCAGGGAACCCGCCCCCAGCCCAAGCTGCATGGCACGCCGCTTCGACACCGTATCGGGCTCCACAAACAACAACCAGGCCATCATGCGTTGAATGTACTGATGCACCAACACTTGCGGCGCATCGAGCAACATCGACCCCTGGACCCAGACCGAGTCGAGATGCAAATGGCGCACTGGTCCTTCATCGGAAAAATAGACATCAGGCAAGGTCGCCGGGTCGGTCACGGACATGCGACGTTATACCAGCAAGGCACGCAGCTTCGGCAGGGCGGTGAGTGTGTTTTCGCGTGCGGCAGCGGCGACAGATTCGATGTCGATGGCGCGCAGCGCGGCCAGCTCTGCTGCCATCCTGGGCAGCTGCCCCGGCTCGTTGCGGCCCTGCGGCGCACCATCGGCACGTTCGGCTGCCGTGCGGTACAACCAATGGGGCGGGATATCGGGCGCGTCTGTCTCCAGCACCAGTGCATCCAGCGGCAAGGTGCTGGCCAGCCGACGCAGATGCAATGCGCGCCCATGGGTCATGGCACCGCCGAAGCCGAGTTTGAGACCGAGCTTGAGGAACCCGTTTGCCTGTTGCAGGCTGCCGGAAAACGCATGTGTTATGCCGCTCCAGGCGCCACTCTGCGGCAGCAGCCGGCGCAACGGTCGCAACAACTGGTCCGCTGAACGGCGCACGTGCAGTATCACCGGCAAAGCATGCTTGGCGGCCAGGCGGAGCTGCTCCTGATAAAAATATTCCTGGCGCTGGCGCATCGGCTGCTCACACAGGGACGGCACAAAGTAGTCCAGGCCGATCTCGCCCACGGCAACCAACCTCGGGTCATCGCGGTGCAACAGCAACTGGCTGTCCAGCTCGGCAAGATCGGAATCCTGCGCCTGCGGCACGTACAGAGGGTGGATGCCCAGCGCATACGCATCACCAAATTGGTGCGCCAATTTCCTAACGCTCTCGAAATTGGCTGCCGCGACCGATGGCACAACAACCAGCGCCACGCCATTTTGGCGCGCGCGCAAGCGCACCTGCGCCCGATCCGGGTCGAACTCCGGGGCATCCAGGTGGCAATGGCTGTCGATCCAGGAAGTCATGCTGGCACACATCGTATCGGATGCTGCACTGCAAAACCACTTGCCTGGCAACATGGGTAGAACCGTGATACCGTATCTTTCCACCAGCACGACACAGGTCATCCGATGCGCAGGCCCGCCCTTTACAGTCGCTCTACACCCAATACGCCGGTTGTTGTTGCAGCGCCGGTCACGCCGTCGGGCAGCACAGGCAGGAAACGCTGGTGGCCCTTGGCATCCGATCCGCGCGTGATGTGGTCGGTGATGTTGCTGCTGGCCGTCACGCTGGCTGTCGTGCTGGCCCTGCTGCTCAAGCCGGGCGCGCGCAAAATCACGCAGGAAGACATCGACGCCGCCGTGCTCAAGACACTGGAGACCGCCAATCTGCCTTCGGCCGCAGCGCGCGCATATGAGGCAATTGCACCGTCCATCGTGCGTGTCACCAGCTACGAGATCGGTGTCAACGGCCGTGACGAAATCGAGCGCGGCGTGGGCACGGGCGTCGTCATCGTCGACAAGGGCATCATCCTGACCAATTTGCATGTGGTGAGTGGTGCCGAACGCATCAAGGTGGTGTTTGCCGATGGCCTGGAGTCAGTGGCCTTCATCAAAAGTGTGCAGGCAGCCGATGACCTTGCCGTACTGCAGGCGCTAACCATCCCGGACGATCTGCACGCGGCCACCATGCGCTCCACCAATGACCTGGCGCCAGGCGATCAGGTATTGGCGGTCGGATTTCCGTTCGGCATTGGCCCGTCCGCCTCGGCCGGCGTGGTGTCCGGGCTCAAACGGGCCTTCCGCTCGCCCGAAGGCCGCCAGGAGATGACCAACCTGATCCAGTTTGACGCCGCCGCCAACCCGGGCAACTCGGGCGGGCCGCTGGTCACCATGGATGGCCAGGTGGTCGGCATCGTGACCGCCATCCTCAACCCCAGCCACCAACGCACCTTCATTGGCATCGGGTTTGCCGTGCCGATTGAAAACGCAGCCTCCGCCGCCGGGCTGCACCCGTTTTGACATCACTGAAAGGGCCACACCGCCATGGACAACAACAACGCCACACAGACTGCCGAGTTGATGGAACAGATCTTGTACGAGGTCAAGCGCATCGTCGTCGGGCAGGACCGCTTTCTGGAACGCGTGATGGTGGCCATGCTGGCCCAAGGCCATCTGCTGGTCGAAGGTGTGCCCGGACTTGCCAAGACACTGACCATCAAGACGCTGGCCAACACCGTGCGTGGCCAGTTCAAACGTATCCAGTTCACACCCGATCTGGTACCGGCCGACCTGGTCGGCACCCGCATCTACAACCAGAAAACCGGCGAGTTCGGCACCTCGCTCGGGCCGGTGTTCACCAACCTGCTGCTGGCCGATGAAATAAACCGCGCGCCGGCCAAGGTACAAAGTGCCCTGCTCGAAGTGATGCAGGAGCGTCAGGTCACCATTGCCGGCCAGACCCACAAGGTGCCCGAGCCGTTTCTGGTGATGGCGACCCAGAACCCCATCGAGACCGAGGGTACCTACCCGTTGCCCGAGGCCCAGGTCGACCGCTTCATGATGAAGGTGCTGGTGGACTATCCGAGTGACGAGGAAGAGTTCGTCATCGTGCAGCGGGTGACCGGCCCGGCCGTGGCGGTGACGGCCGTCGCCACTACCGAGCAGTTGGCGGCGCTGCAGCACACCTGCCGCCAGGTATATGTAGACCCGTCGATGATCCAGTATGCCGTGCGCCTGGTATCGGCGACGCGCACGCCCGAGAAACACGATCTCAAGGAGTTGCGGCGCTTCATCACCTATGGCGCCAGCCCGCGCGCCAGCATCAACCTGACGGAAGGTGCCCGTGCCCTGGCGATGCTGCGCGGGCGCACCTATGTCCTGCCCGAGGACATGGCCGATCTGGTGCCCGACGTCTTGCGCCACCGCGTGGTGTTGTCGTACGAGGCGTTGTCGGAAGGGCTGACGCCGGACGCCTTGATCGGCAAACTGATGGCCAAGATACCCGCCCCGGCGAAACCGCTGGAGCACGAAAAACTCGCCGCCTGACATGTTCGGCCTGTTCAAGCCCAGCAGCAAGAAGCCGGTGCTGCCGAGCCCGGCGCTGGCTGTGCTGGCTGTCGGCGGCGCCGAACACGTGTTGCGGCGCCTTGAGTGGACTGTGATTCGGCGCCTCGACGGCTTGCTCCAGGGGGACTACCGCACGCTGTTGCGCGGCACCGGGCTGGACCTGGCCGATCTGCGCGAATACCAGCTGCATGACGACGTGCGCCATATCGACTGGAATGTCACCGCGCGCCTGCAGGTGCCCCATGTGCGGGTGTTTACCGAAGACCGCGAAATGGCGGCCTGGTTTCTGCTCGACCTGAGCCCGTCGGTGGATTTTGGCTCGACCGACCAACGCAAGCGCAATGTGTCGGCAGAATTTGTCGCCGTGCTGGCGCGCATGTTGACACGCCATGGCAACCGCGTGGGTGCGCTGCTCTACGGTGCCGGGGTCGACACCATCCTGCCGGCCCGGGGCGGGCGCCTGCATGTGTTGAACCTGCTGCACGCCATGCAGACCCGCCCGGTCGGCGCGGAGTCGGGCAGTACGAAGCTGCATGAGTTGCTGCAGTCCGCCGCTGCCACTGTGCGCAGGCGCTCGGCGATTTTTGTGGTGTCCGATTTCATCAGCGAGCCGGGTTGGGAAAAGCCGCTCGCCATGCTGGCTCAGCGCCACGAAGTGGTGGTGGTGCGTCTGCTGGATCCGATGGAGCTGGAACTTCCCGACCTCGGGCTGATTCCGATCCGGGATGCAGAAACCGGGGAACAACTCTTGATCGACACCCACGACGCAGGTTTTCGCAAGCGATTTGCCCGCATTGCGGCGCAGCGCGAAGCCGACCTGCGGCTGGCTTTCATGCAGGCCGGTGTAGATACGCTGGAGTTGTCCACCGGGGACGACCTGGTGGGCGCAGTGATGCGTTTTGCCGAGCTGCGCAAACGCAAGAGCCGCCTCAGTGGCGCCACTGCCATGCCAGCACATTTGCGCGCAGCCGCCTGAGCCGGCGGCAAGGCAGGAGACGACACCATGAACATGCCGACGAACTTCCCGATGACCTTTCTGTGGCCCCAGTTCCTGTGGCTGATGCTGGCGCTGCCATTGCTGGTGGGCTTGTATCTGTGGCTGCTGCGGCGCAAGAAGAAATTGGCGCTGCGCTACGCCAGCCTGTCGATAGTGAAGGAAGCGCTGGGAGCCGGCATGAGCGTGCGTCGCCACGTGCCGCCAGTGCTGTTCCTGCTGGCGATTGCCGCGATGCTGTTTGCGGCCTCGCGGCCGTTCGCCGTCATCACCCTGCCCAGCACCCAGGAGACCATCATCCTGGCGATGGACGTGTCGGGCAGCATGCGTGCCACCGACGTCAAGCCAAACCGCCTGGTGGCATCACAAAACGCCGCCAAGGCTTTTTTGCAGGAGTTGCCGCGCAACATCAAGGTAGGCATCGTCGCCTTTGCCGGCTCGGCCCAGGTGGTACAGCCACCCACACTCAGCCGCGAAGACCTGGTGACCGCAATCGACAAGTTCCAGATGCAGCGCGCCACGGCGATTGGCAGTGCCATCGTGGTGTCGCTGGCTGAGCTGTTTCCGGACGAGGGTATCGATCTGTCGGCCATCACTTATGGCACGGGCAAACCTCGCGGTGTAGCCATCGACCAGGGTCCGAAGAAAGAAAAGAAAGAGTTCAAACCCGTCGCGCCGGGCTCCTACAACTCTGCAGCCATCATCCTGCTCACCGATGGTCAGCGCACTACCGGCATCGACACCATGGAAGCCGCCAAGATGGC
>JANLVB010000168.1:0-6575 GCA_031363785.1 Betaproteobacteria bacterium
CGATGGCCGCGACTACCTGGGAGTTGATGATGGCGCGCTCTTCGAATGTCTTGTCGAGTTCGAGCTTGCCAATCACCGAGCGCAGCGAGGTTTGCGCCAGTTGCGATATCGCCGTGATGTAGTTCGACGAGCCGTAGCTGGCACGCATCGCGTCGGTCACCTGGAAGTACAGGATGCCATCAACCTGCAGTTGTGTGTTGTCACGGGTGATACAGACCTGGCTTGGGATGTCGAGCGGGATTTCTTTCAGGATGTGTTTGTAGGCTACCTTGTCCACAAACGGCACCAGGATGTTGAGCCCCGGCGTCAGCGTACCGTGGTACTTGCCGAGCCGCTCGACGACCCAGGCGTGCTGCTGCGGCACGACCTTGATGGATCGGGAGATGAAGATGACAGCGATGACAAAAATGAGCAGGGCGACTTCCATGGGGTTCTTTCAGTTGGTTTTCGTAAGTAAGCAAGGTCAGATTTTTTCCACCAGTAGTCGGCTACCGACAACCTCGACCACCTTGTGCAGGCCGGTGCTGGGTGCAGCGCCGTCGCGATGCAGACAGGTCCAGCTAGCGCCACGGTAGCGGACAGTAGCTGTGCCGTCGCTGTTCCACTCCGTGATATGTATTGTTTCACCGATGTCCAGATTGACATCTTTATTGGCGCCCGCCAATGGCGCGACGGGCCTCTTGCCATGGCGCAGACGCCAGGCTACCACCGCGCCGCCACCGATGACGGCAGCCACGACCAGTTGTGTCGGTGTGCCGACACCGGCATGTGCCGCCACCGCTGCGGCGGCCAAACCGACGGCGACCATCAGCAGATAGAAAGTGCCAGTGACCAGTTCAACTGCCACGGCGGCCCCCGCTGCCAGCCACCACATGGTTGCGCTTTCCATAGATGATCCTGTGTATTGCAAAAGCTATATTTTGCGACCAATGTGCGTCTGTGCAACAACGGCGGCGACTTAATTCCTTACACTGCGCGCCTGATCGCCATTTTCTGCTTCGATTCGCCTGCCTGGGAACCCCATGAAATTTCGTTCTGGTTTCAACGCAACTTGGAACCAAGATAGCCTCCACTGAAAACAAGTTTTTCCGTATGTCAGGAACACCATGAAGTTTCGATTTCCGATCGTCATCATCGACGAGGACTTTCGCTCCGAGAACACCTCCGGCCTGGGAATCCGTGCGCTGGCGCAGGCCATCGAGAGTGAGGGTTTCGAGGTGCTGGGGGTCACCAGATACGGTGACCTGTCGCAGTTTGCCCAGCAACAGTCGCGCGCCAGTGCTTTTATCCTGTCGATCGACGATGAGGAGTTCACGCCCGGCCCGGATCTGGACCCTGCCGTGCTGAACCTGCGCCAGTTCATCGAGGAGGTACGGCGCAAGAATCTGGACGTGCCGATTTATGTCTATGGCGAGACCAAGACCTCGCGCCATATTCCAAATGACATCCTGCGCGAACTGCATGGCTTCATCCACATGTTCGAGGACACACCCGAATTTGTTGCGCGCCACATCATCCGTGAGGCCAGGAGTTACCTGGAAGGCGTGAAACCGCCATTTTTCAAGGCCTTGCTGGACTATGCCGAAGACGGTTCCTATTCCTGGCATTGCCCCGGGCACTCGGGCGGTGTGGCGTTTTTGAAGAGCCCGGTCGGGCAGATGTTCCACCAGTTCTTCGGCGAGAACATGTTGCGTGCCGACGTCTGCAATGCGGTGGAGGAACTGGGCCAGCTGCTGGACCACACCGGGCCGATTGCCGCCTCGGAGCGCAACGCGGCGCGCATCTTCAATGCCGACCATTGCTTCTTTGTCACCAATGGCACCAGCACCTCGAACAAGATGGTGTGGCACCATTGCGTGGCTCCGGGTGATGTGGTGGTGGTGGACCGCAATTGCCACAAGTCCATCCTGCACGCCATCATCATGACTGGTGCCGTGCCGGTATTCCTCAAACCCACGCGCAACCATTTCGGCATCATCGGACCGATCCCCAAGGAGGAATTCGAGCCCGCCGCCATTGAGGCCAAAATCCGCGCCAACCCGCTGCTCAAGGGAGTGGACGCCAAGTCCGTCCGTCCGCGCGTGCTGACCTTGACCCAGTCCACCTACGACGGCGTGTTGTACAACACCGAGACCATCAAGGGCATGCTGGACGGTTACGTTGAAAACCTGCATTTCGACGAAGCCTGGTTGCCACATGCGGCGTTCCACCCGTTTTATGGCACCTACCATGCCATGGGCAAGAAGCGCGCACGGCCCAGGAAGGCGGTGGTGTACGCCACGCAGTCGATCCACAAACTGCTGGCCGGGATCAGCCAGGCCAGCCATGTGCTGGTGCAGGACGCGCAGCAGAACAAGCTCGACCGGCACCTGTTCAACGAAGCCTACCTTATGCACACCAGCACCAGCCCGCAGTACAGCATCATCGCCAGTTGTGATGTGGCGGCGGCCATGATGGAGCCGCCCGGGGGCACCGCGCTGGTTGAGGAGAGCATCACCGAGGCGCTGGACTTCCGCCGTGCCATGCGCAAGATCGACGACGAATACGGCGCCGACTGGTGGTTCAAGGTCTGGGGGCCAGACAAGCTGGTGGAGGAGGGCATTGGCCGGGCGGACGACTGGATCATCAAGGGCGAATCCCGCAACGCCAAGGCGGGCGTTAACTGGCATGGATTTGGCAAGATGGCGACCGGCTTCAACATGCTCGACCCGATCAAGTCGACCATCGTGACGCCCGGCATGGACCTGAACGGCAAGTTTGCCAAGACCGGCATACCGGCCAGCATCGTGACAAAGTTTCTGGCCGAGCACGGTGTGGTGGTGGAGAAGACGGGCCTGTACAGCTTCTTCATCATGTTTACCATTGGCATTACCAAGGGCCGCTGGAACACGCTGCTCACCGCCTTGCAGCAGTTCAAGGACGACTACGCCAAGAACCAGCCGATGTGGCGCATATTGCCGGAGTTCTGCCAGCAACACCCGAAATACGAAAAAATGGGTCTGGCCGACCTGTGCCAGTTTGTGCACCAGCTGTATGCCCGCTACGACATTGCGCGCCTGACGACCGACATGTATCTCAGTGACCTGGCCCCGGCCATGAAGCCGAGTGATGCGTTTGCGCAGATTGCCCGGCGCAAGACCGAGCGGGTGGAGATCGACGATCTGGAGGGGCGCATCACGGTCGGTCTGGTCACGCCTTATCCGCCGGGCATACCACTGCTCATACCCGGGGAGGTGTTCAACCGCAAGATCGTCGACTACCTGAAATTTTCACGCGAGTTCAATGCCCAGTGCCCGGGTTTTGGTACCGACATCCATGGCCTGGTGACGGAGCATGACAACGAGGGGCGCCTGCGCTACTACGCCGACTGCGTGGCGCTGGCGCCGCCGGCGCGCCTGAAGGTACGGTCCACCCGGGCCAAATCAACCGGTTGACCGGTCCTCGGTCGCCAGGGCGACTTTGCTGAAGCCACCGTCAACGAAGGTGATTTCGGCCGTCACCCCGGCGGCCAGGTCACTCATCAGGAACGCGGCGACGTTGCCCACGTCGTCAATGGTGACGTTGCGCCGCAATGGTGCCGCACCCGCCACCATGCCCAGCAGTTTGCCGAAGTCCTTGATGCCGCTGGCGGCCAGCGTCTTGATGGGGCCAGCGCTGATGCCGTTGACCCGCGTGCCACGGCTGCCCAGCGCCTCGGCCAGATAACGCACCGACGCCTCCAGCGACGCCTTGGCCAGACCCATGGTGTTGTAGTTGGGGACGATCCGGTCCGAGCCCACGTAGGTCAGCGTCAGCAGGGCGGATCGTTCACTCAGGGTCGGCAGTGCCGCCTTGGCCATGGCGGCGAAGCTGTAGGCACTGATGTCATGCGCGATGCGGTAGTTCTCGCGGCTCAGGCCGTCCAGGAAGTTGCCGGCGATGGCCTCGCGCGGGGCGAAGCCGATGCTGTGCACGAAACCGTCGAAGCGGGGCCAGGTCTGTGCCAGGTCGGAAAACAGTTTGCCGATCTGGGCGTCATCCCCGACATCGCAGTCGAAGATCAGCTTGGACCCAAAGTCGTTGGCAAAATCGGTGATGCGCTCCTTGAAGCGTTCCCCGACGTAACTGAACGCGAGTTCTGCCCCCTGGGCGTGACAGGCCCGGGCGATGCCATAGGCGATGGAACGGTTGCTCAGCACACCGGTAATCAACAATTTTTTGCCGGCCAGAAAACCCATGGTCTCATCTCCTCGAAAAATCCTGCAGAATTGTCGCATGCGCAGTTTGTTGTTTTTGCTGGTGTTCAGCACCGCCGCTCCGGTGTGGGCCGCGCATGGTTATGCCTTGTGGGGCGATCTCAAGTACCCGGCAACATTCACCCACTTTGATTACGTGAATCCGACGGCGCCGCGCCGTGGCGAGTTGCGCCTGGTCAGCAACTTGCGCGTATCCACCTTTGACAAGTTCAATCCATTCACGATCAAGGGCAATGCGCCGGCCTACCTGTCGAGCCTGATGTTTGATTCCCTTCTCGCCGGTTCGCTGGACGAGACCGCTGCAGGTTACGGCTTGCTGGCGCAGGATGTCGAGGTTGGGGCCGATGGCCTGGCCGCCACCTTCCGCCTGAATCCCCTGGCCCGTTTTCACAATGGCGACCCGGTGTTGGCGGCGGATGTCAAACACAGCTTCGATACGCTGATGGGGCCCTTTACCTCGCCGGGCTACAAGAATCTGCTGGAGGACGTGGCGGGAATCGATGTCGTGGACGAGCGCACGGTACGCTACCGATTCAAGAAGCCAAACCGGGAACTGCCACTCACCGTGGGTGGCCTGCCGGTGTTCAGCCGCAAATGGGGTGAAGAGAACGGCCGGGCCAAGCCATTCGACAAGGTTGTCACCGACATACCGATCGGCAGTGGCCCATACAAGATCGGACCGGTGAAGTTCGGCCGCGATATCACCTATGTGCGGGACCCCGCCTACTGGGGGCGGGACCTGAACGTGCGCCGTGGTACCGGCAACTTCGAGCGCATCACCGTCAAGATCTACAAAGACAACACGGCTCGGCTGGAAGCACTCAAGGCCGGAGAATTTGACCTGATGCGGTTTTTCTCGGCTGGCGATTGGGCGCGGCGTGTCAGCGGCAAACGCTTCGACACCGGTGAACTGCTCAAGGCCGAATTCCGGCACCGGCTGCCGTCAGGCTTCCAGAGTTACGTGCTCAACACCCGGCGCGACAAGTTCAAGGACGTGCGGGTGCGCCAGGCTCTCGGGCTGGCGCTGGACTATGAGTGGATGAACCGGCAGATGTTTTACAACTCGTACCAGCGCGTCAATGGTCTGTTTGGCAGCACCGACTGTGCAGCGCAGGGCGAACCGACTGTGGAAGAACTGGCACTGCTCACGCCGTGGCGCGACGCAGTTCCGCCGGCCGTTTTCGGGCCCATGACGACTCCGCCGCGCACCGACGGTTCCTCCTCCTTGCGCGCCAACCTGCGTCAGGCCTTGGCCCTGCTCAAAGAGGCCGGATGGGAGGTGCGGGACGGAAAGCTGCGCAACGCCAAGGGCGAAGCCCTGGTGATGGAGTACCTGGACAGCAACGAAGGCGGAGCCCGCACGGTCACGCCATGGGCGCGCAACCTGGAGAAAATCGGTGTGCAACTGGTGTTTCGCCCGGTCGATTTTGCGCTGTACCAGCAGCGCCTGCAGAAGTTCGAGTTTGACATCAGTTCCCTGGCTTACCAGGGCACCCACAGTCCGGGTCAGGAATATGCCGATATCTTCGGCTCCAAGGCCGCCGACATCGAGGACTCCGGCAACCTGTCGGGTGTCAAGAGCCCAGCCATCGACGCACTCATCGTGCGCATGACGGGAGCGAAATCCAAAGCCGAGCTGCAACCGGCCTGCCGCGCGCTGGAGCGCGTGGTGGCGCACAGCCATCTGCTGATCCCGCAATGGACCGCCGCCACGCACCGCATCGCCTACAACGCCTGGCGGCTGGCGCGCCCGGACAACATGCCGCCGTACGCGGCGGGCGAGGGCTGGGCCATCGACACCTGGTGGGCCAAGTAAGCATGTTCATCTACATCCTCAAGCGCTTGCTGCTCATGATCCCCACCTTGCTGGGGGTGTTGTTCATCACCTTTCTGGTAATCCAGTTTGTGCCCGGCGGGCCGGTCGAGCAATTCCTCGCCGAGGCCAAGGCCGGCTCCGGCACCAGCGCCGAAGGGGGTGGATTGAGTTACCGCGGTTCGCAGGGCGTGGACCCCAAGCGCATCGAACAGATCAAGGCGCTTTACGGCTTCGACAAACCGCCACATGAGCGGTTCTTGCAGATGCTGGGCCAGTTTGCGCGTTTCGATCTGGGCAAGAGTTTTTTTCAGAACAAGGATGTGGGTCAGCTGATTCTTGAAAAGCTGCCAGTGTCGATCAGCCTGGGCTTGTGGACCTTTTTCATCAGCTACCTGATTGCTGTCCCGCTGGGTGTTGCCAAGGCGGTGCGCGCCGGGTCGCGTTTTGACTTTGTCACCACCTTGCTGGTGCTGCTGGGGTATGCGATTCCGGGATTTGTGCTGGGAGTGGCGTTGCTGGTGGTG
>JANLVB010000192.1:0-10451 GCA_031363785.1 Betaproteobacteria bacterium
GGACCCAGCGACCGGCCCGGTGGGGTTGATTGGTTCATGACGGCTTCTTTAACAAGCCGCCTCGTTCCAAATTCTTATTAAAGAAAACGCGAAGATATTTTCTCAAGAGTTCGCTTTGGCGTGGCTATTGAAGAAAAGTCGCCAACCGATTCCCAGTTAAAAGACTGCTGCACCACACCTCCGCAGCTCCCGGATATGCGAGATTGCCGTGCGTAGCAGAAGGAATCTCAGCCTCAGGCCGCACGCCCGAATACGCCGCTGTGCCCGAGCAAGCGGTGGCCCAGCGGCGCCACCGCATCGCGGATGGCACCAATATGTTCCGGTGTGGTGCCGCAGCAGCCGCCCACAATGTTCACCAACCCGTCCGCGACAAACTCGCGCAGCAGCCGCGCCGTCACATCGGGCGTCTCGTCAAAGCCGGTCTCCGACATGGGATTGGGCAGGCCGGCATTCGGGTAACAGCTGATAAATGTGTCGGGGGCCACCCGGCTCAGCTCCTGGATGTAGGGCCGCATGAGGGCCGCACCGAGGGCGCAGTTCAGGCCGATGGCCAGCGGCCGGGCGTGGCGCACGCTGTACCAGAAGGCGGTGACGGTCTGGCCCGACAGGATGCGTCCGGAGGCGTCGGTCACGGTGCCGCTGATGATGATGGGCAGGTTTTCGCCGGTCTGCTCAAAAACCTCGTCGATGGCAAACAGCGCTGCCTTGGCGTTGAGCGTGTCGAAAATGGTCTCCACCAGCAGCACATCGCTGCCGCCCTCGATCAGGGCGAGGGTCTGTTCGTGGTAGGCGGCGCGCAACTGCTCGAACGTGACGTTGCGCGCGCCAGGGTCGTTTACATCCGGGCTGATGCTGGCGGTCTTTGGGGTGGGTCCGAGCGCACCCACGACAAAACGCGGCTGTTGCGGCGTGGAAAAGCGGTCGCAGGCGGCACGCGCGATCTTCGCCGACTGCAGGTTCATCTCGCGCGCCAGATGTGCCATGTCGTAATCGGCCTGCGCTACCGTGGTGGCGCCAAAGGTGTTGGTCTCGATCATGTCGGCACCCGCCGCCAGATAAGCGTCGTGGATATCGCCGATCACCGGGGCCTGTGTCAGGCTGAGCAATTCGTTGTTGCCCTTGACATCTTTATGGAAATCGCGAAAACGCACTCCCCGATAGGCTGCCTCGTCAAAGCGCAGGCGTTGAATCATGGTGCCCATGGCACCGTCCAGGATGGCGGTGCGTTGTTCCAGCAGGGCGGGCAGCGCGCGGCCTCGGGTGTAGATCGGGTAGGGCATGTCGGCCTGATTGTAGAAACTCAGCCACGGAACTGGCGCCCGCGGGTTTGCCCGGACAATACCGGCGATGATTTCCCGCTGCCCATGAACACCCAGGTCGAGATTGCCGGCCCGACACGCCCGACTGGCCCGGATGGGCCCGGACACGGCGTGTTGCGCGACATTTTCGGCTACCAGGAATTTCGCGGCCCGCAACAGGCGGTCATCGAACATGTCGCGCGCGGTGGCGACGCGCTGGTGCTGATGCCCACCGGTGGCGGCAAGTCCCTGTGTTACCAGATACCGGCGATCGTGCGGCAACGCGCGGGCCACGGCACGACCATTGTCATCTCGCCCCTGATCGCCCTGATGCACGATCAGGTAGGCGCCCTGCACGAGGCCGGTGTGAGCGCGGCTTTTCTCAACTCCACGTTGTCTGTCGATGAGGCGGTGTTGACCGAGCAACGCATGTTGCGTGGCGAGATCACCCTGTTGTATGCCGCGCCTGAGCGTGTCACCACGCCGCGTTTCCTGGCGCAGCTTGATGCCATGTCCGCGCGCGACAAGCTGAGCCTGTTTGCCATCGACGAGGTGCATTGTGTAAGCCAGTGGGGCCACGACTTCCGCCCTGAGTACCGTGCACTGACGGTGCTGCACGAGCGTTTTGCCGCCGTGCCGCGAATTGCGCTCACCGCCACCGCCGATGGCGTGACCCGGGCCGACATTGTGGAGCGCTTGCAACTGCAGGATGCGCGCACCTTTGTCAGCAGTTTTGACCGCCCGAACATCCGCTACACGATCGTGGAAAAGAAGGACCCGGCGGCGCAATTGCTGCGCTTCATCACCACGCAGCACCCGGGAGAAGCCGGCATCGTGTATTGCCAGTCGCGCAAACGGGTCGAAGAAATCGCCGCCATGTTGTGCCAGCAGGGCCTGGACGCCCTGCCCTACCACGCCGGGCTCGACGCGGCGCTGCGGCAACGCAACCAGGACCGTTTTTTGCGTGACGACGGTGTGGTGATGGTGGCGACCATCGCGTTTGGCATGGGCATCGACAAACCCGATGTGCGTTTTGTGGCCCATCTGGACATGCCCAAGAACATCGAGGCCTATTACCAGGAAACCGGTCGCGCCGGGCGAGATGGCGCGCCGGCCGACGCCTGGATGGAGTACGGATTGCAAGACGTGGTGAACCAGCGTCGCATGATCGACGAGAGCCCGGCGGGCGACGATTTCAAGCAGGTGATGCGCGGCAAGCTCGACGCGCTGCTGGGCCTGGCCGAGGCCACGGATTGTCGGCGCGTGCGGCTGCTGAACTATTTCGGTGAAGTCTATTCATCGCCGACATGCATGAATTGCGACAACTGCCTGGCCCCGCCACAGGTATGGGACGGCACCGACGCTGCGCGCAAATTGCTCAGCACCATTTACCGGGTGCAGCAGTCGAGCCAGATATCGTTTGGCGCCGGGCACATCATGGATATCGTGCGCGGCAAGTCGACCGAGAAGGTGGTGCAACACCGGCACCAGGATCTGAGCACCTTTGGTATTGGCGCGACTCTGAGCGAGCAGCAGTTGCGCGCCGTACTGCGCCAGCTGGTGGCAATTGACGCGGTGACGGTGGACGCCCAGGCCTACAACACCCTGCAACTGACCGCGGCATCGCGTGCGGTGCTGCGCGGCGAGGTCGCGGTGCAGCTGCGGGTGTCGGTCGCCGACCCAGGTACGGCACACGGCAAAAGACGCGCAACTGCCAAGCTGGCTGGCACGGGTAAGGCGCCCGTCGCACTGGATGATGCAGGCCAGCGACGGTACGCGGCGCTGCGAGACTGGCGTGCCGAGGTGGCGCGATCACACAACCTGCCGGCTTATGTGATTTTCCACGATGCCACGCTGGCCGCCATTGCGCAGCGCGCGCCCGGCTCACTGGCCGACTTGCAGGGCATCAGCGGCATTGGCGCCAAGAAACTCGAAGCCTATGGTGACGAGGTGTTACGGGTAGTTGGCCTGTGACTGTGGCGCGTTGCTGCCAAAGGGGCGCACCGGAGCTCCTCGGGATGGTGTTGTGCCGTAGGCCAATGGCCCGTCGGGCCGGCCAAATCGCGGGCGCGCCCCGGACTGCCCGATTTTCCGTGTGATGATGCAGCACGCCACCCAACCCGGAGAACCCATGGCCGCATCCAACGACAACCTCAGCATGGCGCTGTTTTGTGATTTCGAGAACGTCGCCATCGGCGTGCGCGACGCGCAGTACGACAAATTCGACATCAAGCCCATCCTGGAGCGGCTGCTGCTCAAGGGCAGCATTGTGGTCAAGAAGGCGTACTGCGACTGGGAGCGCTACAAGGGCTTCAAGGCCGCCATGCACGAGGCCAATTTCGAGCTGATCGAGATACCGCATGTGCGCCAATCCGGCAAGAACTCGGCTGACATTCGCATGGTGGTCGATGCGCTCGACCTCTGCTACACCAAGGCGCATGTCAATACCTTTGTCATCATCAGTGGTGACTCGGACTTTTCGCCCCTGGTATCCAAGCTGCGCGAGAACGCCAGGCAAGTGATCGGCGTGGGCGTCAAGCAATCCACCTCCGACCTGTTGGTGGCGAATTGTGATGAGTTCATTTTTTATGATGACCTGGTGCGCGAAAGCCAGCGCACCTCGTCGAGGCGCCAGCACCAGGGACAAGCAGCGCAACCGGCGCCGCGCCGCTCTCCTGAAGAGGAGCGAGCGCGCCGCGACGAGATGGAAATGCGCCGCAGCCAGGCCATCGAGATGGCGGTGGAAACCTTCGACGCGCTGGTGTTGGAGCGCGGCGACAGCGGAAAAATCTGGGCCTCGGTGCTGAAAGAGGCGATCAAACGGCGCAAGCCGGATTTCAACGAGACCTGGTACGGCTTTCGCGCCTTTGGCAATCTGCTGGAAGAGGCGCAGGCGCGTGGCCTGCTGGAGTTCGGCCGTGACGACAAGTCGGGCGCCTACGTCTATCGCCATGCCGGGGCACCGGCGCGTTCGGACGCACATGCATCGCTGCTCCATGGTGACGTGGCATCGCCAGCACCGATGGTGGAGGAAGCCGCCGAGCGTCGGGAGCCGCGTCGGCGCAGCCGTGGCGGCCGTCGGCCGGCAGCACAACATACCGAGCCGGTACCGGAGTCGGCGCAGGCGCTTGTGGCCCATGTGTCGGCCGCGCCAGATGTCGATTCCGCAGGCGAGCCCTCTGCGTCCGTGGCCAAGCCGCGCGCCCGTCGCCCGCGCAAACCTTCAGGCACCCCGCAACCCTGATGTCCGGAAAGCTGGCCATGCCGTGATTCGAGGCGCGAGTCCGCACAGAGGACGCAGGGGGCGGTGGCTGCCGCGCGACTTACTGCAGGAAACCCATGCCCCGGTTCTCCCGCACCTCGGGCTTGATGCGGTGTTCGGCTTCGAGCTGCTCCAGAAACTCCAGTGCGTCCATGGTGGCATCCAGGATCACCGCCTGGCGTTTCACAGCAGCGAAGTCGCCTGGGCATAACTGGTCGAGCGGTGCCAGGCGAGCCTGGATCTGGGGCGTCAGCAGGGTGTTGTCGCCGCCTAGAACCTCGACTTGGAACATGGTTTTGCGTTGTTCCCGGGTCAGAGGCTTGAACTGGATCTTGAAGGTAAAGCGCCGCAACGCCGCCTGGTCCAGCCGCTCGATCAGGTTGGTGGTGCAGATGAAGATGCCGTTGAAGCGCTCCATGCCCTGCAGCATCTCGTTCACCTCGGTAACTTCGTAGCTGCGCTGTGCGCCGCGCCGGTCTTGCAGGAAACTGTCGGCTTCGTCCAGCAGCAGCACTGCTTTTTCAGTCTCTGCCTCGCGAAACATGGCTGCCATGTGCTGTTCGGTCTCGCCCACATACTTGCTCATCAGGTCGCTCGCCTGCTTGATGAGCAATGGCCGACCCAGGGCTTGCGCAACGTGTTCACCCAAGGCAGTCTTGCCAGTGCCCGGAGCCCCGTAAAAGCACAGGTTGCCGTGGCCGCGTGCATGCAGTGCCTGCACGATGCGTGGAATTTCGAAACGGCTTTCAACGTTAAGCATGGACAGATCGTAGTGCGTCACCATGCGCCTTTTGCTGCTGCTGTCGTTGTAGTTGCCCAGCGCCCGATCAGCATTGCGCAACTGGCGCTCGATCAGTTGTTCGGCGCTGTTGCCCATGCCGGTGGCCTCTTCGGCCGGCGCCTGCGTTTCGTTGGCCAGCGGCCCCACCAGGCCCGCAAAACGCACGGCCGTGCGGATCTGCGCCGGCGTCAGGCCTTTGCGCTCGGTCAGCCGCTCCACAAACTCATCTGACACGGTGAGTCCTTCCAGTGTCTTGCGTACCAGCCCGGCCCGGGCGCCGGGCGGTGGCGACTTCAGCTCCAGGTGATAGGCAAAGCGGCGCCGGAAGGCCGGGTCGATCTGCTCGATGCGATTCGTGATCCAGATCGTCGGTACGGTGTTGGATTCCAGTATCTGGTTCACCCAGGCCTTGCCGCTGACACTGCCGGAAACCGGTGCTGCCACCTGGTCGGCCCGCGCCAGCAACTGCGCCGCCTCGCTGGAAATGGGTGGAAACACGTCTTCGACTTCGTCAAACAGCAAAGCCGCCTGGGCGCTTCCCTTGAGGAACACCTGGGCGATCTGCAGCGAGCGGTAACGGTCGCGCCCACTGAGCGAGTTGCCGTCACGGTCGGCGTATTCCACTTCGAACAGCTCGATATCGGAGGCCTGGGCCACCACTTTGGCCAGTTCAGTCTTGCCGGTGCCGGGTGGCCATACAGCAGGATGTTCACGCCCGACTCCTTGCGCGCCACGGCATTCTTGAGCAAAGCGCACAGCACCAGTGTTTCGTCCTGGACAAAAGCAAAGTCGGTCAGGCACAGGCGCGTCTTGCTGGCCGGACGGGTGAACACGGCCATCAACTCGGCCTGGCTACGGTACTCGCGCATCAGCACGGGCGGCAGCTTTTCGCTGACCTTCATCAGGTCTGCCAGGTCGGTGATGTTGTGTTCGGAGATCAGGTTTTCCACCAGGCCGATACGCTCCAGCCGGGAGCCGGCGCGCAGCGCCTCGCCAATGTCAGAGGCTGTCACGCCGGCCAGCTCGGCAATCGCGGCATAGGCTTCTGGTGCGTTGTTGACCTTGAACTCGACCAGGATGCTGCGCAGATCGCGCTGGTACCGCGCCAGCGTGCCGTACAACAACAATGCCCGCTCGGCCTGGTTGAGCTGCAGCAACCCGGCCAGGGCATCGATGTTCTTCTCCACCAGGGTGGAATGTTTTTTCAGGGACTGGGTCAGCCAGTCACCGGTGGCGGACAACAGTGCGATCAGATCTTTCGGCTGGTCCTTGGCATATTCATCCAGATAGAAGAACAGCGTGCCTTCCTCGTAGGGCCCGCGCCAGCTACCGAAGCGAACCAGAAACTCGTCATGCGTCAATGCCTCGTGACTGCGCCAGAATTCGTTGCTGGCGCAGCGGCGGCTCAGGAACTCGCGCAACCGGGCCAGCACCGACACCGGCCACACCAGGTAACGACCGGTCAATGCCACCACACTGTTGAGGTCACGGCGCACGTTGAAGTTGGAGCCACGGCGTGCCGCCAGCGTCAACACGAAGTGTGAACACATCAGGTCCAGCAGCGGGGCGTTCTTCAGCCCGGGCGACAAATGCAGCAAGGGGCCTGCCAGTTCTGCAACCAAACGTTTGACCATCGAACGCCTCCAGCACCAGTGTGGTTGGAACCATAACGCAGAGCGCGCCCGGATGGAAGACCTTGTGGTGAAAAAGCCCTTCTATCGGCTAAGCTCGGGTTATGGAAATTGCGACACTGCAGTCGGCGCTGGGACAGTACTTTGCGCCCTGGGTGCAGGCCCTGAACCTGCAAGTGCAAGCCTGTGATGGTGCGTCGGTTACCGTGCGCCTGCCGCAAAACGGGCAGCTGGCGCGAGTCGGTGGCATGGTCTGCGGCCAGGCCATGATGGCTGCGGCGGACACCTGCATGGTGCTGGCCCTGATGAATCACCTCGGTGCTTTCCGGCCCTGCACCACGGTGCAACTCAGCACCAGCTTTCTCAAGCCGCTGGCGGCGCAGGACGGTCTGATCGAGGCGCGTGTGTTGCGCAGTGGCAAGACCCTGGCCTTCGGCGAGATCGACATCCGTGGCGCCGACGACGGCAAGAGTGTGTGCCGCAGCAGCACCACCTACGCCCTGCTGTAGCTGGTGCACTGGCGCAGGGGTAACTTGGTGAAGCGCTGGTTTGTCAGGCTGTTCTTGCTGCTTTTGCTTGGCGTGCCGCTGGCCTGCGCCGCGTTGTTTTGGCTGGCGGTGGACAACACGCCGCTGGTGGCCGAGCGCATCAACCTGATGCCGAACGATATTGAACGCGCGAAACAGGTGTTGCGACGCAACGACCCGCGCCGCATGCGCCAGGGCATTTTGCGCACCGTCTCCCTGCCACAGGAGGACGTCAGCCTGGCTGCAGGGTACTTGGCCAGCCGGTTTGCCCGGGGCAGCAGCCGCGTCTTGTTGCTGCAGGGTTCGTCTTCGGTGCGGGCGACCTTTGAGTTGCCCGCCAATCCGTTGGGCCGTTACCTCAATATTGATGCTGTATTGTCGGAGACCGGGCGTTTGCCGCGCTTCGAGCAGTTGCGCGTGGGCCGTGTCGTCGTCCCGTCGTTTTTGTGCAACTGGGTGCTCGAATCCGGAATCGCACGTTTGCAGGGCAACGCCAATTACGCGGCCGCGGCCGATGTTGTGAAGCGCGTGCAGATGCGCGACGGCATGTTGACCGTGCAGTTTGAATGGAGCGATGCGGCGGCAGCGCAGATCAAGGCGGTGCTGGTGCCACCCGAAGACCAGGAGCGCTGGCGCGCCTACCAGGCGTTGCTGGTCAGGCTGGCAGAAGGTGCGCCGCGTGGCCTGCCGCTGACATTTGACAAGCTGCTGGTGCCGCTGCTTCAACTGGCACAGACCCGTGCCGCAAGCGGCGACATCGCGGCAGAGCACCGAGCCGCCATGATCGTGTTGACGTTTTACGTCAACGGCAAGGGCCTGGCGGCGCTGGTGCCTGCCGCCGCCGCCTGGCCGGCACCGGAACGAAGGGTGGTGACATTGGCCGGGCGTACCGACTATCCGCAGCATTTCACGATTTCGGCGGCGCTGACTGTCACCGCCGGCAGCCCGCTGTCGGACGCCGTGGGTTTATACAAGGAAGTGGATGACTCGCGCGGCGGCAGTGGCTTTTCGTTCAACGACATCGCTGCAGATCGGGCCGGTACGCGTTTTGGCGAAATAGCAGTGGGCGGGGTGCCGGCAACTGAGAAGCTGCGACAGTTGCTGGCGCGTGGATTGCGGGAATCCGACCTGCTGCCGGAACTCAAGGATCTGCCTGAGTTCATGACGGAGGCGGAGTTCAAGCGGCGGTTTGGCGGTATCGGGCAACCAGCCTATGTGCGGATGTTGGCCGACATCGAGCAGCGCATCGCCGCGTTGCCGCTGTATCGGCGATAACTACGTCACCGCAGCAGGCCAGAGTCGCTAAAATGATGTACTTTTACGCGCTCCAGAACCCCAAGGATCACCATGTCAGCTCCTTCCACGCACAATGAAACCGAGTCTGAAGACGTGGTCGAAAAGATCGTGCCGCTGATGCCCATCGTGTTGCCGGTGGCCGGCGCCGTACTCATGTTTTTGCTGGCGTTTATTGCCGTCTTCATGGCCTGACAGCCCACTGCAGCGTCGACCGGCGGCGTCTGCCCTGGTTGTGCTTGTTGCAGCGCGCGCCCGGCCCGAAACCCGACACCTCTCCTACTGCCAACTGGCAGTGCCGCGCAGGCGCCAGCGTGGGTTCTGCAATGCCGCCTTGAAGTTCACACATGGATTGATGCATTTTTTGCATAGTTATTCATGGTAACTGACTGGTAACTTTCGGGCCAGTTCCTAAAATTGTCTTTCCAGTCGGCCAGGATGGTGTGGCATACCCGCCCCACAGGAGGGCGACCTTTCCCGCAACCCGCGGGGGGACGAATGGATGGTGTCACGGTGGATCACCGCACCAGAAGCTCAAGGCCCGAGTCCTTTTTTTAAAGTGAATGCCGCACCAGCGTGGCGGTTTGCTTTGAAAAGACGATTTTTACTTCCGGAGCTGACTTCATGCTAACCAAAGTTGCCAGCGGCCTGCGTGTCCACGCGCCAGCCCATGTAAAGAACCAGGCCCTGATAACGTGGGTTGCCGAAATGGCGGCCCTGACCAAACCCGCAGATATTTATTGGTGCGATGGATCCGGGGCGGAATATGACCGCTTGTGCCAGCAACTGGTCGACGCCGGTACCTTTCGCAGGCTCAACCCGGTCCTGCGACCGAATTCTTTCCTGGCCTGCTCCGACCCGAGCGACGTGGCGCGGGTGGAGGACCGCACCTATATCTGCTGCGACGCGCGAGACAACGCCGGACCGACCAACAACTGGATGGCCCCGGCGGCGATGCGTGACATCCTGCAAAACGGTCAAAGTGACGGTACCGCGGCACTGTTTGACGGTTGCATGCGCGGGCGCACCATGTACGTGGTGCCGTTTTCCATGGGGCCGCTGGGCTCGCACATATCGCACATCGGCATCGAGTTGTCCGACAGCCCCTACGTCGCCGTCAACATGAAGATCATGACCCGCATGGGCCGGGCGGTGTACGACGTGCTGGGCGAATACGGCGATTTCGTGCCCTGCGTGCATAGTGTTGGCGCGCCCTTGGACGCTGGCCAGGCCGACGTGAAATGGCCGTGTAACAAGACCAAGTACATCGTGCACTATCCGCAAACGCGCGAAATCTGGTCCTACGGTTCGGGTTATGGCGGTAACGCCCTGCTCGGCAAGAAGTGTTTTGCCCTGCGCATCGCGTCCACCATGGGGCGTTCAGCCGCGCTGGCCGGCACCAGTGATCCGGGTTGGCTGGCCGAACACATGCTGATACTGGGCGTGACCAACCCGATGGGCAAGAAATACCATGTGGCGGCTGCTTTCCCCAGCGCCTGCGGCAAGACCAACTTCTCCATGCTGGTGCCGCCAGCCGGGTTTGAGGGCTGGAAGGTCACGACGATAGGGGACGACATTGCATGGATCAAGCCGGGTGCCGATGGTCGGCTGTATGCCATCAATCCGGAGGCTGGCTATTTTGGTGTTGCGCCGGGTACC
>JANLVB010000220.1:0-10686 GCA_031363785.1 Betaproteobacteria bacterium
GTAGCGCTGCAGGCCACCGATGTAGTGCATGAACGCCTCCGACGGCGTGCCGTCCTCGTTGCTGAAAATGTTCTTTCCAGTGTCGGTACTCAAGATGCTCTGGTGCACGTGCATGGCACTGCCCGGTTCGCCCTCGATCGGTTTTGCCATGAAGGTGGCGTACATGTCATGGCGCAGTGCCGCCTCGCGCACCGTGCGTTTGAAGAAGAACACCTCGTCGGCCAGGCCCAGCGGCTTGGCATGGAAGAAGTTGATCTCCATCTGGCCGGCACCGACCTCGTGGATCAGCGTGTCGACGTTCAGTTCCATCTTGTCGCTGTAGTCGTAAATCTCCTCAAACAGCGGATCGAACTCGTTTACCGCGTCAATGCTATAGGCCTGGCGCGAAGTCTCGGCCCGTCCGCTGCGACCCACCGGTGGCCGCAGCAGCGTGTTCGGGTCGGTGTTGCGGGCGGTCAGGTAAAACTCCAGCTCCGGCGCGACGATTGGTTGCAGGCCTTCAGCCGCAAACAGCTCACACACCCGGCGCAGCACGCTGCGCGGCGCAAACGGCACCAGCCGGCCCTCGTGGTCAAAGCAGTCATGGATCACCTGCGCCGTCGGGTCGGTGGCCCAGGGCACGATGCGCACCGTGGACGGGTCGGGGCGCAGTTGCATGTCTTTGTCGGTCGGGTCGATCACGTCGTAATACGGACCACTTTCGGGAAACTCCCCGGTCACGCCCATGGCCACGATTGCCTGCGGCAAGCGCATGCCACGGTCCTCCGTGAACTGGGCGCGCGGCAGTATTTTGCCGCGCGCAACACCTGTCAGGTCGGGCACCAGGCATTCAACCTCGGTCACGCGGCGCTCGTTGAGCCACTGTTCCAGGTCGTTGAAATTCATCACCTTCTCTTCAATCATGGAAATCTCCTCTACTCTGCTGCGGGCACAGTGCCCAGTCGCTGTTTCTGCCGTTTCCGGCAGGCCGCCCCAAACGCAGAAAATATCTGTGCAGAAAACGGGTTCGTGGTACTGGGCCATTCCGGATGCCACTGCACCGCCACTGCAAAACTGCGTGCGCCCTGCACCGAAAACGCCTCGACCAGACCGTCCGGTGCACGCCCCTCTGTACGCAAGCCCTGTGCCAGCCGTGCCACACCTTGACCATGCAGGGAGTTGACCTGCGCCAGGCCCGCACCAGGGCCAGCGTCAGGGCATCCCGATGCGGGTCCAGTGGCAGGGACGGATCGGCCACTGGCTGCGAAAAATGTGCCGGGTCGATGTTGGACGGTGACCCGGTGAGCATCACACCGTCCACCAGCGCCAGCAAATCGGAAATCTGTGCTGCGCCTGCGAGCGGGAACAACACCGCCTGGCCATGCGCACTGTCACGCACGGCGCGGGCATATTTGTCGCCCAGTACCAAGTAGGGCGTTTGCAGACCATCTTCGCCCAGCAGCCGATGGTCCACCGGCAGCCAGACCATACACGGTGGCGCATCCATAAAAAGCCGCATGTCTCGTTGTTGTGGCCCCATTGTGCGCTCCAATTGGATGACAATAAGAGCCATTTGAGGCGCCAACAAGGTGCCACTTTTCCACCCGTGTTGTCCGAATTCCTGATCAGCCATATTGCCGGGCTGGGCACAAGCGTTGGCCTGCCCCTGCATCGGCAACTGTACGAAGCCCTGCGGCGTGCCATGCTCGACGGCATGTTGCCCGCCGGCGAGCGCCTGCCATCAAGCCGGGAACTCGCCAACGACCTTGGTTGTTCGCGCAACACCGTGGTGGCGGCACTGGAGCAACTGGCGGTGGAGGGTTATGTGGGCAGCCGCGTCGGCAGTGGTACGTTCGTGAAGACTGGCGCGCCCAAGCCAGCGCGTCGGCACATGGCGCACCACAGCAACCAGGCGCGGGCCCTGTCGCGCCGCGGGCGGGAACTGGCGACGCGTTTTGCCGCCGCCGGGCTGGAGATTCAACCGTTCACGCCCGGCCCTGGGGATTTCAGCGCCTTTCCGGTGGCGCTGTGGCAGAGGCTGCAAAATAAACACTGGCGCATGACCTATCCGGAAATGCTCGACTACAGCACCGGTGGCGGCCACACGCCGCTGCGTCGCGCTGTGGCCGACTACCTGCGCCTGTTTCGCAGCGTCGAACTCGATGTGGACCAGGTGCTGATCACCAGCGGCACGCAGCAGTCGCTGGAGCTGTGCGCCCAGATGCTGGCTGACCACAACGACACAGTCTGGCTGGAAGACCCCGCCTACTGGGGCGCCGCAAAGGCCTTCCTGGCCGCCGGGCTGCGCCACCATCCGGTGCCGGTGGACCAGGAGGGCATGGCCCCCACTGCGGCAGACGCCAATGCGCCGCCGCGCCTGATTTACCTCACGCCGTCGCACCAGTACCCCACCGGGGCCGTCATGTCGTTACGCCGGCGCCGCCAGTTGCTGGAGATTGCCCGCAGCCAGCAGGCCTGGATACTGGAAGACGACTACGACAGCGAATTCCGCTTCGACGGGCCTCCCCTGTCGTCCCTCGCCGGGATGGACCAGGACGAACGTGTGTTGTACATGGGTTCTTTCTCCAAGGTACTCTACCCCGGGCTCAAGCTCGGATACCTGGTGGTGCCGCGCGCATTGGTGGAGCCTTTCCGGCAGGCCCACTACGACCTGAATCGCCCGGGCCAGATGCCACTGCAGGCGGCACTGGCGGAGTTCATCGAGATGGGCCACTTTGCCGTTGCCCTGCGCCGCGCACGCTCCAGCTACGCGCAGCGCCGGGCCTGCCTGCTGGCGGCGCTCGCGCCATGCATTACACGCGGTGCCTGGATCAGTGGCGCGGAGCAGGGCCTGCACCTGTGCCTGCGTCTGCCGGTGAAGGTGGACGATGTGGCGCTGGCAAAAAACATCGCGCAGTACGGGCTGACAGTGCGTGCGCTGTCGGCCTACTGCCTGCAGCGCACAGACCTGCGCGGGCTGGTGATCGGTTACGGATATGCGCCCCTGGCCTCGATTCAGGACTCTGGCCCGATCCTGGCAAAAATCATCACAAGCTCTTTATAGGGCGTCGCGCAGTTGCTCGAACCACATGGCCAATGCCAACGTGGGTGTACGCAGGGCCGCTCCTCCGGGGAAGTTGCGGTGGCGCAATCGGGCAAACAGGTCAAACTGCTCCGCCTGACCCGCTACCGCCTGCGCCACCAGGCGCCCTGCCAAACCGGTCAACGCAACACCGTGGCCGCTGAAACCCTGAAGATAGAACAGGTTGTTGTCGACGCGGCCAAAATCGGGCGCACGGTTCATGCTGATGTCGACGAACCCACCCCAGACAAACTCGACCGGCACGGTTGACAGGGAGGGGAACACGCGCAGCATGCGCCGACGCAGGGTGTCCGGCAGGTCAATCGGCGTCTTGGTCGTGTAACTCACCCGCCCACCAAACAACAGCCGGTGGTCAGCGCTGAAACGGAAATAATCGAGTGCGAAGTTGTTGTCACAGACCGCGGCATTGGCCGGAATCAGGCGACGCTGCTGTTCCGCGCTGATCGGCGCCGTGGCTGCGATATACGTGCCCACCGGCATGATGCGCTCTCGGATCTCCGGCGCCACCGAAACACCGTATTGCGCCAGTGTGCAGTTGCCAGCCAACACGGCGAACTGCGCGCGCACGCTGCCCTTTGCCGTCCTGGCCTGCAATGCCGCACCACGCTGCAGGCTGGTGACTGCCGAGTGTTCGTAAATCTGTACACCAAGCGAGCGCGCCGCGCGCTCCAGCGCCAGTCCATACTTGAGCGGATGCAGGTGGCCCGACACGGTCTCGAAAGCGGCCGCGCAGTAATGGTCGCTGGCGATATGCGCCGCGACGCCCGCCCCGGTGCTGATCTGGCACTGCAGGCCGTAGTCGCGTTGTTGCGCCTCCAGGTCACGCTGCAGCGCAGCCGCCTTGCGCGGCGAATCAGCTACATACAAGTAGCCATGGACCCGGTCACAGTCGATGGAAAACTGCTGGATGCGTTCATCGATCAGGCCGATCGCCTCCAGCGACAGGTTCCACAGGCGACGCGCGTCGGCGCAGCCGAGTTGTGCTTCGAGCGGCCCCTGGCCGCAGGCAAAACCTACAATCGCCTGACCACCGTTGCGACCGGAAGCGCCACTGCAGACCCGGTCTGCCTCCAGCACCACCACGCGGTAGCCGCGTTGCGCCAATTCAATAGCCGCCGACAGACCCGCAAATCCGGCCCCTACTACCAACACATCGGCACTCACCTCATCCAGCAGCGGCGCGCCGCCTGGTGACCGGGTCACGCTGGATTCGTAGTAGCTGCGTTGGTTGAGCTGGGTATCCGACGCGAGTATGGAGTTGCTCCACAGTGCCATGCGGCCCCCTCAGCGCACGCTCACTGCGGTCGGCGCCTTGCCTGCGGTACGCCTGGCCACCTGGCCACTCAGATAGGTCCACAGGAACGCTGCGGCCGCCTGGCTGGTCAACTCGGCGTGGTCGTAGGCAGGTGCCACTTCCACACAATCCATGCCCACCATGTTCAGCATTGCCAGGCCTTCGAGCAGGGTGAAAACCTGGGAACTGCTCATGCCCCCCGGCTCCGGCGTACCGGTGCCGGGCGCAAACGCCGGGTACAGGCAATCAATGTCCAACGTCAGGTAACACGGGTGCTGCCCGATGCGCTGGGTAATGGCCGCGATCACCGGGTCCAGGCCGGCACCGTCCAGGCCGCGCAGGTCACGCGCCGTGTAAATCGCACCACCTTGGTCACGCACATATACCCGCGCGGCGCGTTGACCGGCAGAACGCAGGCCGATCTGCACCGTGTGGGCGGCGCTGACCAGGCCCTCCTGCAAGGCCTCATAGGTCCAGGTGCCATGGCCTGAGGGTTCGTCGAAATGGTCCGTCCAGGTGTCGCAATGGGCATCGAAGTGCACCAGAGCCAGCGGGCCGTGCCGGGCGTGCGCGGCGCGCAGCAGTGGCAAGGTGACCGAATGGTCACCGCCGATGAAGACACAGTGGTGGCGCGCCATCCACCTTGCCGCCTGGGCCTGGATCTGCTCGCGCACTGCCGCCAGGCCCGACGCGTTGGATAGCCGCATGTCGAGCGCATCTCCGACTACGCCAAGTGGTGACACGTCAAAATGCGGATGCGTCGCATCACACAACATCAAACTGGCTCGACGGATCTCGGCCGGCCCGAAGCGCGCCCCGGGACGGTTCGTCACGGCGCCATCGAAAGGTATCCCCACCACGGCAAACGGCTCGTCCGTCAGCAACGGCGCTGCCATGAAGCGATTGCTGTTCATCGCGTAAGCAAACTCGCCTATTGCCATGCTGTGTACCTCAAAAACTCTGTTGCCCCGACCATACCCGGGTTCGTCCCGCACAATGGGGGCCAATTTTGACCCGGCTGGGTGAACCACTCCCACGGCCCGTTGCCCTTTTGATGACCACCGCACGCCAACGTCTGCTCGCCATGACCTGCCTGGCACTGAGCATGGCGCTAACCGGCAGTTATGTCGCACTGTCCAAACCCCTGGTGGCGGCATTGCCGGTGTTCCTGCTGGCTTGGATGCGTTTTGGTATTGCGGCTGTCGCGATGTTGCCCTGGTTGAAGAAACCAGCGGGCGAAGTTCCCATGACCGGGCGGACACGCTGGCTGCTGTTCTTCGAATCGTTCCTGGGCAATTTCCTGTTCTCGATTTGCATGCTGTTTGGCGTCAGCATGACCAGCGCCGTGTCCGCCGGCGTCATCATGGCGGGTATTCCCGCGGTCATCGCCCTCATGAGCTGGATATTCCTGCGTGAACATATCGCGCCGCGCATGTGGCTGGCCGTGGCCTGCGCCTTCCTCGGCTTGACGCTGCTGGCGTTTTCCCGCCCGGACGCCCCGGTCGGTGGCGCATCGGGCAGCGCTTCGCAGCTCGGACCGGCATGGCTCGGCAATCTGCTGGTGTTTGGTGCCGTGGTGTGTGAAGGGGCTTACGCGGTGATCGCCAAAAAGCTGTCCGGCGTACTTGGCCCGAAACGCATCTCGGCACTTATCAACCTGTGGGGCCTTGCATTGATGACGCCGTTCGGCCTGTATTTCGCCCAGGGGTTCGCGTTCGGTGCGGTCTCCAGTGCCATCTGGCTGCTGCTGGCTTTTTATGCATTGGCGGCCAGCGTCGGCACGGTCTGGTTGTGGATGACCGGCGCGCGCCATCTGGCCGCCGCCCAGGGCGGCATCTTCACCGCCATCTTGCCGATATCCGCCGCCTTGGTCGGGGTGCTGGCATTGGGCGAAACGCTGAGCCTGCCCCAAGCCGCCGCTTTTGCGGTGGCTTTGCTGGGTGTGGCGCTGACCTGGAACCAGCGCACCGGGCATTGACCACTTGCGTCACTCAGAATCTGCCCACGTGGTACGGCGCCATGTCGATATCTGGCGTGCGTCCCTGCATCAGATCGGCCATGAGGCGCGCCGTCACCCCACACAGGGTCAGCCCGAGGTGCTGGTGTCCGAAGGCAAAAAAAACGCCTGGGTGCAGCGGCGCTTCACACATTACAGGCAGGTGGTCCGGCAGGGACGGTCGAAACCCCATCCACTGCGTCGCGTCACGGCTCGACAGGTCAGGCAGCAGGGCCGCCAGTTGCTGGTGCAACAAGGCGTGGCGGTGGGGATCGGGTGGCAGCTGCAAACCGCCGAATTCCACCGTGCCCGTGATGCGCAGGCCCATCAGCATCGGCGTCATGATCACATTGCGCTCCGTCGATGCGACCGGCTGCGTCAACCACTTCGCGCGCTGGTCGGTGTGCCCTGCTGTTGCCCAGGGTACCGTCAGGTGGTAGCCGCGCTCGGTGTCCAGTGGTACACGGTAACCCAGGCTGGCCGCCAGCGGCGCGGACCAGGCGCCGGCACAGACCACCACTTGGCGGCAACGGATGCGGCGCCCACCGGCAAGCACCGCAGTCACCGGGCCGTCGCGTTCCCGCACCAGGCCCGCCACTTGCTCCCGCCCGACTCTGCCCTTGGCGCGCTGCAGTGCCGCGACAAAGGCCTGCGTCACGGCCAGGGGATCGTCCACATGGCCGGTCTGCGGATAGGCCATCGCGCCCTGCACCGCGTGTGTCAACGCAGGTGCAAGGCGCCGCACGGTTGTCAGGTCGACTGTCTCACTGACCACACCAAACCGCCCGAGCTGGAGCGCTTGGGCCGATGCAATCGCCCTTCCGGCGGCACCCTCCCAGACACGCAAGTAGCCATCGCGGTGCAATAGCGGCCCGCAGTCCGCCTCGCGCATCAATTGCGACAGGTCGTCCAGCGAAGTGCGCTGCAATGCCATCAAGGCAGCGATGCCGCGTGCCAGGTTGGCCGGGCGCGCTGCCCATACAAAACGCGCCAGCCACGGCAGGATCGGCACCAGGTAGGCCAGGCGCAGGCGCAACGGGCTGTCGGACTGCAACAGGTAGCGCCAACTGGCACGGATCACCTGCGGGTTGGCCAGCGGCACCACCTGCTCGGTGGCAATATGGCCGGCGTTGCCAAAACTGGCGCCCTGCCCTGGTTCGCCGCTGTCCAGCAGGCATACGTCCCGGCCTTCCAGCGCCAGGCGCAAGGCAATCGCAGAGCCAACCAGGCCAGCGCCGATGACCAGCACATCGGTATCGTCCTGGCGCGGCATCGGCGGCTGACTCATATCCGTTACGGGATCATGGCGCGCCCGCGAGCGGGCCTTCAGAGCGCGGGAAACTGCGGCTTGGTCGCCAGGGCGTGGGTGATGGCCTGCTGCGCCACGGCCCGCTCATCTGCCACCAGCACCAGGCGCGGGGCCCGCACGCGCTCGTTGCCCAGGCCCACACGGGATTGCACGAGCTTGATCAGCTGCACAAACTTCGGCACCACATCCATGCGCAGCAGCGGCAGGAACCAGTGGTACAGCGGCGTCACTTCAGCCATGCGCCCGGCTTTGGCCAATTCGAACAGGACGACCGATTCGCGCGGAAAGGCGTTGACCAGGCCAGCCACCCAACCCGTGGCGCCAGCGGCTATGGCTTCGACGATCAGGTCGTCCACCCCCACCAGGATGTGCAGGCGCTCGCCCAGCAGCGATTTGATGGCCGCAATCCGGCGCACGTCCGCGCTGGACTCCTTGACGGCGACAAAGTTGGCATGCCGGCCCGCTAGCTCCTGCATCTGTTCGGCCGTAAAGTCAGTCTTGTAGGCGATCGGGTTGTTGTACAACATGCAGGGCAAGGGGCTGGCCTCCATGATGGCGCTGACATGGGCCTGCATCTCGCGCCAATCCGTTGAATAGACGTAAGGGGGCAGCACCATCAGGCCGCTGCAGCCCAGACCATGCGCCATTGTGGCGAAGGCACAGGCGTCCGCCGTGGCCAGCGCGGCCACACCAGGAACTACCGCGCCGCGCCCGGCAACGGCGCGCAACACGGTCTGCAGCACCGCGCGCTTTTCTTCCATGCCCAGAGTCGCCGTCTCGCCAAGTGAGCCGAGCGGCACGATGCCAGTGCAGCCGGCAAGCATCATCTGATCCACATGGTGCGCCAAAAATGCATGGTCGACAGAGCCGTCTTCGAGAAACGGAGTAGTGATGGCGGGAAGTACGCCGTGCCAGAAAGTGCTCATGGATGGGCCTCGGTAAAAAGTACGTCGATAAAGAAGTGGCAGCTCAGTCCAGCCCCCAGCAAAACGGATCACTGGTGTCGAGCAACAGGGTGGCGCGGCCACAGACATGGGCCTGGCCTTTGATGGTGGGCATGACCTGGCCGTCAAGCAGGCGGTAGCGGCCTTCAAACACGCTGCCCAACACACTTTCCTGTAGCCAGGCCACGCCCGGTGCCAGCTTGCCGTCGGCGGCAAGACAGGCCAGCTTGGCGCTGGTACCGGTGCCACAGGGCGACCGGTCATAGGCGCCACCCGGGCACAAGACAAAGCTGCGCGCGTGGTGACCCGGCAACGCCGCTGGCGCCACCAGCTCGACGTGGTCGATGGGCGCCCCGTCCTTGCCGGTGACGCCGCTCTGCTCCAGCGCGTGGCGAATCGCCGTGGCGCGTGTCGTCAGACTTGCGACCGCATTGACCTGCAGCGGCAGGTCATCACAAGGGCACAGAAAAAACCAGTTGCCACCCCAGGCCACATCACCAACGACCTGGCCCACACCCGGAACCTGCAGCACCACGCCGTGACGATGTCGATAGGACGGCACATTGCCGATCGTCGCCCAGCCGTCTCCATGCCATTCGACCTGCACCGTGCCGACCGGGGTATCCAAGGCATACGGCCCGGGGTTGATGCGCCCCATGTGGGCGAGTGTCGCCATGAGCCCAATCGTTCCATGGCCGCACATTCCCAGGTAACCCACGTTGTTGAAAAAAACCACCGACGCCAGGGAGCCAGGCTGGCGCGGCGCCAACAACAATGCCCCCACCATCACATCGTTGCCCCGCGGCTCACACACCGTGGCCTTGCGAAACCGGTCGTGTTGTGTGCGCAACTGCTCCACGACCTCCGGCAAAGGCCGTGCGGGGAAGTCGGGGAAACCCGACACCACGACACGGGTCGGCTCGCCGCCGGTGTGGGAATCAATACATTCGATCTGCTGCATGGCTGGCAATTGTGCAACATGGGAACTACCGGTGGTCGGCCTGCTGCCAGCGCTTGGCCCGAGCGGTTGCTTGACCTGGTGTCGCACGCCTGCGGCGCTGGCGCCCATGGTCGGCAGCCACTCCGATGGGATCATGCGCCGGGGGTCAGACCGGCGCCAGCAGCGCAGCAGCGCCAACCACCACGCCGTCCTCGTCGGCAAACAACCAGTCGCCTGGCTGAATCCATAGGCCCTGCAGGCGCACTGGCACGTCACGCTCGCCCTGCCCGCGTTTCTCCGGCGGCATCGGCATGGCTGCCAGGGCCAGGATGCCGACGCTCAGCACGGCGAGCTCGGCACTGTCACGCACGCAGCCGTCAATCACGACGCCAGCCCAGCCATTGTGTGTAGCTGCGGCACCCAGGTTGCCACCCAGCAGGGCGCGACGCATCGACGCGCCGCCGTCCACCACCATCACGCGCCCCGCGCCCGGGCCGTCGAGCGCCGCCTTGAGCAGCGCGTTGTCCTCGAAACAGCGCAGTGTGCTCACCGGTCCGCAGAACTTGCGCAATGCGCCAAAACTGCGGAACACTGGCGGCAATACCTTGAACTGACCGCTGGCGTCGTTCTTGTGGACGTCACACAGGTCGCAGGTGGCAAACGGCAGGGGCATGGCGGCTTTCTCCTTGTGGCGGGACAAAATATGCATCAAAAGCGGCATGTTAGCGGTGCATGCTATGGCATCGCGCGAAGCGCCGAGCGAGCGCCAGAGCGAAACCTCGCTGTTGCGACGGGCTGAAAAAACAACAGACAAGAGCGAAAAACATCACTTTTCGCTTGGAAACAGGATTTTTCTCCAGTAGCATCCGCAGTGCCAGAGGAGAAGCAGTTCTTCGCTGGTGATTAATCAACTTCCGCAAAGGACAATTCAATCATGGCAACTGCAAAAAAAGCTCCGGCCAAAAAGGCCCCCGCCAAAAAAGCTGCTCCCGCAAAGAAAGCAGCACCGGCGAAAAAAGTAGCAGCGAAGAAGGCTGCTCCGGCAAAGAAGGCGGCGCCTGCGAAAAAAGCAGCGCCGGCCCAAAAAGCCGCTCCAGCCAAGAAGGCTGCCGCCAAGAAAG
>JANLVB010000229.1:0-9075 GCA_031363785.1 Betaproteobacteria bacterium
GGCTTTTCTGGAGTGACTCCCTGCTCCTCGCAGTCCGCAAGATAGTCTTTGATTGCTGCAACAAATTCTCGACGCAGCTCCGCAACGGTCCTCCCATGGAAGCTGATGATGCTGCGAAGCCCCAGAACCCGCCCCACAAAAATGTCGTCCCGCTCGTCGTACTCGACTCGAGCTGTGTAGCCCTGAAAGTTCATCGTGTTCAAGGTTTGACTCCTGCTTGTTCCAGAAGCGCGCGAGCTTCTTCCACCTGGTATCGCTTCGCCTCCTTGCCTGGATGGGGGCGATGGCACCGCCACTCATGCCCACCAAGCACCAACTTCACTCTGGAGCCTTCACGCTCATGAATGCTTCCGCCGAGGGCTTTGACCAACGCCTCGATGTCCGAAAAAACAACGGATGCCGATGTCGGCTTGGCAAAGACAGCGGCGAGAGTTTTCCGATGCTTGGAATTCACTGGGACATGCTATCACTTAGTGCTAGCACTTGCAACCGAACAGCACTGGCGCGATGACTTGGTGATCGTTAACGCCGGAAATGATCGGACAACAACGGCATAGAGACCGCCGAAGAATGGCTGTGGCACCGGCCGCCGTTGGCGGTCCGATCGATCAACCAGTTGGACGAAGCCGCTACGCGGAGCAACTCCAACCCCCCTTCCCAAGATGTAATGCGCATGGTCTTGCCGTCAATCCTGTCGACCCGATTGTGCAGCACATCCCATCGAAGGAAGCTGTCGGCCCAGATGCTGGCCCAGTTCGTCGGTTGTAGCGGGCAGCGCCTTGTGCCCCATTCCTGCGGCCATCGCAGCTGCCCGCACTGCCAGCACTTTGAGAGCCAGCGCTGGATCGAGCGCCAGACCCAGGCGCTGCTGCCGGGTGCCTACTTCCTGATCACCTTCACGCTGCCCGCCGAGCTGCGCGCGCTGGCCTGGAGCCATCAGCAAACCGTCTATGGTCTGTTGATCCAGTGCGCCTGGGACACCTTGGCCCAGTTCAGCCGCAAGCACCGCCAGCTCAGGGGTCAGGCCGGTGCAGCACGCGAGGCAACCATGCACTGAGCAGCCAGCACCGATCCACACTGCTCGCCAACATGCCCATGGGTGTGGTGGTGGTGCTCGGCTGAGATAGCGCAATTTGCATCAAGCCACCCGTGCAATGCGGGTGGAGGCGGCAACAAAGGCCGCTCGCGTCAGGCAATGTGACCTACCCGGCCGGCCGCTGCGGGCAAACTCTCGGAATGTGTTTTCTGCGTTGGCCACCGACCACGTGGGCCGGGCTCGTCCAACCGCAGGTTCAGATCGTGGCTTCGCGCGATCTAACCTTTTTCGTTTAGGCCGCGCCCGGGGAGACGAGCGGGAAAGCTTCTGGATTGCGCAGCGATTCGATAGAAAGATCGACGTCCAGCAACGGCCAGTAAAGGTGGTTTTCGGTAGGGCGCTCGACCGCCGCGATTTGCTCGACCGTAGCTGCTTTAAACCAAGGAAACTGCGCGTAAGGAACAGACAACTCTTCGCCACCTACGAGCACCCAGAACCCGTGGGCGGAGATGTTTGTGACTTCAACTTCCAAAGTGACGACGCCAGGCATTTTCGATCTCCGCGATATGCGCAACGACGACGGCCTGCGCTTGCCGCACCTGCACAGGTGAAAGCCCTATGTTTACGGCCAAGTGTACCTGCGGGGTGAGCCAGAACTTCGCCTCCCCAGCTGGATGGGCAACGTGAACGTGAATGCGAGTTTCCTCGCGGGAGAAGAAGAACAGCCTGAACTGTCAGTCGCGTGCAATCGTTGGTGCCATAGAGACACTGTAGCCCAGGGGCGGTTCTGCGCGAACGTAGAAGCCACCGGCGCGCCGCTGGTGATCGTTGCAGCGCACCGCCGCTCGCGCACGTCCGGTGCGCTGCCGGGTTAAGCGGCAACGGTGCGGACGGTGCCAGGGAGCTTGCTGAGGATGATCTCTTTGAGCTGCACTTTGGAACTGGCATTGTCGATATCAATGCCGACAAGACTGCCGCTAGCGTCGTAGTCGAGTTGCACACCCTCAGAGATTTCCCGGGTCTCGACGCTCGTCTTTTCGGACAGGTCGATATAAAGCGAGTCAGTTTCGGAGTTGTAGTTCAGCTTCATGGTTTGAACCTTCGATCAGGAAAGGCGTTGTGGATGGTCACTTTATCCTCAAGAGTGATTACCCTCAAGTATCGGCCCTCAAGCTCCGAAATCGAGCCCCAGAACCGATGCCGATTTCCTTCCTGCGGCTCCGAGCGCAGGGGATTGTCGAGAATCCGCGTGCACCACTCCTTCTTCAGGTATGAGCGCTTGCGCAGGACTTCTTTTTCGAAGTATTCGGTGAATCGGTAATCCGCCATTCGCGACAGGATACCTCGTCGGTTCGCGCTGCCCGATATTGCCGCTTAACGTGAATGGCACTTACTTTGGCCCGCTCGCGTCGAAGTCACGGGCGTAAATACTTGGATTTGAAGACAAAAGGAGGTGGCTGACCCCGGGATTGATAGGGTGGTTGTTACTACGCACCCAAACCATCTTTCCAAAAGGCCAGCCACCATGGATCGTAATGCCCGCAGCGCTTTGCATCAACGTGGAAAACGAATCGGACGCCGGGCGCGGGCCACAGATGCGGTGGAGTTCTTCAACGTGCTGACGAGTCCGGCGTTGCTGGAGACGACCGAATCGCTGCTGCCCGAGCATCGCGAGCCCTTGTATCCGCCCACGGTTGCGCTGTCCATGTTCATGCGCCAGGCGCTGGAGGCCGATGGCTCGTGCCAGAAGGCGGTCAACGGCTGGGCGGCACAGCGCGCCGCCGATGGCCTCTCGCCATGCAGCGTTCGTACCGGCGGGTACTGCCGGGCGCGCCAGCGCCTGCCAGCCAGCCGGGGGCCAATGCGATAGGTGTCATACGGCCCTTGCCTGGCAGCGAGTTTTTTCCGGCGGGCCCACGCAGGGCGACAACGCGGCCCTGGTTTATCTGGCTGGCAACGGCGTGGGAGTGGCCGGTTTACGGCAAACTCTGGCTGCAACATTGCAGGCCGGTCAACGCTACGAGTTGAAAGTTGACATCGGCAATATTGCCTCTGGCACCTCGTTGCCTCGTTCCGGCGGTCCCGCAGGAATATTCTTAAATCTGGACGGTTTTCCCGGTTACCGGTTCGACCTGATGGCGGGTGCGTCCGCCCGGTGCCGGAGGCAAGCAGTGTGGCCATGATGTCGGCTGGCTTGCTGCTGATTGCTGCCGTGACCCGGCGTCGCGCCGACGTTGCCAGCAAGGGCTGACCCACACCAGCTACAGCCCCATCTCCTTGGCAATGATGCTGTGCTGTATCTCGTTGGTGCCGCCGCCCACCATGGCGTGTTTGGCCTCGCGAAAGTAGCGCTCCATGTCCATCTCGGGCAACTGGGCATAACCGCCGAGCGCCTGCATGCCGTTGAAGGCAGTCTTGAACAGGGTCTTGGCGGCGAACACCTTGGCCATGGAGACCTCTTTTACCGCCCGCTCGCCGCGCACCATCTTGCTGGCAGCGGCGTACGTCAAAAGACGAGCCGCTTCGACCTCGCACTCGTCTTCGGCCATGCGGTGTTTCAGCACCTGGAAGGACGCGAGCGCCTTGCCGAACTGCTTGCGCTGTTTGGTGTATTGCTTGGTGTCTTCCAGCGCGGTGCGGGCATTGCCCACGTAGGACGCGGCCAGGCTGAGGCGCTCGAATTCCAGGTGTTCGCCGATATAAGCCCAGCCTTTGCCGACCTCGCCGATCAGGTTGGCCCGGGGCAGGCGCACGTTGTCCAGATACAGCTGCGTCGTGCCCAGGCTGCGGCGCACGACGGTGTTGAGCTTGGTGATCGTCAAGCCCCGGGTGGTGTTGGGCAGCAGGAACAGGCTCAGGCCGGCATACCGCTCTTCGCCGGTGCGCACCATGATCACGATGGTGGTGTTGGGCAAATGGGCGCCGGAACAAAAGGTCTTGCTGCCGTTGAGCACCCATTCGTCACCTTCCAGCGCGGCGCGGGTCTTGGCGGCGGCCGCGTCCGAGCCCGAACCGGGCTCGCTGATGGATACCGAAAAAGTCGCCTCGCCGCGCAGAAACGGCGGCAGGTAGGTCTGCTTCTGCTGCGGCGTGCCGTGGGCCGAGATGTTGGTCGCCGTGAACATCGATGTCATCAGGCAGGCCGCCGTGTCCAGGCTGTATTTGGCAATCGCCTCGCAAAAAATGGCGAACATCACCGGGTCGGCGGCGGCACCACCATCCTCCTCTGGCAGCAACAAGCCCAGCCAGCCCTGTGCCGCCATCTTGCGGTAGATCTCGTAGGGGAACTCGCGGCTGGCGTCGTGTTCGCGCGTGTACTCGCGCCCGACTTCCTTTTCCATGAAGTTATGCAGCGTGTCATGCCACATGCGCTGCTCGTCGGTGAAACGAAAGTCCATATAACTTCACTCCGGCTGGATGCCAGCCTCCTTCACGAGTTTTGTCCATTTGGCCACTTCCTGCTGGGTCCAGACGGCGAACTCGGCCACCGGCATGGGGGCAGGGTCGGCACCCAGATCCAGCAGCTTGGCGCGCACATCCGGCAGTTGCAGGGCCCTGGTAACCTCCAGGTTCAATTTGTCGACGATGGCGCGCGGCGTGCCGGCGGGGGCGAAGAGGGCAATCCAACCCGACAGGTCGTAGTCCGGCACCCCGCTTTCGGCAACGGTAGGCACGTCAGGCATCAGGGTGCTGCGTTTGGCAGTGGTCACGGCAATTGGCCTTACCGAACCAGCGGTCAGCAGGCCCTTGGCGGATGCGATGTCGGTGAACATCATGTTGATGCGCCCGGCCACTACCTCGGTCATCGCCGGCGGGTTGCTCCTGAACGGCACGCGCAGCAACTTCCAGCCGACCTGGCGCGCCAATGTTTCCCCCATCACCACGCCGCTGGCGTTACCGGTGGCCAGTGTCAGCTCGTTCACCTTGCCATAGGCGATCAGCTCGCGCAGGTTTTTCACCGGCACGCTGGGGTGGATCACGATGACGCTGGAGAAGATCGCCACCCGCGAGATCGGCTCGAAGCCCTTGATCGGGTCATAACGCAAGTCTTTCACCAGCGCCGGATTGGCACCATGGGTGGAGTTGGTGCCCATCACCAGGGTGTAACCATCCGGTTTGGCATTCGCCACGAATTCGGCGGCGATCACACCGTTGGCACCGGGTTTGTTGTCCACCGTGACTGGCCGTCCCAGGGCTTCGCTCAGCTTCTGGCCCAGCAGGCGCGCCCCGATGTCGGTGCCGCTGCCGGGCCCGAACGGCACCACGATGCTGATGGCCCGGTTCGGGTAGGTGTCCTGCGCTGCAACGGGAGCGCTCAGGCTGATCGACATTGCACATGACAGTGCGGCAAATAACTTGTTCATGCTGTTTCCTTGGTGTGGTCGCTGTGAGATTGACAATCAACGGGTACTCAAGGCCCGCCGTGTTTGCTGAAATTGGCCGGGCGCTTTTCCTGAAAGGCCCGGGCTGCCTCCTTCGAATCCGGGTGGGTGGAAATGATGGCGGTGGCGTAGGTTTCGACGTGGTAGCCGTTGTCCAAATCCATGGACTCGGTGAGGTTGATCACTTCCTTCATCAAGCGCACGCTGGCCGGGCTCTTGGCGCATATGTCGGCGGCCACTTCCAGCGCGGCAGACAGCACCTCGCGCCTTGGCACTACCTTGTGGATCACGCCCAGCCGCTCAAGGTGGGCGGCGTCGATCCGGTTGCCGGTGAGCGCCATCCAGCGCATGAGTTTTTCCGGCACGATGCGCGCCAGGTGTTTGGTACCACCCATCACTCCGACCGTGATTTCTGGCAACCCGAAGGTGGCGCTGTCCGCCGCAACGATGACGTCGCATTGCGACACCATCACCAGGCCACTGCCCAGTGCGTGGCCATTGACGGCGGCAATCACCGGCACCGGGTTGCGCCGGATTGCGTCAAACACCTGGCGCACCACGCGGGTACGCTCCAACGCCAGTTCGGGGTCCAGCGCGCCGAGCTCGGCCACGTCCCCGCCGGCCACGAAGGCGCGGTCACCGCCACCGGTGAGCACTATGCAGCGAATGCCTGGGTCGTTGTCCGCCGAGCGCAGGGCGTCGCGCAATGCGCAGTGGGCGGCGACCGTCATGGCATTCACCGGCGGCCGGTCGATCGTGATCAGCAGCACATGGGGGTGGCTGGGTGGCCGCGAGCACGTGATCGGTCCGGGCTCGACAGATGTCTTCTGCGTGTCTTGCATTGCCACAGGGCACCTTTTCTATGGTCAAACCATTGACCAGTCAAATAATTATAAGTAACATCAACGCTGCTGTAAACATCTGACCAGTGCAAGAAACAAGACTTTCGCCCATCACCGTGCGCAAGACGTCGGACGTCCTGGCCGGCGAATTGCGCAAACGCATCCTGACCGGCGCCTTCGCTCCGGGCACCCCCTTACCCGCCGAACGCGACCTGGTGGCGCAGACTGGCCTGAGCCGCGGCTCGGTGCGCGAAGCCCTGCGCATCCTGGAGGCCGAGCACCTGGTCACGACCAAACCGGGCCGGCACGGTGGCTCGATCGCCCGCCAACCCGGCGACGACGCTCTGGCCAAATATGTCAACCTGTTCGTGCAGGGTCGCGGCATCGCCTTGTTGTCCCTGCTACAAACGCGGGACGCGGTTGAACCCACACTCGCCGCCCTAGCCGCCGTCAATCGAACGGAGCAAGAGTTGCAACAGCTGGAGGACGCGACCAGCGAGGTCGAAGCCGCGTTTGCCGACGTGCCGCAATTCCTCAGCGCCAATGTCAAATGGCACTGCGCAATTGCGGTGGCCAGCCACAACGAGTTGCTGCGCGCTTTCATGGTGGCGATTTCCAACCTGGTGTACCAGGCCACGGCGATAGAGAACTTTGCCACCGACGATGTGCGCCGACTGGTGCTGGCTGCGCACCGCCGCATACTCGACGCCATCGTCGCGCGAGACGCCGACGCGGCGCGCCGTCGCATGACGCGCCACCTGGGCGCGGTCACGGCGGCCATCCGGGCGTTTCCTAATGCGCCGCTGGTGCTGGGGCCATGAACGTCCGTTACGAAGTGAGCGACGCAGTGGCGGTCGTCACGCTGGACCGCCCGGAAAAACTCAATGCCCTGACGGTAGAGATGCGCGAGGCACTGGGCAGCGCCTTCGAGTCGGCCGGGCGCGACCCCGGGGTGCGCGCCGTGCTGCTGCAAGCCAGCGGAAAAGCCTTCTGCGCCAGTGGCGATGTGGGCAAGATGGGAAATTTCACACCGGCCAGCGGACGCGAATTGCTCCAGCTCGCACACCGCATGGTGCGCAACCTGGCGAATATCGAAAAACCGGTGGTCGCCGCCACACGTGGCGCAGTGGCCGGCATTGGCTGGGGCATGGCGCTGGCCTGCGATGCAGTCATCGCCTCCGATACCGCGCGCTTCACCCAGGTGTTTCGCCATGTCGGGCTGGTGCCGGACGGCGGCGCCATCTACTTCCTGACGCAGCACCTCGGGCTGCTGCGCGCAAAGGAGCTGGTTTATTCAGGACGGCGCATCGATGCCCAGGAAGCGCTGGCACTCGGCCTGGTGAACCGCGTCGTGGCCGACGACCAGCTCGACAGCATCGCCCTGGCCCACGCCCGTGAGCTCGCCAGCGGCCCCACCTTTGCGCTGGGCATGGCGAAGAAAATGTTCAAGATGATGTACCAGCCCAACCTGGAGGCGCTGCTGGACGCCGAGGCCTGGGCCCAGGGCCTGGCGCTGCAGAGCGACGACCACCGGGAAGGTGTGCAGGCCTTCTTCGACAAACGCAGGCCGCAGTTCAAGGGCCGGTAGGCGCAATAGCCAGGCAATGCACCCATCCATGTGCGCGCGATCGAATTACAAACGTTTCACAATTGGTATTCGCTTAGGAGGGCATTGCAGCCCAATCTTCTTGAAAAACAACTTGCTAGACAGACTCCGCGACTGGTCGTGTCGCAGCCAACCTGTCGAGCACGCTTTGCATATTGTCAAAGTGCAGTACCGCACCCAGGCTGCCATCGTCGTTGACCCAGCACATGCGATTGCCATCCGGAGTGAGGAACAAAACCTTCCCATAACCCGCTGGTGAATGCCGGGCTTTACGCGCCGCGTCTTTGGTGTCGTCTTTGGTTTCCAGCAAGCGCGGCATAGGCATGTCGGCCGGGTTGTGCCTTACGCACACCACAAAGTCGGGGTAAAAATAGTTGTCGTGCTCCGCACGGACCACGCGCACGGCATAAGGCTTGTTCCGGGGATTGCGATGCCACCAGACTACAAAGTCCGCACTGTCCAGGGCGTGCGAAAACGCGTTCTCCAATGCGTTGCCGAACCATGACCCGTCGTAATGCCCCAGCGTGAACGGACCTTCAGCGAACGTGAAGGTCTTGTCGCCAAGCCACATGCGGTCGTCCATCATCATCTCGAACGGCGCACGCTCGCCATCCTGTTTGGACGGCGGCAAAACGCCAAAGATGTTCTTTGCGGATGACTCCAGCACGATACCTTGCGGCAACACCATGAGGTCGGGCAGCGGCTTTGCGTCAACCAGCTTGGCCCGCTTGGCAATTTCACCGAACATGTCTTCGCGCAATTCCTGCGCGCATTTGCGGATGACCCAGTGCGCGGCATCGCGTGCCAGCCGTGTGCACTCGGCCTCACTTGGCCGGGCGTCATCAGGCGAGTTCTCAAGCTGGTCGTCAATGGCGTTGCGCAAGCGGCTGGCAAGTGTTTCCACGATCAGTTTGTAATCCTCCTCTTCGGCTTGCGGCAACTCCCGCAAAGACGCCATGGCTTCGCGCGCCAGGGCTGTGCGGTCGGTAAATACCTGGATCTCCTCGTTGTAGCCAATGCCCGTTGTCAGCTCGGTGTGGGTTTCTGTTTGCTTGATGCGCTTGAGCGCCGCCTTGACCGCCGTTGCCATCACGTTCTCCGATATCACCAGCCTCGACGCCACGGCACGGGAGATTTCAGACATGTCCTCCAGCTCTGGTAGATTGTTGGTGTTTTGACTTGCCATGGGGGGATCATGCCGCAAGAAAC
>JANLVB010000242.1:0-6407 GCA_031363785.1 Betaproteobacteria bacterium
CTGGAGCCCGGCGCGCAACAACTGGCTGACGACCTGTGCATGGACCAGCACACCGGGCGTGCCGGCCGCATCTGCCTGGCGGTGGTTGAACGGTGTCAGAAAAATGTCCTTGACGCTGTCAGCCGAGACACCCACCAGCACGATGCGGTCGCGCAACGCGCCGTCCGGGATGCGCTTGTCCAGCACGTCCGACAAGGAGAAAGTGCGAAACGGATTGGCGCCGCCCTTGTAGTCGATCAGGAACTGATAGCCCGCTGCATCAGCGCGGGCGTAGGGCCCGTCATTGGCCTCCAGGGGCCGGAACGTGACCGGCCCAAGTCGCAGATGTTCCGGGTCCGGGTTGCCGGCTGCAGGTGTGATGCCGCGCGCAGCCAGGTAGGGCAAGACCAGCCGCTGGGCAAAGGAATACCCGACCGTCTTGCCGTCGTCCAGAAACAGCAGGCCGCGGCGAACAAAACCGCCTGGGTCGACGATCAGGTCGGCGAAGCCCACGCGCTCGCTGTCGGCCAGCACCGGTGGCGGCGCGACGCGCGCTGCGTTGGGGCCGCCAAACTTCATCACGAAGTAGACGTTTTGACTGGCCTTCAGCACCTGCTCGAACCGTGCCGTTCCAGGCGCCACCGGAAGGTCACGGTACAGGTCGAAGCCGACGGCGCTGGGGCCGGCCTGCACCAGGTTCTCGATCACGCGCGCCAGCGTCTCGTCGGTCAGCGGCCATTGTCCGACGCGGCGAATGTCCTCGTCGTCGATCAGCACCGCTGCGACGCGGTCGTCGCGCCATGTCTCGTCTGCCGCGACGTTGAGGTAGAGATCGTGCGCCGCGAGTTCCAGCGCCTGCAGGCCGCCCAGAAGACGCAGCCCGGCAACGGCCAGAAACGCCGCCAGGCCGATGCTCAGGCCGATACCTCCAGTGTGCGTAAACCAGTGGCCGGCAGAACGGAGCAAGGAAGGGATGGATGGCATCGGGGTTACGTCAGGCGCGGCCATACGGGGCGCCACCCAGGCCAGCGCAGGCGGCGACCGGAGCGTACCACGGGCTCGTTCTGCGACCTGGCGGCAGTCGTGACGGAATTCTTTACAGCTCCCCATCGAACACCGGCAGCAAAATCGCCAAGCCATTGTTTTACAAAACTATTCCTTTGCTGGCCCGAAATTTGCTTTTGTTGTTCTGGTGCACTGCATGTTCCGTGCACACCTCAATGTAAGGGAACCAGCAACCATGTTTGTACAACGATTTTTCGCGGCCTTTGCCGCACTGGCCATCAGCGCCAGCCTGATTGGCACCGCAGAAGCGTACCCCACTACGGCGCGCACCGGCACATCCACGGTGACGGGTACCTACCGACCGGTGAATCTCAACCTCAACGTGATTGAAGAGTATCAAGAATCCTTAAGCAGAGTCAAATACGGTACGGTTGGTGAATGCTTCACTTGCATTGAGCTGGACATCAGGACGTATTTCGAGGGCACCTACACTACGACTGGTTACGACCCCAGCTACTCTGGAAACGCCGGAAATTGGGTCTATCGGCTTCAGGTGGAAGACGGTGTAGGCGGCATCACGTTAGACCAAGACGAAGGTGGCACTATCACTGTGTCCGTGGCCGTTCCCGGCACCCTGTTTGGCACGCTCACCTATCTGGGTGGAGGAACGTACCTGGCCGATGGCGTGCCCTACGAAGACAGGCCGCAAACTGCTTCCGGAACCAGGGGCAACGACTTTTTCCAGTACTCGACAACCGAGGAAGGCTTGGCCTTGAAGATTACCGCCAGTGACCACTTTGGTACGGACTTTTCACTGAGCTTCCGGCAACCCATACAGCACCTGGGCCCGTTCGGGTCGCCATTGGATGTGGATCGAACCAATACCGCGTGTTTTTCTGATCCTGCCAATCCAAGTTTGGCCACGGCCATTCCTTGCGGCAGCGCGACGTTCCGTGCCTCATCCTCTGTCCCCGAACCCGCCAGCCTGGCCCTGGTTGGCCTGGCCCTCGCGGGTCTTGCCCTGGTGCGCCGACGCCAACAGGGACTGCGCCAGGCCTGACCGCCACAGCACAAGCACCCGCGACGGGCTCCACGCCCCCGCAGCTTCGGCTGGAGGGGGCGTTTTCTTTTGCCTTCCCCGTCCCGATGCGCATCGGCGCCAGGATTTTGTTGTTACCCTTGTCATCTTTCGTACGGAGCCAAGGAAATTGTGATGGCGAAATCGATGCGTTTGCGGGCGACTTGCCGCCTCTGGCTGGGCCCGATGCTGTTCGCGTTGGTGGGGGCGAGCCATGGCGAGGCGGTGTTCACCACCCCCGGGCCGATGCTCTCGGGCGACATGGCGGTCGACGCGGTCCGGGGCACGGTGCGGGGGACCAACCTGTTCCACAGCTTCAGCGTCTTCAACGTGCTCACCGGCGAGCGCGCCGTGTTCAGCGGGCCAAACGGCATACGCAATGTGATTTCGCGCGTGACCGGCGGCACCAGCGACATCACGGGCTTGAAGTCCAGCCTGTTCGACGGGCCACTGAGTGTGGCCATTCCCGGCGCCAACTTCTTCTTCATCAACCCCAACGGGGTGGTGATCGGGGCGAACGGGTCCTTCAGCACCTCCGGCTCGATTTATCTCAGCACCGCCGACAACCTGCGCCTGGCCGATGGCGGCGTGTTCCATGCCGACCCGGCGAAGAACAGCGTGCTGACCACCGCCGACCCGGTGGCATTCGGTTTTCTGTCGGCCAGCCCGGCGCCGATCAGCCTGAACGGCCCCTGGCTCGGCGCACCGTACTCGCCCACGCCAGTGCCGCCCGGCAAGATCTTCGCGCTGGTGGGTGGCGCCATCGATTTTGCTGCCGGTGACTATGGTGGTGGCGCCATCGTCGCGCCAGGCGCGACGGTGAGCCTGGTCAGCGTGGCGTCTGCGGGCGAGGCCGTGCTTTTGGGGGGTGGCGCAATCGATGTGGGTAAGGATCGCTTCACAACGCTGGGCCCGGTGCGCATTTCCGGCGGGAGTTTCATCAACGTCGGAGACCCGGGGGTGTTCGACGGGTCTGGCAATTTCCTCGGGTTCGACGGCGACGGCTCCAGCGGCTCGATCATCGTTCGTGCCGGCAGCCTGACCCTGTCGCCAGGCGGCCTGTTGGCGCAGACCTTCGGCGATGTCGACAGCAGTGGCACCATCGACATCGCTGTGCGCGGCGACCTGCGTGCCGAGACCGATCCGGCGTCGGGCGTCATTTCGGTGCTGCTGGCTGGCAGTTACGGCGGCCTGGGCAAAGGCCCGTCTGTGCGCCTGGACGTTGGCGGCAACTTGGTCATCGGCGACGGCTCCTTCGTGGTCAGCGAGAGTTACGGCCCTGGATCGGCGGGCGACATCCATATCCGCGCCGGTGCCATCGAGATCCGCGGCCAGGGCCCCAATGTGTTTACCGGCATCGCTGCCGACAACTACGGCGTGGCAGCCGGCCCGGCGCTGTCGATCACCACCGAAACCACTCCCACCACCACCGGAAGCCTGCAACTACTCAACGGGGGCTTCGTGGGCACCCGAAACCAGGGGCCCGGCTCCGGCGGTGCGCTGACAATCATTGCCGATCAGGTGCTGGCCACTGGCGCGATTGATCCCGCTGGCGGCACCGGTGTCGTCACGCTCAGCCTGTCCACCGAGACCACGGGCGGCGCAGCCGGCAATATGCGCATCAACACCCGAACACTCGCGCTGGCCGACGGCGCACGCATCAGCAGCTCCACCGGCGGGCCGGGCGCCGCGGGCGACCTTGATATCAACGCCAGCGAGTCGGTGGACATCACTGGCGCTTTGAGCGGCATATTCACCGCGTCGGCAGCGGGCCCGTTCGGAAATGCCGGCACGCTGCGCGTCTCCACACCCATATTGCGCATGAACGGCGGCGTGATCGACTCCACCACGGCTGGCAATGGCAATGCCGGCGCGGTCGAGGTCAGCGTGGGGGGCTTGCAACTGGCTGGCGGCGCGCAGATACGCAGCTTCAGCGGCGGTTTTGACGAAAGCAACAACAATGCGCTGGTGGTCGGCAGCGGCAATGCGGGCCGGGTGAACGTGGTGGTCAGCGGCCTGGCCACGATCAGCGGCAACGTACCGGGCCGGCCCACTGGCCTGCTGGCCGAGACCCGGGGCGACGGTGCTGGGGGTGACGTCAACCTACAGGCTTCGGTGCTGCAACTGAACGACGGTGCCACGATTTCCTCCAGCAGCCTGGGCGGTGGCCTGGCGGGCAATATCGAGATCACGCTGTCCGACAGCCTGGACATGCGTGGCGGCATCATCGCCACCCGTGCGCTAACCTCGGACGGTGGCAACATCCGCATCCTCGCGCCGCGCCTCATCCATCTGGTGGACAGCCAGATCACCACGTCGGTGCAAAGCGGCGCAGGCGGCGGCGGCAATATCTTCATCGACCCGCAGTTCGTGATCCTGCAGAACAGCCAGATCATCGCCAATGCATTCGGCGGGCCGGGTGGCAACATCAACATCATTGCCGGGCAGCTGATCGCCGACCCCGCAACGTCCATCACCGCGTCGTCTGCGCTGGGTATCGACGGCTCGGTGAGCATCGACGCGCCCGACACCGACGTGAGCGCCGGGCTGGCGATCTTGCCGGCGTCCTTTCTGGATGCAGCGAGCCTGTTGCGGGCCGGCTGCAGCGGCGCGCGGGCTGGCCAATCGAGCCTGGTCGAGGTCGGGCGCGGCGGCTTGCCGCCCGACCCGGATGGCTACCTGCCCAGCCTGGACCTCGGTTCCATGGGACGCGGCGCTACGGTGGCATTCCTGGGCAATGCTTTGCCGCGCACAACGGCACGGCTGCCCGCGCTCGGGATCGTCGCCTCGCTTCCCCTTCTCGGCTGCGGACCATGACATCTTCCAACCACAACAACACCGCCCCGCGCGCCCTGACTACCCGACCCGCTGCCGCTGTGCTTCGGCAGCATTGGCCGGGCCGCGTTCTGACCTCGGCGCTGCTGTCGGCGCCACTGCTGTTGCAGGCGCAGACCGTGGGCCCGCCCGCAGTGCCCGGGCGCGACCCGCAGCCGCCCACGCTGGCTCCTGCTGGCCAGGCCATGCCGCTGCTGCAGGCGCCGTCGACCCTGGGCGCGCCGGCAACGCCCTCCCGGACGGGTACCACGCCGCGCATCCGGGTGCGTGAAATCCGGGTCACCGGCAGCAAGGTTTTCAGCGCAGCGGAACTGGAGCAGGTTACCGCGCCGTATCTGGGTCGCGATGTCACCACCGAGGACCTTTCGGCTTTGCGACAGGCCCTGACGCTGAAGTATGTCAATGCCGGCTACATCAACTCGGGTGCGCTGCTGCCGGACCAGGAAGTGGCCACAGGTGTGATCGAATTTCGCATCGTCGAAGGCGCCTTGAGCGACATCACAGTCACCGGCACCGAGCACCTGAACAGCCGTTACGTGCGCGATCGACTGGCCCTGGGCGGCGTGGCACCGCTCAACGTGAACGCCCTGCAGGAGCGCCTGCAGCTTCTGCTGCAGGGCCCATTCATCGAGCGCATCAATGCCGAGTTGGCGCCCGGCGACCGGCCGGGCGAGGCGCGGTTGAGCGCGCGTATCGAGGAAGGTCCACGCAGCAGGCTCTCCGCGACGCTGGACAACGATATCTCGCCCAGCCTGGGCCAGGCCCGTATTGGACTGCGTGGTCAGTTGCTCAGCCCGAGTGGTCGGGGTGACATCCTGGGCTGGGATCTGGGCTACGCGCAGGGTTATGCCAAAGTGTCTGTCAACTACGGCATCCCCATCAACAGCCGCGACACCACACTGGATTTTTTTGCCGATCTGTCCCGCGCCAGTGTGGTGGAAAAGCCGCTCAATGCGCTCGACATCCAGTCCAGATCGCGCACCGTCGGCCTGCGCATCAACCATCCGGTGTTTCGCGACGCACGCACGCAGTTCAACCTGACGGCCGGCTTCGACCTGCGGCAGAGCCAGTCGGAACTACTGGGCACAGGTTTCGCTTTTTCGCCCGGTGTGCAGCCCGATGGCGAGAGCAAAGTCAGCGTGTTTCGGTTCGTGCAGGACTATGTCAGCCGCGACAGCACCCAGGTAAGCGCCATCCGGTCAACCATTAGCAGGGGAGTTGGTGCCTTTGGTGCCACCAATCTGGGTGCTGGTGTGCCGAACGGCAAATTCATCGGCTGGCTGGGGCAGGTCCAGCATGCGCGCCGGCTGGGCAAGACCGACAGCCAACTGGTGCTTCGCTTCGACGCCCAGGTAACGAACAAGCCATTACTGCCGCTGGAGCAATTTGCGCTGGGCGGGATGCGCACGGTGCGTGGTTTTCGCACCAATCAGCTAGTGCGTGACTATGGCTACGCGGCGTCGGCCGAGGTCCGGGTACCGGTCCTGCGGGCCCAGGACGGCACCGCAGT
>JANLVB010000518.1:0-4100 GCA_031363785.1 Betaproteobacteria bacterium
GTTCTGCGTCGTCTGCTGGGTGGTGATCTTTGGCACTGGTTTCTGGCCCCAGACCATGGTCACTCTGGCGCTGGTGCTGGCGGCGACATTTCTCAGCCTGGCAATCGGCCTGCCGCTCGGCCTGTGGGTGGCGCGCAGTGACCGGGCTGCGGCCGTGGTGCGTCCGACGCTGGACTTCATGCAGACCATGCCGGCCTTCGTCTACCTGATTCCGGCGGCGATGTTGTTTGGTCTGGGCCGTGTGCCCGGTGTGCTGGCTACCGTCATTTTCGCCATGCCACCGGTGGTGCGCCTGACCAGCCTGGGCTTGCGCCAGGTCAACAAGGAGCAGGTCGAGGCTGGCGTCACCTTCGGCTGCACCCCGCTTCAGCTGCTGTTCAAGGTCGAGTTGCCCGCTGCCATGCCGTCCATCATGGCGGGCGTCAACCAAACCATCATGATGGCCTTGTCCATGGTGATCATCGCCTCCATGGTCGGTGCCGGTGGCCTGGGCAATGATGTGCTGGCGAGCATCCAGCGGCTGGATATTGGATTGGGCTTCGAGTCCGGCCTGGCTGTGGTCTTGCTCGCTATCATGCTGGACCGGATCACCGAGACCTTTGGCGCATCGGAGCCCAAACGCCCCTTGCTGCAGCGTTTGGGCCTGGTGCGCCGACCCTCAAACGACCAGTGAGCACCATGCACGAGCGCAGCAAACAACCCGCCACGTTGCCGCCGAGCCGGCGTTTTGTCTTCCTGACCCTGACGGGTTACACCATGATCGCGCTGGCCAGTGCGATCGAGCCTTTGCGCATGGCGAATCGCATCACCAGGCGCGACGCCTACAGCTGGGTGCTGGCGACGCTGGACGGTGTGCCGGCCAAGGCCAGCAACGGCCTGGAAATGAGCCCCACCGTGGCACTCGACGAGGCTCTGCCGGCTGACCTGGTGTTTGTCGTCGGTGGCATCCACGTCGAGCGTGCAGTAAATTCTGACCTGCTCGGCGCCCTGCGCCGGCTGGCGCGCAAGCACGTGCCTCTGGGCGCGTTGTGCACCGGTGGCTATGCGCTGGCCAAGGCCGGCCTGCTGGACAAGTACAAGGCAGTCATCCACTGGGAGAACATGTCGGCGCAGCGCGAGGAATTTCCGCGCGTCGTGTTCTCCGACCAGCTGTTTGCCATCGACCGTGATCGTTATACCTGCACCGGTGGCGTGGCGCCGCTGGACCTGATGCTGCACATCATCAAGGAGCAGCACGGCCGTGACATCGCCCCCCTGATCTCCGAGCAGTTCATCCTGGACCGCATCCGCAACGACCAGGACCGTCAGCATATCCCGCTGCAGGCGCGGGTCGGGCTGTTCCATGAAAACCTGATCGAGGCCGCCGCCCTGATGGAGGCGAACATCGAAGAGCCGCTGTCGCTGGACGAAATTGCCTCTCTGGTCGGGGTGTCGCGGCGCCAGATCGAACGCCTGTTCAAACGGTATGTGGGGCAGGTGCCCACCAGGTACTACCTCGACATGCGCCTGCGCCGCTCGCGCGAGCTGCTGCTGCAGACGGCGATGTCGATCATGGAGATCGCGGTGGCTTGCGGCTTCCAGTCGCCGCCGCATTTCTCCAAGTGTTACCGCAACCTGTTCGGACGCACGCCGAGTGCGGAGCGGCAGGGGAGCAGGGTGAACACACTGGCTGCAGGAGGGGGTGGATTGGCGTAGTCGTGCGTGGCGCTTTGCCCTTGTTGCGGGCTTGCGGCGTTGAGGCTGCGCATGCGATCAGGCGACCGGATGGCCGCGGATGCCGATTACGCGCTGTCAAGCTTCAATGAGCCAGCCGCGCCCGTCTCAGCGCGCGCGACGCCGTATCACCGTGTGCCGCGCACTTCGACCTCGACACGTCGATCCGGTTGCAGGCAGTTGACCAGTTTTGGAGTGGACAGGGTACCGATGCAGTCATAGCCGCGAAATTCGGAGTAGTCGGATTTGCCGCGCAGGATGTCGGCGGCCTTGTCAAGGTAGGTTTCAAGCTCGCCCTGGGCCATGCGCCGCGTGGGGCGGATGACGATCGGCGTCTCGAGCTTGGTGAGCAGTTCTTGCAGATTCATGGGTTTTCGTTCACTTCGGATCGCCGATTCGCCCAAGGCACGGCCATCCCTGTTTGTTCTTGTGCAGGTTCAGCGTGGCGTCGTAGGTGCTGCGCTTAAAGGTCTTGCCGCATACACCGCATGCAAAGGTGTACGACAAGCCGAAGTCGCGCGCCGACTTGGGTAACGGCGTGCGCCTTGATGCGGGTGCGCCGACAAACCGCTAATTTCTCGGAGACGCTACGGGTGCCGACGGTCGCGCGGTCGTTGGGGTGTCCAACGGTCCTGTGGCTGTCAATTCGATGGCGTACCGCGGCCGGTAGGCCTGGCGGGTAACGGTCGCCGACCGAATGCGGTCGAGGCGGTAGCTCCTCGCTTCACCGGTGTCGGCCTTGACGCCGAAGAGCAGCAGATCGCCAGCAGTCGTGCGCCGGACCGAATACGGTTCGATGGTGGGTGCGGTGCGCTCGCCGTCTTCCTTCGTGTAGTCGAGCTGAACGCAGAGCCGGTTTGCAGCCGCGAAGCGGATCGTCTCCATGGAGTTGGCCCCCACGCCCCAGGCACGGACCATCGCAGGCGGGCGCCATTCGGCATCCACCGCCACCCGTCCAGTCGAGATAGCGGCGAGCATCGGCACAGCAGCCGCCTCGTTCAGCCAGTCAAACACCGCCGGCAACTCCTGCCAGAACTCTTTGAAGGGCGGGCAGGTGGGCAACTGGTGGCCGAGCATCTGCTCCCACTCCACCTCGATGGCTGCGCGCTCGGGCCGATCGGACAACGCCGCATAGGTCGGGACGGGGATGCCCTTGAACTCGCATTTGCGCGCCAGTGTGCTGCGAACAACGGAACGGTCCGGCTGAAGGTCCTGGCGCCGGTAGAGGTGGACCACGTCGTAGAGATCGCGCGGCCGCTGACGCTCTGCCAGTGCACGCATCTTCTCGGCGAAGACTTCCTCGAACGAGTAGCTGAGGACGTGGATGCCGCCTGCGGGCAGGTCGGTGTAGGGGTGATGAACCGGCCGTTGGACCGGGGTCAGAACGAGGATTTCGTCGGCCGCCAAATCCAGCTTGATTCTTGGTGGATCACCTGTGCGGCCGAGCGGGCCGCGATAGCCCACTCGGCCCTGGGCTGACATGCTGCCTCGCGGATTGGTGAAAACCTCGAACTTGCGCGCTTCAGGCGGGAGCTGCAGTCCGCAGGCGTCGTAGACCCATTCACCGATCTCCTCGAAGACCTGAGCGAGAAAGGCCTCGTCAAGGTGAGCGGCGTCCTGCAAGGTGAAGTCGAGATCTTCAGAGAACCTGTAGGTCTCGAAGAAACACTTCTTCAGGCAGGTACCGCCCTTGAAGACCCAGCGCGGGCCAATCTCGGGATGCGCCGCAATCCCGGCCAGGAACCAGCCCAGCGCATAGTCCTTCTCGACGACATGCGCCTGCAACTGCAGCTCGGCCGCCAAGGTCATGATCTCCTGCTTGGGGATCACGGCTGGGCCTTCCCGGAGGACCTTCGCGCTGCGCGCTCCGGTGTGGCCCTTGGGAGCGGCCCGGCGGGCCCACGCAGTTCACTAACTGGCACCCACACTCGCCATGCCGTGACCAGCCGATCCGCCGGCAATGCAGGGTCCAGTTTGGCGTAGCCCGCGGTGAGGCGGGTTCGGCACAACTCGATGAGCGCGGCCTGGTCGGGCTGGTCGCGTTGCAGCAGAAAGCCGAGCCGCTTGTAGACCGCCCCGCTGCCGATCTTGGCTGCGTAGTCGGCGAGCTTGGCCACTTCCTTGGGGTGGTCACGAAAGAGTGCCCCCAGCATCTCGGCCATGTGGCGGATGCCACCGCCCAGCGCAGGGTCGGCCAGCATGTCGATGAGGGTACGGGCCGGGTCCGAAACCTGGACGCGCGTGCCGCCGCGCCAGACCGTCTTCAGGCCGATGAACCGGGCGGGTGCCACCGTGTGCAGTTCGAAGCGGGCCTTGCGCAGCACGGGCCGACGCTCGCGTGGGCGCGTGGTGGTCATCACGCAGATCGAACGAAAGAGCTGCTCGGT
>JANLVB010000288.1:0-5263 GCA_031363785.1 Betaproteobacteria bacterium
TACGCCAAGAACAACTGTGTGTTCCAGTACCACATGCCGAAGGCCATGCATTTCATGCGCAACTGGAACCGCGCTTACCTGGATTTCGCCAAGGAGAAAGGCTGGCGGCAAAAGAACGACCCGATACAGTTGGCGATTTACTCCGACACGCTGCAGAGTTTTCGCCTGGCCGCGCAGGGAAAAAGCAAGGGCAGGCAACCGCCAGCCGAATTGCGCCAGCGCATTGCCACCTACTTCGACCCGCTGCCATTCTGGTACGCACCGCTTGAAGAAGCCGCCACCGACCTGAAGGCCTATCCACTGAACGCCATCACGCAGCGCCCGATGGCGATGTACCACTCGTGGGATTCGCAAAATGCCTGGCTGCGCCAGATCCACAGCCACAACTACCTGCATGTGAACCCGGTCACTGCGATAGCAGCGGGCGTGGAGGACGGCGGCTGGTGCTGGGTCGAGAGCCAGTGGGGCAAGGTGCGCTGCATGCTGCGTTATTCAGAAGCAGTGGAGCCCGGCACGGTATGGACCTGGAACGCGATTGGCAAGGCCGATGGCGCCTGGCAACTGGCACCGGGTGCAGATGAGGCGCGCAAGGGGTTTTTGCTGAATCACCTGATCTCCGAGGAGTTACCTTTTGCCGGAGCAGGCGGTGCCAGCACCATCAGCAACTCGGACCCGATCACCGGGCAGGCCGGCTGGTACGACGTGCGGGTACGGATACGCCCGGCGGCACCGGACGAGGTTGAAGAATCGTTTCCGCAGATCGCCAGCATGCCCGGTGTCCCCGGTGTGCTGGGCAAGGCTGCCCGTGTGTTGACCTACTTCGCCGGACGCAAAAAATCATGATGCAGTGGCTCAAGGACATTCTCCAACCCGGCGCCGTGGCCCGGGCGCCAGCCCGTGTTGCCAAGCCAGCACAAGCCATGCCACCGACGACAGTGCGTGCCTTGCCTGGCGAGACGCTGGCCAAACAGTTGGCGCTGGTAATCGACCTCAATGTGTGTGTCGGCTGCCACGCCTGCGTCACCTCGTGCAAGCAGTGGAACACCTCGGGCTCGGCCGGCCCGCTGGCCGACCAGAACGCCTATGGTGCCAACCCGACTGGCACTTTTTTCAACCGGGTGCAGACCTATGAGGCGGGCAGCTTTCCGACCACCGAGACCATCCATTTCCCCAAGAGCTGCCTGCATTGCGAAGACCCGCCCTGTGTGCCAGTGTGCCCGACCGGCGCCAGCTACAAGCGCAAGGAAGACGGCATTGTGCTGGTGGACTACGACAAATGCATAGGCTGCAAATACTGCGCCTGGGCCTGCCCCTATGGCGCGCGCGAGCTGGACGAAGAACGCCAGGTGATGACCAAGTGCACCCTGTGTGTAGACCGCATCTACGACACACAGCTGCCAAAAGAAGAGCGCAAACCGGCCTGTGTCACGGCCTGCCCGACCGGCGCGCGGCTGTTTGGCGACGTGAAAGACCCGGACTCCGAAGTATCCCGGGCCATTCGCGAGCGCGGCGGTTACGCCCTGATGCCAGAGTGGGAAACACAACCGGCCAACCAGTATTTGCCGCGGCGCATCACGCCGCCGACGGAGCACTGAGCCATGCATCCCGCTTTTTCCATCCTGTTCTTCACCACCTTGGCCGGTACCGCGCAGGGCCTGCTGGTGCTGCTTGCCGCTGCTGTCCTGCTTGGCGCCGCACTGCCAACCGGTTTTCTATTGGTGTCGGTGGCGGTTGCCGAGGTGCTGCTGGTGGCCGGCCTGGCGGCCTCCTTCCTGCACCTTGGGCACAAGATGCGGGCCTGGCGTGCCGTGTTGATGTGGCGCACCTCCTGGATGTCGCGCGAGGTCATCGTGCTCCCAGCCTTCATCGTGCTGGTGGCGCTGTGGTGGTTGGCGCTGCTGACCGGGGCTGGCAGCGCGTCGCGCACCATCCTGCCGGTGCTGCTGTTGCTGGGCGCGCTGGTCCTGTGGTACTGCACGGCGATGATCTATGCCTGTTTGCGCTTCATCGAAGAGTGGGCGCATCCACTGACCATCATCAATTTCATGCTGATCGGGCTGTCCTCGGGTCTGCTGCTGGGATGCGCCCTGGGCGCGCTGGCCGGGCAGAACAGCTTCGTGCTGCTGGCCAGTCCCTGGGCACTGGCAGCCACGCTGGCAGCCTGGGCGACACGCGCCATGGCGCTGCGCCGCAATGCAGCCATCAAACACCGCTCCACACTGCAATCCGCCACCGGGATTCAGGCCACGCGGCTGGTGCAAAAGTCCATGGGCATGTCGGCTGGTGCCTTCAATACCCGGGAGTTCTTCCACGGCGCCCGCCTGACCACGCTCAAACACGTCAAACTCGGGTTCCTGTTGCTCTGTTTTGTGTTGCCGTCGTTGCTGCTGCTGTGGGCCTTGGCGTCACAGACGACGCTGCCCATCCTGCTGGCCGCGCTGCTACAGGCTCCCGGCCTGATCGCTGAGCGCTGGTTCTTTTTTGCCCAGGCAAAACACCCGCAGAACCTGTATTACCAGGCGGTGTCCTGAGGCGGCGGCGGCCTGCCGCCAAGCCTGGTGCGGCATACGGCGCTGTATCATCCCGACAGGTCACTACAGGCGTTGACAAGGCCCGATTGAACACCCCTCCCCGCATGAAAGACCCCGTCGTGGTGACGATTTCGAGCCAGGTGGCCTATGGTCACGTCGGCAACTGCGCCACCGTACCGGCGCTGCAAATGCTCGGCTTCGAGGTGTTGGCGATACCGACCGTGCTGCTGGCACACCATCCCGGCCACGGCCCGGCCAAGGGGCGCATGTTGCCAGCCGACGAACTGGCTGATCTGCTGCAGGGCATCAGCACCGTCGGCGCACTCGCTCGCTGCTGCGCCATGCTCACCGGATACCTCGGCTTGCCAGGCACAGCCACGGTCGCCGTTGACGCGGTGACGCACCTGCGCGCGTCCAGACCCGGCGCACTGTACCTGTGTGACCCGGTGATTGGTGACAACGGCCGGGTCTATGTGCGCGACGGCGTGGAGCAGGCCATACGCAGCCAGTTGCTGCCCCTGGCCGACATCGTGACGCCGAATCACTTCGAACTGGAACGCCTGACCGGGCACGTGGTGCACACCATGGATCAGGCCATCACCGCCGCCCGCAGCCTGCTGCCGCTGGGGCCCGGCATTGTGGTTGTTACCACCGTGCAGCACGAAGGAACGACGGCCCAGGAAGTCGAATCGCTGGCGGTCACGACCGACCAGGTCTGGCGCGCTACGAGCCCGCGCCTGCACCGTGTGCAGAACGGCGCCGGCGACCTGCTGGCGGCATTGCTGCTCGGCCATCTGGCGCACGGCAAGCCCTTGCCCGATGCACTCGGCGGGGCCGTATCCGCCGTCCATGCGGTGCTGGCAGCCAGCGCCGGCGAGCCGGAGATGCGCCTGTCCGCGGCAAGACAGTGGCTGCAGCAGGCACCGGAGATGCCGGTACAGCGACTGCACTGACAAGGCGCGCCATTACTGGCCAAACGATCCGTTCGACGGTCGTTGGTGCGCCACTACACGGGCTTTTTCGATATCACCAGCGCGATGCCACCGAGGATGGCAACGGAGCACAACACCAGGCGCAACGTGAGCGGCTCGGCCAGCAGCACGACACCGCCCAACGCAGTGATGGCCGGCACACTGAGCTGCACCGAAGCTGCCGTGGTCGCGCTCAGGCCGCGCAGGGCGGTGTACCACACGGCATAACCCAGGCCCGAAGTGATGGCACCAGACGCAATGGCATAAGCCACGCCGGCGCTGTCGGTGCGCCATTGCGGCAGCATCACTGCGGCGAGGATGGCTGCCAAACCACTGGCGCGCAGGAAGTTCCCCGCCGTGACCTGGGTCGGGTCACCGCTACCCTTGGCACGCAACGAATAGACGCCCCAGGCGGCACCGGCCAACAGCATCAGGGCAGCCGGCTTTAGTTCGGGCGCTGCCACGCCGGGCAACAACAGGGTGACCAGCCCGGCCCCGGCCAGCAACAGACCCAGTGTCTGGGCAGCACCGGGCCGCTCGCCGGCCCACACACCGCGGCCGATCATGGTCGCCTGCACTGCACCAAACAGCAACAGGGCACCGGTGGCAGCCGACAGATCGATATAGGCAAACGAGAACGCCGCCGCGTACACAAACAGGCAGGCGGCAGAAGCCCAGTTGCCCAGCCCCGGCGCGCGCGCCTGCCGCAGCCTGAGGATGAGCAACAACACCGCAGCGCCGCAGACGATGCGGATCAGGGTGAAACTGGTGGCGTCGATAGCCGTGTGTTTCAACGCCTGGCGACACAACAGCGAGTTGCCAGCGAAGGCCAGCATCGCCAGTGTGGTCAGCACCAGGGTACGTAGACTTGCAGGCATGGTACGGTCCGGGGGTGTCGAGTCGGTGAGCTTACATGCTCACGCGTGCACAGGGCGCCCCTGCAGCGATGGCCAGACGAACCGGCGGCGCCGCACGACCAAGAATGGGGCCAGCGTCCGCAGCAGGCAACAATAGAGACGCAGCAAATTAACTGATAATCCATACAGTTATCATGCGTCATCGGCCTGCGGACCCGGAGAATTGGCAATGCAACTTACTTCCATCGAAATTTGTGCTGGCGCGGGCGGCCAGGCCCTGGGGCTTGAGCAAGCGGGTTTTGATCACTTGAGCCTGGTAGAGATTGAGAAGGTGGCATGTCAGACACTGCGGGTGAACCGTCCCGATTGGCACGTCACAGAAGGAGATGTCCAGCACTATTCTGCGGAGAAATGGCGCGGCATTGACCTGCTTGCGGGTGGCGTGCCGTGCCCGCCCATTTCAAAGGCGGGCAAGCAACTCGGGAGCGAGGACGAACGCGACTTGTTCCCGCAAGCAATTCGTCTGGTGTCGGAATGTGACCCTCAGGCGGTGATGCTCGAAAACGTCCGTGGCTTGCTGGACCCGGTGTTCCACACCTACCGGGCGCGAATCGTTGCCGACCTGGAGAAGCTGGGGTACAGCGCGCAATGGCGCTTGCTGCACGCGAGTGACTTTGGCGTGCCACAACTGCGTCCGCGCGCAATATTGGTGGCCTTGAAGACTGACGCCGCCCGCCACTTCGAATGGCCAAAAGCATTGACTACCCCTGCGCCAACCGTCAGCGCCGCATTGCTGGATTTGATGGTCACCAATGGCTGGAGCGGTGCCAGCCGCTGGTCTGATCAAGCCAATGAAATAGCGCCGACCCTGGTTGGCGGCAGCAAGAAACACGGTGGCCCGGAC
>JANLVB010000354.1:0-7298 GCA_031363785.1 Betaproteobacteria bacterium
CAAGCGTTACCCATTCGTGGCGCAGGTGCGTGGCCAAACCGGCCAAGCCCGGCACGCCGACGAAGCCGGTGAAGGCGAGCTTGTACAGCGTGATGACGAGCAGCCCGCTGACCGCCACCCGCAGCGTGTGCCGGTGGAACAGCGCCACGCCGAGCAAGGTGAGGGCGAAGAGAATGAAGTCGACCGGGTCGCGCCGTTTGCTGCCGTCCGGGTTGGTGATGTTGCGCTCGGCCAGCACCTGTACATTGGTGCGTGTGGAGCCGATGCGAAACTTGTTTTGTTCACCCGACAATACCCGGTCTTGGTCAAACAGCGCAATCGACACCGCCTTGGTCGTGCCATCCTCCAGATAACAGCTATCGGTGAAAGCAGCGCGCGAGACTCCGGTGCCGGGGAAGGAGTTGGCGAGGCTTGCGTCGAACAGCGCCAGGAAAGCCTTGACCTGCTCCAGCGCGGTGGGTGGTGGCGCACCGGGCGCGGGTGCCTGGTTGTTCACTGCCACTACCGTAGGCAGTGATTCGGGCGTCAGCTCGCTGGCTGCGGCAAGGGTGTTGGCCTGCCCCAACAACGCCGCCTCCTTGGCCGCCGGGCTGGCAGCTCCGGTCACCGCCGGGTTGGCGGCAGCCACTTTGAATGCGGGCAAACGGCCCAGTATCGACTTCTCGACCGCCTTGCTGATTTTTTCTTTCGTGATCTTGCTGCCGTCCAGTGCGTCGGTGTTGAGCGTGCTGACCAGCGCCGTGGTCTGTTGCTGCGTGGTGATGACGATCAACCGCGCGATTGTCTGGGCCGCTTTCTGGTCGGCACTGTTGCCCTTGGTGAAATCGTCAAACAAGGAAACGTTGAGCCCGGTGTCGGCCTTGACCTTGGCCTCTGCCTCCGCAGTGCTCAGGCCCGAGCCTTCCAGCAGGGTCTGCACCATGGTGGTGAGCGGGCTCACCACGGCAGACTTGTCGGCTGGCGCCTTGAGCGTGAACGCCACCGGAACGGCGCCGGTGTCGGCGTCTTCGGCGTCCGTGCCGACCACCGCCAGTACCGGGTACTGGTTGACATCCGCTTTGGCGACCTTGAGTTTGACCTTGCCCGCCGCGTCGGTCTTGCCCGAAGGCTCGTCCGGGTCACAAGCACCGTTGAAGTTCTTGTCCAGGCACACGGTGGCGTTCCTGATCGGGCCATCGACCACGGTGACGTCAACGTCCTCGGTCTCAGCCCCGCCGCCACCTCCTCCGCAGCCGTAAATTGTTAACAGGCTGACACTAGCGACGGCCAGTGTCAGGCGTTTGAACAGGATGTGCATGGAAGCTCCTTCAAGGTTGTTGTTGATCGGCTAATGCTCGAATGCGGCCTGGTCGCTGCATTCGATCACTCGCCGACGCGACGTTACGCATGACACAGCACCGGGTCATCCCCCCTTTTAATGAAAGGAGGTATGGCAGCAACTACCCAGCTTGATGGTCGGTGGCACCGAATCGCTGTTGCGGGCTTGTTCCAGCCCAGCACGGGTCGGCTGCGGTGGCGGCCCTTCCTGGCAAAGGCCGACCGGCGCGCTTCATGGGTACACTGTCACGCTAACCGGGACAGCGTGCGGCGGGCCACCAAGCAAAACACCGGTCGAGACCCGCAGCAACTGATTTGTCACTTTTGGACCTCTCCCCCACCCTGATTATCGAGCTGGCCCTGCTGGGCCTGGGCACCGGCTTTCTGGCCGGCCTGCTGGGTCTGGGCGGCGGCATGATGCTGGTGCCTTTCTTGACCCTCATCCTCAGTGCGCGCGCCTACCCGGAAGTGCACACCGTCAAGATGGCGGTGGCCACGTCGCTGGCCACGATCTGCTTCACCTCGCTGTCGTCGGTGCGCGCACACCACCTGCGTGGCGCCGTGTCGTGGCCGATTGCGCTGGTGCTGGCGCCGGGTATCCTGATCGGCTCCTTCGCCGGCTCGCAGTTGGCCGTGGCCCTGCCGGCGCGCTGGTTGGGCCTGCTGTTTGCCGCCTTTGTGGCGTTCTCTGCAACCCAGATGCTGCTCAACAAAAAACCCAAGGCCAGCCGCACGCTGCCAGGGAGCGTAGGCATGTTCGGGGTTGGCAACCTGATAGGTGCGTTGTCGGCGATGGTGGGGGCTGGAGGCGCCTTTGTCTCCGTGCCGTTCATGACCTGGTGCAATGTGCCGATCCACAAGGCGGTCGGCACCTCGTCGGCGCTCGGTTTTCCGATTGCATTGGCGGGTACTGCTGGTTACCTGCTGGCTGGCTGGAACTTGAGCGACATGCCACCGGGCGCCTTCGGCTACCTCTACTTGCCCGGCCTGCTGGTGTTGTCTCTGGCCAGCGTTTTGACGGCACCGCTGGGTGCCCGACTGGCACACAGCATGGATATCGCGCCGCTCAAGCGCGCGTTTGCGGTCGTGCTGTACTGTCTGGCTGCGTATTTCGTGTTGCGTTGAACAATTCATGAACCGGGCCTCGAGCATGAAGATCTGCGTTATTGGTGCTGGCGCCATCGGCGGCATGCTGGCGGTCAAGCTGGGCCTGGCCGGGCACACCGTGAGCGTGGTACTGCGTGGTGCGAATCTGCAGGCCGTCCAGGCGGAAGGTTTGACTCTCATAGAGCCGGATGGCCGCGTCTTGAACCTGCGTCCGCGCTGCGTCACCGACGTAGTCGCACAGGCCGGAGTGCAGGACCTTGTCATCCTGGGCATGAAGGCGCATCAGGTAGCGGCTGTGGCGCCTGAGTTGGGCGCGCTGATGCACGACAGCACCCGTGTCGTCACGATGCAAAACGGCATACCGTGGTGGTATTTCCACCAGCTGCCCGGGCCCTACTCGGGCACACCGGTGCTGTCCGTCGACCCCCAGGGCGAGATCACACGCCATTTGCCGGTGCAGCGTGTCATCGGCAGCGTCGTCTACCCGGCCAGCGAGGTCATCCGGCCGGGGGTGATCCAGGTCATCGAAGGCAACCGCTTCACCCTGGGTGAAATCGACGGCAGCGACTCAGCCTCGGTACGCGCCATCAGCGACGCTTTCAAAGGTGCCGGCTTCAAGGCGCCGGTCTCGCAGGACATCCGCTCCGAGATCTGGCTCAAGCTCTGGGGCAACCTGAGCTTCAACCCCATCAGTGCGCTGACCCATGCCACGCTGGAGGACATCTGTGTCTTCGGCCCGACCCGCGCACTGGCCGCAGCAATGATGCGCGAGGCGCAGCTGATTGGTGAAAAACTCGGCGTGCAGTTCAAGGTCAGCCTGGACAAACGTATTGCCGGTGCACAGGCTGTTGGCCAACACAAGACGTCGATGTTGCAGGATGTTGAACACGGGCGCGTGCTGGAGTTGCAGGCGCTGGTCGGCTCGGTGGTCGAGCTCGGCCGCATTACTGCCACACCCACTCCCACCATCGATGCCGTCCATGCGCTGGCCAGCCTGCTGGCGCAAACCCTCACGAAGCACCATGCGCGATTGCGCATTTCCTGAAGTCGCCACGACCATGCCCCCCTTCACCACCTTTACCACCCTGACCGCCATGCTGGCCCTGCACCCGGCATCGTCGGTCTGCCTGACAGCACCATCCGCCCGGCCACTGAGTTATGGTGCACTGCGCAGCTTGTGTGAACACACGCGGGCGGCACTCGTTGCAGCAGGCATAGGCCGGGCCGACCGGGTGGCCATCGTGCTACCGAACTGCCCCGAGATGGCCAGCGCCTTCGTCTGTGTCGCCAGCGCCTGCGCCGCAGCGCCGCTGAACACGGCCTACCGTGCCGAGGAACTTGAGTTCTATCTGGCCGACCTGCAAGCACGCGCCGTCATCGTGCCCGAGGGCAGTGACGGCCCCGTGATGACTGTGGCCGCGAAATTGGGCATCCGGGTGTTGCAGCTGCGAGCCCTGCCACAGCAGGGTGCCGGCAGTTTTTCGCTGCATACACAGGGCGTTTCGATACCGACAGCGGCCAACAGCCGGCCAGCGCAGCCGGATGATGTGGCTCTGATACTGCATACCTCGGGCACCACGTCGCGGCCCAAGATCGTGCCGCTGACACAGGCCAACCTGTGCGCCTCGGCACGTAATATCAGCCACACCTTGCAGCTCACGCCGCAGGACCGGGAACTGCATGTGATGCCGCTGTTCCATATCCATGGGTTGATCGCCGGACTGCTGGCGCCGATGGCGGCCGGCAGCCAGATCTTCTGCACGCCGGGCTTCAATGCCTTGCGCTTTTTCGCCTGGATGCGTGAATGCAAGCCAACCTGGTACACCGCAGTGCCGACCATGCACCAGGCCATCCTGGGCCGTGCGTCCGGCAACGCCGAGGTGATTGCCGCACATCCGTTGCGCTTCATTCGCTCCTCGTCGTCGTCCATGCCGCCGCAGGTGATTGCGGAAATCGAACGCGTTTTCGGTGCGCCACTGATCGAGTCGTACGGCATGACCGAAGCTGCGCACCAGATGGCCAGCAGCCCGCTGCCGCCCGCCAGGCGCATCGCCGGCTCGGTTGGGCTCGCCGCCGGGTCTGAGATCGCCATCATGGGCAGTGGCGGTGAATTGCTGCCAGCCGGCGCCGTGGGCGAGATCGTGATCCGTGGCGACAACGTAACCTCCGGTTATGAAAACAACCCGGCGGCAAACCTCGAGGCTTTCGTCGACGGCTGGTTTCGCACTGGCGATCAGGGCGTGCTCGATGCGCAGGGTTACCTGACGCTGACCGGGCGGCTGAAGGAGATCATCAACCGTGGCGGCGAAAAAATCTCGCCGCGCGAGGTGGATGACGTGCTGATGGACCATCCAGCGGTGGCCCAGGTCGTCACCTTTGCCGTGCCCCATCCCAAGCTGGGTGAAGAGGTTGCTGCAGCTGTGGTGCTGCGCGAAGGCCATGTGCTGCAAGACCACGAGTTGCGCGCATTCGCCGCAACCCGGCTGGCAGACTTCAAGCTGCCAAAGAAAATCCTCTTCATGACTGAAATTCCCAAGGGCGCCACGGGGAAACTGCAGCGCATTGGCCTGGCGGCGAAACTCGGGCTGGTGCCATGATCCGTGATGACACGGGCCGCATGATCGAGTTCTTCTTCGATTGCTCCAGCCCCTGGACCTACCTGGCTTTTCACAACCTGCAGCCGCTGGCCAAGGCGCTGCAGGTGGATATCCGCTGGCGCCCGATTCTGGTGGGCGGTGTCTTCAACAGCGTCAACCCCAGCGTCTACGCGCAACGGGACAATCCGATACCGGCCAAGCTGGCCTACATGAAAAAGGACCTGCAAGACTGGGCCCGCGTGGCCGGCCTGCAGATCACCATGCCGCCGGCGGTATTCCCGGTCAACAGCGTGAAAGCAATGCGCGGCTGCATCGTGCTGCAACCGCAGGGCAAACTGCCGCAGTTTGCCCGTGCCGTGTTCGATGCCTATTGGTGCCGCGACCAGGACATTTCGCAAGACCAGGTGCTGGGCGCCATCTGCCTGCAGTGTGGAGTCGACCCGGCGGCGTTTCTGCAGGGCATAAGCAGCGCGAGCGTGAAGCAGCAGCTCAAGGACAACACCGACGAACTGGTTCAACGCGGTGGGTTTGGATCACCCACACTGTTTGTCGGCGACGAGATGTTTTTCGGCAACGACCGGCTCGAGCTGGTTCGCCTCGCGGTGCTCAGGCAAACAATGCAGAGGCCGACTGCGTAACCGGCAGTGCGCGCGTGGGCAGGTCGACCAACTGGTTGGACTGCCAGCGTTTCCAGCCATACAGGGCGGCGAAGGCACAGTCGGGCGCAGCGGAGCCTGCGGCGCCAACACGCTCCGCGCCACGACGCACGCTGTCGGCAAAACAGGCCGGCAGGCTCAGGTGGTACGGGTTGCGGGCCACCTCCCCGACATGCAGGCTGAGCGCCCCCACCAGCTGGGCGACGTCCGGCACACCGAGTTCGACCATCAAGCCCGGCGCTGATTGGGTATTCCAGTATTCAGCCAGTGCCACATGGGGCGATAGCCCACCCGCAGCCATACGCAGGGCGTCCAGCACCAGCATATGGGTACCGCAATGGGCCGGATGTCCATCATCCGCGTGCGGGCAAACGATGAGCTGCGGCTGAATCGACTGCAGCAGTCGGCCGACACGCGCCACACAGTCGGCCCAATAGGCCGGCTCCCGGTCTCGCGTGTCGGGCGCGATGCGCTCCAGCCCACGCTCGGACTCGGCACTCGCCGATAACAATTCGAACGACAGGAAATTGCAGCAGTCCTGCAACTCGCGCCAACGCGCGGCGCGGCGCTGCACATTGCTCCCCAGCGTCACCGCCACGTTGACCACGCGCCAGCCAGCTTCGCGACGCAGGCGCCACGGCAGCGCCGCCGTGATTGCCTCATCGTCCGGATGGGGCGAAAACACCAAACACACCGGTGCACCCGCCAGCGGAGGCGGCAAAGGCCCGCTGCGGGCCTGTCCCAGCGGCAGGCTACGACCCTGCTGCAACAGCCGCGCAAAGCCCTCGACATAGGCGAGGTAAGGGTTCATGCTGTCCACGTCCCCCGCCCCGGCCTGCTTCAGCCCATGTGCAGGCCACCGTTGACCGAAAAGTCGGCACCGGTGGAATAACCGCCTTCGTTCGACGCCAGCCAGGCGATGATGGATGCGATTTCGCTCGGCTCACCGAGACGCTTGACCGGAATGGTGCCGACGATCTTGGCCAGCACGTCCTCGCGGATCGACTTCACCATGTCGGTACCGATGTAGCCCGGGCTGACCGTATTCACGGTCACGCCTTTGGACGCCATCTCCTGCGCCAGCGCCATGGTGAAGCCGTGCATGCCGGCCTTGGCGGCCGAGTAGTTGGTCTGGCCCGACTGGCCCTTCTCGCCGTTGACCGAGCTGATCTGGATGATGCGGCCCCAGCCTTTTTCCACCATGCCCGGCACCACTTGCTTGGTGACGTTGAACATGCTGTTGAGGTTGGTGTCGATCACCGCCTTCCAGTCGTCGGGCGTCATCTTCAGGAACATGCGGTCCTTGGTGATGCCGGCGTTGTTGACCAGCACGTCGATGATGCCGTGCTCGTTGACGGCCTTGGTGAAGGCGTCCACGGTGGATTGCCAGTCAGCCACATTGCCGACCGAGGCGTAAAAGTCGTAGCCCAGCGCCTTCTGCTCGTCCAGCCATTTGCTGAAGTCACGGGTCGGGCCGCAACCGGCGATGACCTTGAAGCCTTCCTTTGAAAGGCGTTGGCAGATGGCGGTGCCGATGCCGCCCATGCCACCGGTGACGTACGCTACTTTTTGGGTCATGGTTTGCTCCTGGTATCGATGATGTTGACTTTAACGCTCTACC
>JANLVB010000488.1:0-3539 GCA_031363785.1 Betaproteobacteria bacterium
ACGGCAAAATCTGCTTGATCCGCCTCCAACTGCAGTGGCACGGCGCCAGCGCTGTGTGCCAGGTCCCACACCACCAGCGCGCCGGCAGCGTGTGCCGCCGCGGTTACGCCAGCCATGTCAAACATCGCGCCGGTGCGGTAGTTCACATGGGTCAGCAACACCACGGCGACCTGTTCCGTGATGCCTTGCATGATCTGCGCGCCGTCCTGCAACACCAGGGTGTAGCCACGATCCTTGCACAGGGCCTGGGCGATGTACAGGTCGGTCGGGAAGTTGCTGCGCTCGCTCAGCACCAGGCGCTTGTGTGGCGCGTCCTGCGCAGCAATGCCCAGGGCGGCGCTGAGCACCTTGAACAGGTTCACCGAAGTGCTGTCGGTGGCCACCACCGTGCCGGGCGAGGCGCCCACCAGCAGCGCTATCTTGTTTCCCAGGCGTTGCGGCAGGTTTATCCAGCCAGCGCTGATCCAGGAGCGGATCAGGCCCTGGCCCCATTGTGTGGAAACGGCATCGGCGACACGCGCCACCGCGCTGCGTGGCAGTGCCCCGAGTGAGTTGCCGTCCAGGTAGACCAGGTCTGCGGGCAGGTCGAACTGGTCGCGCAGTTGGCGCAGCGGGTCGGCGCGGTCCAGCGCCAGGCAATGCTCCAGCGTCATCGTGGTGGTGTCAGTGTGCATGGTGTACAGGTTCGGAAAATCAGTCGAGAGCGCGCAACACCGCGCGCACCGGGCTGGCGTCGGCGTGGCGCAGCTTGAGTGGCAGGGCGATCAGCTCGTAGTCACCTTCGGGCACGTCGTCGAGCACGAGGTTCTCCAGCACCCGCATGTCGTGCTGCAGCAATTGATGATGGGCATGCAACGCCGCACTGCTGGCCGGGTCCACGCTGGCAGTGTCGATGCCCACCAGGCGCACACCGTGCGCGGCCAGCAGGGCGATAGTCTGTGCTGCGTAGGCGGTAAACGGTTCCCAGCTCTGGCGCGCAAGCACCGAGGTGCGCACCAACAGGCGCGGCGGCAGGCCGGGCAGGGCGCGCGCCACATGCCGGGGCTCGATCAACGCGCCGCTGTCCAGGCAATGCAGGACACGGCAGGGGCCCAGGTAGGCGTCCAGAGCGACTGCACCGATGGCTGGTGCGTTGTTGGCGTAGTGCAGGGGTGCATCGGCATGGGCACCGGTATGGGGCGACAGGGTGATGCGGCTGACGTTGACCGGGCAGGCCCCAGCAAGTGTGAAATGCGGCTCCTGCAAATAGGCCGTGTCACCCGGAAATACGGCGGACGACGCGTCAACAAACGGGGAGATGTCCCAGAGCTTTCTCATGTCGGATCGAAGTTAGCACCGCCCAAAATCCGTGGTGTCGGTATTTCCCAACAAGCACCAAAAATAGATCAAGCCTCACGCAAATGACTGGTCCGGGCTTTGTCAGACCACGCGCCCCAGCAACAGGTATTCCATCAGGGCCTTCTGGGCGTGCATGCGGTTCTCGGCCTCGTCCCAGACTACCGATTGCGGGCCGTCGATCACGTCGGCGTCAACTTCCTCGCCCCGGTGCGCCGGCAGGCAATGCATGAACAGCGCCTGCGGTTTAGCCGCGCGCATCATTTCCTGGCCCACACGCCAGTCGGCAAAGGCTACTCTGCGGGTGTCGTTTTCTGCCTCGAAGCCCATGCTGGTCCAGACATCGGTGGTCACCAGGTCAGCGCCGGCGCAGGCCTGCAGCGGGCTCTTGAACACCTGGTAGCTGTCGCTGGAGCGTATGCCGGCCACCGACTGGTCCACCTCATAACCACCGGGCGTGCTGACATGTACCTTGAAGCCCAGAATTTCGCTCGCCTGCAGCCAGGTATTGGCCATGTTGTTGCCGTCTCCGACCCAGGCCACAGTCTTGCCCTTGATCGAGCCACGGTGTTCGATAAAAGTGAAGATGTCGGCCAGGATCTGGCAGGGGTGGAATTCAATCGTCAGGCCGTTGATCACCGGCACGCTTGAGTGCGCCGCAAAGAGCTCGATCTTGGTCTGCTCGTAGGTGCGGATCATCACCAGATCGACCATGCGGCTGATCACCTTGGCGGTGTCGTCGATCGGCTCGGCGCGCCCGAGGTGGCTGTCGCCCGTGGTCAGGTGCACAACGCTGCCGCCCATCTGGTACATGCCGGCCTCGAAACTCACCCGGGTGCGGGTCGAGGCCTTTTCGAAGATCATCGCCAGCGTGCGGTCGCTCAGCGTATGGTGTTTCTCGTAGGCCTTGAACTTGCGCTTGATGGTGGCGGCGCGCTCGAACAGGTAGGTATATTCTTCCGCCCGCAGGTCGCTGAACTGCAGGTAGTGCTTCATGGCGCCGCCGCCAGGAACTGCCGCACCAGCGGCGCCAGGATGTGCACCACCTCGTCGGCCTCGTCGGTACGCATGATGAGTGGTGGCAACAGCCGCACTACGTTGTCCGCAGTCACGCTGATCAGCAGACCCTTGTCGGCACATTGGCCCAGCAGCACGCCGCAGGGTTTGCACAGCTCCATGCCCAGCATCAGGCCGTGACCACGAATTTCACGCACCGCGCCTGAGGCCAGCTCGGTGGCCAGTTCGCGGCGCAGTGCTGCCACCAGATGAGCACCAACCTTTTCGGCATTTGCCAGCAGGCCGTCTTCTTCCATGATGCGGATGGTTTCGACGCCGGCGCGCATCGCCAGCGGGTTGCCGCCGAAAGTGGTGCCATGGTTGCCCGGCTGGAAAATATTTGCCGCCTTGGGGCCTGCCACCACGGCGCCGATCGGCACGCCCGAGCCCAGACCCTTGGCCAGCGGCATGACGTCCGGGACGATGCCGGCCCATTGGTGGGCAAACCATTTGCCGGTGCGGCCCATGCCACACTGCACCTCGTCGATCATCAGCAGCCAGTCGCGTTCGTCACATAACTTGCGCACCTGCCGCAGGTAGTCCATGTGCATGGGGTTGATGCCGCCTTCACCCTGGATGGCCTCGAAGAACACGGCCACCACATTCGGGTTGCCCTGTGTCGCCGCCCGCAGTGCGTCGATGTTGTTGAGTGGTACACGGATGAACCCCTCCACCAGCGGGCCGAAGCCGGCCTGCACCTTGGGGTTGCCAGTGGCGCTCAGCGTGGCGATGCTGCGGCCATGGAAGGCGTTCTCGTAGACCACGATCTCGGGGCGGTCGATGCCTTTGTCGTGGCCGAACTTGCGCGCCAGTTTGAGCGCCGCTTCGTTTGCTTCCAGCCCGGTGGAGCAGAAGAACACGTTGGTCATGCCGGAGAGTTCAACCAGCCGCTTGGCCAAGACCTCCTGGTTCGGCACGTGGTAATAGTTGCAGCTGTGGATGATCTTGCCCAGCTGGTCCTGCAAGGCAGGCACCAATTTGGGGTGGTTGTGTCCCAAGGTGTTGACCGCTATGCCGCCCAGCGCGTCCAGGTACTCGCGGCCATTCACATCCCACACCCTGCAGCCCTGGCCATGCGACAAGGCAATCGGCAGACGGCTATAGGTGTTCATGACATGGGGCGAGGCGGCTTCGATGACGGAGGGGGC
>JANLVB010000489.1:0-48273 GCA_031363785.1 Betaproteobacteria bacterium
ATGCGCCCCACCAGGATGCGGCAGAAGTCGAAGATACGTTCACTCACGGTGCCGGCATTCATGATGTTGGCCGCAAATACGAACAGTGGCACCGCCAGCAACACATAACTGTTGTAGAGCCCGTTGCCGACCTGCTCGGCCATCAGGCCGATGTCCTGTTTCTTGACCAGCAGATAGGCGATGCCGGAGACCAGCATGGAAAACCCGATAGGCATGCGCAGCAACATGCCGCTGACCAGCACCAACAGCAGGATCGTGAGTGCAAGGTTCATCGCATGGTCGGGCTACAGGCGCAGTTCGGCATCCAGGCCGACACCACGCCAGGCGTTGTGGATCGCCCAGGCGCAACGCACGACCAATGCCAGCATGAGAAATACAAAGGGCAGAAACACCCACATGAATGGCAGGCCCAGCACCGGCGTACCTTCGCGCGCCATGAAGCGCACATAGTCCCAGGTGCCGGGCAGGCTGGCCAGCGCCAGACCACCTATGAGCAGGTTGCCGGCAATACGCATCACGCGGCGCGAGCGCAGGCCAACGCTGTTCCACACCAAGTCGAACACCACATGCTCGCGCTCCGGCACGATAAACGCGGCAGCCCAAAGGATGGTCCAGATATAAAGGATCACCGCCGCCTCGTCAGTCCAGGCCATCGGCTTGTTGAAGGCAAAGCGTGCCGTGATCTGCACTATGAAGACCACAAACAACAACAGGAACAGGCCACCACCCACCGCGTTGGCGGCGGCCCTGAGACCACGCACCAGGCTTACCGCACGGCGTTGATGCGTTCAACCAGGCCCTTGGGCCAGACCTTGGCGTATTCCGAGTTCTGGTAAGCGGCCTGGACGGTCTTGCGGAAGGCCTCGACGTCGGGTGTACTCACCTGCAGACCCTCTTTCTTGAAGAAGTCCACCAGTTGCGCCTCTTCCTTGATGCGGTTGTCGTTGTTGAACGCAATGGCTGCCTTGGCAGCGTCGGCGACTTTGCGCTTTTGTGCGAAGTTCAAGGCGTTGAAGCTCTTGTTCGACAGAGCGATGAAGATGCCGTCGGTCAGATGGCTGGTCAGCACGATCTGTTTGGTTACTTCGTAAAACTTGGCTGCGCGAACCGAGGGCAATGGATTGTCCTGGCCGTCCACGGTGCCGGTCTTGAGCCCCAGGTAGACCTCGCCGAATGCCAACGGCGTTGGGGTGGCGCCCAGTGCCTCGCCCAGAAACAGCCACTCCTTGGAGCCTGGCATGCGCAGTTTGACGCCTTTGAGGTCTGCGGGTGTCCTGACGTTGCGCACTTCGCGCAGGTTGACCTGACGGCTGCCGAGATAACCGATACCCAGAATCTGCACGTCCATCTTCTCGGCCACCGCCTTGTACATCTCGGCGCCGATCGGCCCGTTGAATACCTTTTGCTGGTGCTCCGGGTCGCGGATCAGGTAACCGGCGGTGAAGATCGAGTATTCCGGCAAGATCTTGGCGATGTCCTGTGCCGAGATCGCCGCCAGCTCCAGGTTGCCGCGTGCCATGGCGGCCGGCTCCGTACCCTGCTTGAACAGCGAACCGTTGAGGTTGATCTGCACATCGAACTCTCCGGGCGCGCTTTTGTCCAGTGTGTCCTTGAAAATGGTCCACATCTTGCCGTGCCAGTCGTCCGGAACGGCCGGTGTCGATATGCGCAGCACGGTTTTTGACTGGGCCAGCGCCGGCAGGGAGCAGGCACCGAGTGCGGCGGCAGCGCCCAGCAATGCACGGCGATTGATAGGGGTGTGGGTGGCTTGGGTCATGGTGTTGTCTCCTGGAAAAATCAGATGTTTGCAATTTGTGGGCCGATGGCACGATACCCCGCCCGCACGGATTGCGCCTCGGTGTTATCCAGCATGGACAACGGCGCCCGTACATTGAGCCAAGCATCGTCGCCGCTTTGTTCGGCCAGCATGGTCTTGTAGACACAGACAAAAGGCATGGCAGGGTGGATGGTCAGCAGGGCCAGCAGGTCGCGCACCAATTGTTCATCGGCTGGCGCAACCCGGTCGGGGCGGTCGATGATGCGCCGCATCAGGCGCGGGGAGATATTGGACAGGCCGTTGATGGACCCGGCCGCGCCGGCACGCATCGCCGCTGCCACGTGTTGTTCCGCGCCGAGCAGGATGTCCAGTGCGCCAAAGGAGCGCGCCAGCGCGAGGCCGTGCTCCAGGTCGCCGCTGCTGTCCTTGACGCCCACCACCTTGCCCGGATGGGCCCGGGCCAACGCCGCCACCGCGCCATGGCTGAAGTGCACGCTGCTCAGGCCCGGTATGTGGTAGAGCAACACCCGTTGTTGCGCGTGGTCCACGCCGCGCACGAACTGCGACACGGATTCGATGATGCCAGCCTCGCGTGGCGCGCGGAAATAGAAAGGTGGCATGAAAAGTTGGCGGTGACAGCCCAGACTGCAGGCGTGGCGGCCGAGGTCAATTGCCTCGGGCAAGGCGCTGGCACTGGTGGTGACGATCAGTTGCCCGGGTTGCACACCGGCGTCCAGCATGGCTTGCAGCAGTGCCTTGCGTTCCGAGATGCTGAACGCCGGGCCTTCTCCGGTGGTGCCGAACAGGGCCACGCCGTCGCAGCCGGCGCCCAGCATATGGCGGCTATGGCTGATGGCGCGCGCCGTGTCGATTTGGCCGTTGCCCATTACCGGGGTCAGGACGGCGGGCCACAGGCCCTGGATCACATGTTTCAAGAGGCCACCTTTTTGTTCTTGCGGGTCGTTGGTTTGTCGGTCTGTGGCGGCACTGTGATGCGTTCGGCGCGCACCTGTGCCAGCGGAATGGCCAGCACACGATCACGCGCGCTGTGGATATGGTCCATCAGCAGCCGGGCAGCAGCCTGCGTGTCGCGCCGGCGCAGCGCTCCAACGAACAGCAGGTGTTCCTGCATCGCTGGCAGCAGGCGCGCAGGCGTGATGACACTGTGCTCGAGCTTGATGAGCCGCACGCGCAGCGTGTTGACGCGGTAGATTTCGGACACGATCTCGTTGTCGAGCGCGTCCACCATACGGTCGTGCAGGCCCCAGTCCAGTGCTTGTGCGTCGTCGAGCAGGCGACTGTCCGTGCGGCTTGCGCTGGCCCGGCGCAGAATGTCTCGGTGGCTGGCCTCGATGGCGTTGAGCTCTTCCTGGCTGGCGGTGCGCACGAAGTGCAGCACAGCTTCCTGTTCAATCATGCCGCGGAGCTGAAACGCGTTGCGTATCAGCTTGAGGTCCACATGGGCGATCTGCAAGCCGCGCTGCGGTACCGTCTTGATCAGGCCAGCCGCTTCCAGCCGCGGAACCAGTTCACGCACGGCACCCAATGGCATGTCCAAAAGCGTCATCAATTCGCGCTGGGACACAAACTGGCCTGCGCGTATGCCGCCGCTCAGAATCTGCTGGGTGAAGCCCTGGTAGGCGCGCGCCCGTTGGCTGACCGCCAGGGTCTTGGCGACCACCAGGGTGAGTGCCGGCGCATTTGGCGGGCTAGCTGCAACACTGGCGTGGCTCTGCAGATTGCGCTGGCGCACGCCCTTGGTCGGCCGTTTGTCACTCATCAGGCAACCTCCATGCTGCGCATTGCGGAATTGGCTACGACATGACAAGCGCTTCGCGCAATTGTCAGTCTTCGCCGCAACTTCGTTGTCGCCCTTGGGAACGGCCCGGCGGCGCTCATGCCCGGATCACGCCTTTCCTGAGCAGGATGTTGCCGTAGATTCTCTTTTCTCCCGTCGCCACCACGACGAATGCCGTGGCAGCCCGTGCGTAAAACGCGAACCGCTCCAGTGGCGTTGCCGGCGCGTATCCATGCCGCGCCAGCATCCGGTTGAAATCGGCCACCGCCTCTGGCAGTGCCTGCGGCTCGCCCACCACCTGCATGGTCACTGCGGCGCCGGCGACAAAATCATCCAGCGGACATACCGACAAAACGGCATCCAGCACTTCTGCCGCCGCAACACCAGGCAGTCGCACCACCCGCCTGGCATGTGTCGCGGCCGGGAAGTTGGCGTCGGCCAGCACCAGTTCGTCACCGTGCCCCATGCTGGCAAGTGCATGCAGCAGATCAGGCGAGAGTAAGGGGGAAATGCCCTTGAGCATGTGGTTTGCCGCTCAGCGGCAGTCTGTTATGCCGAGATGGCTGTCTTGACGAACTAACATGTTAGTTATAGTATCAGCGGCGTGCCGACGTTGTCAAGTGCCCGAGGCCGCGGGATGCTTGCGTTGTCAGCAACTATGCCGGGTCCTGGTTCATGGGAGTGTGGTGTATGCCGAGGTATTTGCCGGCGACAAGTCGTCCACAGCCTGGCTTGGGCCGAGCCATCTGTTTGCTGTCGCCTGCCCGACCGACAGCTTTTGCTTACCGTGGCTGGCGCTGACGGTGGCGTATCGGGGCCGCCAGCGGCCATGCCGTTCCTGAACACCAGCGACGGGTTGCCCCTGGGTCTGGGTGGTGCGCCGCTGGGCAATCTGTTCGAAGCCATGGAAGATGCCCAGGCACGGGCCATGGTGGTGGCCGCGCTGCAATCCGGTTGCCGCAGCTTCGATACCGCGCCGCATTATGGCAACGGTCTGAGCGAGCACCGGCTCGGTGCGGGACTGCGCGGTGTTGCGCGCGCCGGGTACATGTTGTCGAGCAAGGTGGGCCGGTTGTTGCTGCCGCAGCGCAACGCTCCGTCGGTGCAAAACGGTTATGTCGGTGTATTGCCGTTCGTCCAGCAGTGGGACTACTCCGCAGCCGGTGTGCGCCGCAGTGTGCAGGACAGTTTGCAACGCCTGGGCCTGGCTTGTCTCGATGTGGCGTATGTGCACGACTGCGACCGCGAGACCCACGGTGCAAACTATCCGCAGGTGTTGCAGCAGGTTGTGCGGCACGCGCTGCCCGAGTTGCGCCGCATGCAGGGCGAGGGGCTGATTGGCCGGGTCGGCATTGGTGTCAACGAGGTGCAGGTGTGCCTGGATGTGCTGAAGCAGGCGGACCTGGATTGCCTGTTGCTGGCCGGTCGCTACAGCCTGATCGACCACAGCGCGCTGGAGCGCCTTTTACCGCTGGCCGTGCAGCGTGGCGTGTCTGTCGCATTGGGCGGAGTGTTCAATTCCGGCATCCTCGCCACCGGGGTGCAGGGCGCCGGCGCCGCCCGCTTCAACTATGCGCCTGCACCAGCGCATTGGGTGGCGCGTGTCGCGGCCATCGAAGTATTGTGTGGGCAATGGAACGTACCCTTGCGTGCCGCAGCCCTGCAATTTCCACTGGCGCATCCGGCGGTTGCCATCGTTGTCGTGGGCGCCGCGACGGCGGCGCAATGGCACGACGCCAAAGCCATGCTGCGTTACCCGATAGCACCAGGGTTTTGGCTTGCCCTGCGGCGTGCCGGGCTGCTTGCGGATGGGGTCCCGACACCAGGCGGGCCATGATCGACGCGCACTTTCACATCTGGCAGTTGTCTCGCGCTGACTATGGCTGGTTGACGCCGCAACTCGGGCCGATCTACCGCGATGTCACGCTGGATGACTGGCGTCGGGCGGGGCGTGGCAGTGGCGTCGCCGCCGACGTGCTGGTTCAGGCCGCGCCGACGCTGGCCGAAACGCGGTTGCTGTTGCGCCAGGCACAGCAGGCCAGCGATGTGCTGGGCGTCGTGGGGTGGGTGGATAGGTTGTCACCCCGGGCCGCGCAGGATATTGCGGCCCTGAGCGTGGGCAGCAAGTTGTGCAGCCTGCGGCCCATGCTGCAGGGCGCTGGTGTTTGGTGAAACCGCCCGACGCGCCTACTGCTTTTAACGCCACACGCGGCCTGACGGTTTGCCGGGCGCAGGAATTGGTACGATGGCGGCTGAACTACCAGGTGACGCCATGAATGCCCCACTTCACAAAGAGTTCCCGGGTTCCGTGCTGGACCACGCTCAGGCGCTTGCCAGCGCCAGTGCGCAGTGGGACGCCGACATCGTCGGCCAGCTCACGCGTTACATAGAGATTCCCGCCAAGTCGCCCGACTTTGATGCGCAGTGGGCCGAGCATGGGCATATCGAGACCGTCTTGTGTGACGCTGCGCGCTGGGTCGAGGCGCAAAAGGTGCCGGGGCTGACACTCGAGGTGCTGCGCCTGCCTGGGCGAACCCCGCTGTTGTTCTTTGAAGTTGCGCCGACCCAGGCGGCCGCTGCTCAAACCGTGCTCATGTACGGCCACCTGGACAAGCAACCCGAGTTCAACGGTTGGCGCAAGGACCTGGGCCCCTGGACTCCCAAGTATGAAGACGGCAAGTTGTACGGCCGTGGTGGCGCCGATGATGGTTATGCTGTTTACGCCAGCATCGCCGCTGTGCAGGCGCTCAAGGCGCAAAACGTGCCGCATCCGCGCATCGTGGGCATCGTCGAAACCCGTGAAGAGAGCGGCTCCTACGACTTGTTGCCCTACATTGAACAGTTGCGGCCACGGCTGGGCGATGTGGCCCTGGTGATCTGCCTGGATTCGGGCGCCGGCAATTACGACCAGCTGTGGTTGACCACCAGTCTGCGCGGCATGGCCAGCGGAACATTGAAGGTCGAGGTGTTGACCGAGGGCGTGCATTCGGGCGACGCGTCAGGGCTGGTGCCGTCGAGTTTTCGCATCATGCGCCAGGTTCTGGACCGGCTGGAAGACAGCGCCACGGGCCGCTTGTTGCCGGCCAGTTTTCATTGTGAAGTGCCACCCGACCGGCTGGCCCAGGCGCGCGCCACGGCGGCCATCCTGGGTGACGAGGTCTCGCGGCGTTTTCCGTGGGCGCACTACGACTGCGAAGGCGCAAAGACCTTTGTCCTGCCCACCGCCGGTGACCCGCTTCAGGGGCTGCTGAACCGGACCTGGGCGCCTGCGCTGAGCGTGACCGGGGCCGAGGGCTTTCCCGCTCTGGCCGACGCGGGCAACGTGTTGCGGCCTTACACCGCGTTCAAGCTCAGCCTGCGACTGCCTCCGCTGGTGGACGCTGCACGGGCAGTGCAGGAGATGAAGGCCCTGCTTGAGGACAATGCGCCGTACCAGGCGCGTGTAACGTTTGAGAGCGGAAGTGGCGCGACCGGCTGGAATGCGCCGACCATCACGCCCTGGTTTGAGAAAGCGCTGCAAGACGCCTCGCAGGCCCAGTTTGGTGCGCCGTGCGGCTACATCGGCCAAGGCGGCACGATTCCCCTGATGAGCATGCTGGAGCGCGGGTTTCCCAAGGCCCAGATGATGGTCTGCGGAGTGCTTGGACCGAAGAGCAACGCGCACGGTCCGAACGAATTCCTGCATGTGCCCTACGCCAAGAAACTGACGGCGGCGGTGGCGGCCGTAATTGCGAAGATGCCGCAGTCGGTCTGAATCCGGCGCGTCATGACCGACTCGAACTTCAGCCCGCTGACGGCCAAGGACGGCACCAACCTGGTGCTGGTCGACTGGCCGTTGGACCGGGGTCCCGTGCGCGGGGTGGTCTTGCTGGTGCATGGGCTGGGCGAACATGCCTGGCGCTACGACCATGTGGCAGAGCGGCTCAACAGCTGGGGTTTTGCGGTACGCGCATATGACCAGTACGGTCATGGCGAGTCGATGGGGCCGCGCGGTGCCTTGCCCAGTGCCGACCGGCTGTTGTCCGATCTGGCCGAGGTGGTGGATGAGTCACGCGCGCGCATGAACGCCCAGACACCACTGATCATCCTTGGCCACAGCATGGGTGGCCTGGTGGCGGCACGTTTTGTGTCCTTGGCGATGCGGCCGGTACAGGGGCTGATTTTGTCGTCGCCGGCGCTGGACCCGGGGCTGGGTCTGCTGCAAAAACTGCTATTGGCGGTGTTGCCCAGGTTCGCGCCCGACCTGCGGGTCAGCAACGGCCTCAACCCGGATTACATCTCCCATGATCCAGCGGTGGTTGCTGCCTACAGGGCCGACCCGCTGGTGCACGACCGAATCTCAGCGCGGCTGGCGGTCTTTATTGCCGAAAGCGGACCGGCCACGTTGGCGACTGCTGCGGCCTGGAAGCTGCCCACGCTGCTGCTCTACGCCGGCCAGGACAAACTGGTGAATCCGGCGGGCAGCCGCGCTTTTGCGCAAGCCGCACCCGCCGCAGCCGTCACGACGCACTGCTTCGAGGACCTGTACCACGAGATCTTCAACGAGCTCCCGGCAGGCCGCGAACGCGTCTTTGCCGAGCTCAAGCGCTGGCTCGACGTACGGTTCTGACTGCAGCAGGCTCAGGGCAGCCGTGCGCAGCAGAAAGACGCCCGGTTTCAGGTTTTTCGCAGCAGCCCGCCCTGGCTTCCGTCATTCGCCAACATGCCGCTGATGGCCTGCATCAGCGGTGGAACCCCGCTCAAACATGCGTATCGTGTCGTGGCCGTTGGTGCCAGACCATCCAACCCAACGCAGCCGCAGTTAATGTTATGGGCAACATCGAGCCGACGTTGAGCAACTGCCAGCCCTGGGTGGTGACCAGGGCGCCCGATGCGAACGATGTGACGGCCATCACGGCAAACACGCAAAAGTTGATGGCTCCCTGCGCGCGGTCCTTTTCCTCCGGCAGGTACGACTCCAGGGCCAGGCTGGTGCTGCCAGTGAACAGGAAGTTCCAGCCCACGCCGAGCAGGAACAGTGCGAGCAGAAAATCGTGCAAGGCGACTCCCGACAGCGCCACCACGATACAGCCGGCATTCAGTGCTACCCCCAGTGCCATGATGCGCAGGGGACCAAAACGCCGGATCAGGTGGCCGGTAAAGAAGCCCGGCGCAAACATGCCGATGACATGCCATTGCAGCACCAGGGCCGCGTCTTCAAACGGCAGGTTGCAGATCTGCATGGCCAGCGGCGTGGCGGCCATCAACAGGTTCATGACGCCGTAACCGAGCGCGGCGCCGAGCGTGGACACCACAAACACGGGCTGGCGCATGATCACCCACAGCGGCCGCCCGACCGATGCACCTGGCAGGCGCGGTGGCACGACGGGGAACTTGATGCAAGCCACCAGCACCATTGCCAACGCACCCACCACGGCCAGCGCAACATAGGCGCCGGCAAATGGCACGGCAAACCAGTTGCGCGTGCGGATGGCAAGGTTTGGCCCAATCACGGCGCCCAGCAGCCCACCAGCCAGCACCAGAGAGATCGCCTTGTCGCGAAATTCCGGTGTCGCCAGCTCAGCAGCCGCAAAACGGTACAGCTGTGCGTTGGCGCTGTAATAACCGGCGACGACGGTGGCGCCCACCAGCAGCCAGAAGTTTTTGTCGAGCACCGCCCAGGCGCACAGCAGCGCCGACAGGATGCCCACGATCAGCCCGGTCTGGAACGAAGCTTTGCGTCCCCAGGTCGATTGCGTACGGGCGACCAGCGGTGTACTGAGCGCGCCGCCCACTACATAGCCCATGACTGGCAGGGTGGCCATCCACCCCAGCGGCGCCAGACTCAGGCCAATCAGCCCGTTGATGGCGATGAATACTATGTTGTTGGTCAGGAACAACGCTTGGCAGGCCGCCAACAGCGTCAGGTTTCGCTTCATGCCAGCAGTGTAAGGGCGACCAGTGCCGCGGTTTCCGATCGCAGCACGCGCGAGCCCAGCGACACCGGATCAAACCCGAGGGTAAGTGCCGCTGCTTCCTCGGCGGCACTCAGGCCTCCTTCGGGTCCCGACAGCAGGACAATGCCCTGCTCCGGCGGCTGCGCGCGGGCGAGCCAGTCCGCAAGCGGCGTCGCCCCGGGCGCCAGCGACAACAGCAAGCGCCCTGCGGTGCCGCGACCCGCTGGCAATTGCGTGCTCCACGCGCCCAGCGTCAGCGGCTGTGCGATAACAGGCAGCCGGTTGCGCCCGCATTGTTCACACGCCGCGATCGCGATGCCGCGCCAGTGCATCGCGCGTTTGCTGGCGCGCTCGTCGCGCAGCCGTACCACGCTGTGTTGCGTCATCAAGGGCTGGATGGCGTACACGCCCAATTCGGTCGCCTTCTCTACCAGCCAGTCCATGCGTTCGTTGGCCGGCATGCCGATTGCCAGTTGCACGCTGCGGCGGTTTTCCCGATGCACCGGGTCGTGCCGCCCGACCAGCACCTCAACGTGGCGCCGCCCCATGCTGCTGATGGTGGCTTCGAATTCGCCACCCAAAGCCGAGTCGTCGAATATCCGTATCGTGTCACCCGGTTGCATGCGCAGCACCTGCACGTGGCGCGAGGGCACCGCAGGCAACTGCAGGCGGGTCCCGCTGGCGAGTGCCTGCGCACAGAAGAACCGTGGCACGGACGGCATGCTGCTCAGACGCGGCCGAAGGCAAAACCGCCGGCCTCCTGCACCCCTTCGATGGAGTCGACCAGCCGCAGCAGCGGGCGCAAGCCCCGGTAGCGGATGCTGGTGGCCCGGATGTAGCCTATGAAACGCGGTGTATCGGCAAGGTATTTTGGTTTGCCATCGCGCAGTGTCAGGCGCGCGAATATGCCCGCCACCTTCAGGTGCCGCTGCAATCCCATCCATTCCACAGCGCGGTAAAAGGCGCCAAAATCGTCACCCACCGGCAGCCCGCTGGCTCTGGCCCGCTCCCAGTAACGGATCGTCACGTCGAGCACAAAGTCTTCGTCCCAGCTCAGAAAGGCGTCGCGCATCAGGCTCGCGATGTCGTAGGTAATCGGCCCGTAGACTGCGTCCTGGAAATCCAGCACACCCAGGCCCTGTGTCGTGGGCGACAAGCCGGCCACGGGTGGCGGCAGCATCAGGTTGCGTGGCATGAAATCGCGGTGCACGTAGACACTGGGCCAGGCCAGGTTGTCGGCAATGATGGCGTCAAACGCCTGGTCCAGTGTGCTGCGCCACACACCTGCCAGGCTCTGGCCGCGATGTTGCGCCACGTACCATTGCGAAAACAGCTCCATCTCACAACGCAGCAACGCGGCGTCGTAGACCGGCAACACGTCCGGGCGTGATGCCATCTGCCAGGTGATCAGAGTGTCAACAGCGCGCGTATACAGGTCCAGATTCGCGGCCGGTGGTGCCGACACGATGGCCTGCATCATGGTCTGGTGGCCGAGATCGGACAACAGCATGAATCCGGCGTCGCGCTCCCAATCCAGGACACGCGGCACCTGCAGGCCCGCCTGTGCCATCAGGCGCGCCACCGCATCGAACGGGCGGCAGTCCTCCTTGTCTGGCGGCGCGTCCATGATGATCAGGCTGCCGCTGCTGCTGTTCACCCGAAAATAGCGCCGGAAACTGGCGTCGGCGCTGGCCAGCCGGACCGAAGCCACCTGTATGCCGTGCACCGGGAGCAAGGGCGCAAGCCAGCGGGTGAAGGCGTCTGCACGTCGAGGGTCTGCCCAGACCACCCCAGCCGGATGGTCCACGGGGGTGCCTGAAGGTGGCACGCCCTGCGGGGTGTCGTGTTGGCTCATGGATAATCCATTCTACAAAGCCGGTACTGACACGAGTCCGCGCTGTACCCATCCGAGACCCATTTCCCGCAGATGCGCCTTTTGTTGCATGACCTCAGATCCACGGCGCTGGCAGCCGGATGGTCATGGTCGTTTGCCGGCCAGGCGGTGTTGATGGCGTCAGTGGCGACCGCTGGCCCGGCGGCGCACGCGCAGCCTGGCGGCGACAGCGTTGTGCCACCGCTCAAGAGCAGTCGCCTCTTGCGTGAGCCCATAACAACAACCGACCGCAATTCCCTGCCGACCTTTGTGTCGGGTGAGCGCATCTACACACGCACTGACCTGGACACGGTGGTGGAGGGTCAGGCGGAAATGCGCCGCGGTGACATGGTGATCCGCGCTGACCGGCTGGACTACTACCAGCCCGATGATGTGGCAAAAGCGCGGGGCAATGTGCGGGTGAACCGGGCTGGCGACGTCTTCGAGGGGCCGGTGCTGGAACTCAAGGTGGAGTCGTTTGAGGGGTTTTTCCTGAATCCGCGTTATCGCCTGTTGAAGAATGGGGGCCATGGCGAGGCGCAGCGGGTGGACTTCATCGACGAGCAGCGTGCGCTGGTGCGTAATGCCAGCTACACCACCTGCCGACGCTTGCCAGGGCCAGACTGGTTGCCGGACTGGGTGCTGCGTGCTGCCAGCATCAGCATCGACAACGAGGAAGAGGTGGGCCAGGCCGAGGGTGCGTTACTGACCTTCAAGGGCCTGCCGTTGTTGCCCATTCCGGCGTTCACCTTTCCGCTCAGCAACAAACGCAAGTCCGGGTTCCTGCCGCCGTCTTTTGGTGTGGACAACGTCAATGGTCTGGAGACATCGATTCCGTATTACTGGAACATCGCGCCGAACCGCGACGCCACGTTTTATCCGGCCGTGATGAGCAAACGGGGCCTCGACCTCGCAGGCGAATTTCGGTATCTGGAGCCGACCTACTCCGGGCAACTGCGCGGCAACTTCCTGCCCGGTGACAAGTTGCGCAGCAGCAACCGCTGGGGGCTGGCGTTTTCCCATAACGGCGGCCTGGAGACCGGCCTGGCGGCCGTTGGCCGGGTGGGAATCGGCTTGTCGATCAACCGCGTGAGTGATGACAACTACTGGCGCGATTTCACCCGTGTCAACCCCTGGCTGACACAGCGGCTGCTGGCCAACGACCTGTCATTGTCATGGTCCAGTGGTTATCTCTCAACCGGTCTGCGTCTGTTGAAGTGGCAGACGCTGCAAGATCCGGCGTCGCCGATTGTCCAGCCCTATGACCGCATGCCACAGCTCACGGCGGCCTATACGCGCACCAACCTGGCCGGGTTTGACATGTCAGTTTCGGCTGACATGACGCAGTTTCAATCGGCCAGCATATTGACCGGGCAGCCCAACGGGCGGCGTGTCGTGTCGCTGGCGCAGATCAGTCGCCCCTGGGTTTCTCCGGCAGGGTTCATCACGCCCAAGCTGCAGTTGCACGCTACCAACTACCAGTTCGACAGCCCGCTGGCCAACGGTGCCACGTCAGCCAGCCGGGTGTTACCCACGTTCAGCCTGGACAGCGGTGTGGTGTTCGAGCGTGATACCAGTTATTTCGGCCGCGCCTACCGTCAGACGCTGGAGCCGCGCGCGTTCTATGTGTTGACACCGTTCCGGAATCAGGCGCTGTTGCCGAACTATGACTCGGGATCGAATGACTTCAACTTTGCGACTATCTATTCTGACAATGCTTTCGTCGGCAGCGATCGTATTTCAGACAGCAATTTGCTGACGGTCGGCCTGTCGACCCGTTTGCTGGACCCGTCCAGCGGTGCCGAAGCGGCGCGTTTTGGCATTGCCCAGCGCATTCGTTTCAAGGACCAGCGCGTCACCCTGCCTGGCGGCGCCACGGTGTCCAATGGCTTGAGCGACGTGTTGGTTGGCGCGACCGTCAACATAGACCAGCACTGGTCGGTCGATTCGACGGTGCAGTTTGATCCGGATCTGGGTCGGTCGATCCGCTCCACGGTCGGCGGCCGGTACAGTCCCGGCAACTACCGCGTCGTCAGCGCCGCCTACCGGTTGCAGCGTGGTTCAAGCGAGCAGATTGACGTGGGTTGGCAGTGGCCGCTGAATGACCTCTGGGGTGATCGCGGAGAGGATCTCGGCGCTGGCCGCGGACAAGGCGAAGGCCGCTGGTACAGCGTAGGGCGAATGAACTTCAGCATGCGCGAGGGCAAATTGGTAGACTCGATTTTCGGGCTCGAATATGACGGCGGCTGCTGGTTGGGGCGTGTTGTGCTGGAGCGCTTGCAGACCAGCGGCTCATCGGCGAACCGCCGCATCATGTTCCAGCTCGAGTTTGTGGGTTTTTCCCGGCTTGGCGTCAACCCGCTCGAGACACTCCGGAGAAACATTCCAAGGTACCAGTATCTGCGCGAGACCGTCACCACCCCGAGTCGTTTTTCGAATTACGAGTAACCGCATGAAGAACTTTGGATATTCCAGCATGATGCTGGCCGCATGCTTGTGCGCCAGCCCTGTGGTGCATGCGCAGAGCGCGGTTGGCGCTACTTCGGCTCAACGACCGGCGGACTTCATCGTGGCCGTGGTCAATTCCGAACCCATTACCAACCAGCAGGTGCGGCTTGAGACACAGCGCGTGACGAGGCAGCTGACGCAGGCGCAACAGCCGATTCCTGAGGCACGGTTGCTTGCCGAGCAGGTGCTGGAGCGGCTGATCAATGACCGCGCGCAGTTGCAGTTCGGGCGCGAGCTCGGCATCAAGATTGACGAGGCGGCGATTGACCAGGCGGAGCAGTCGGTGGCACGGCAGAACCAGGCCACGATGGAGGAGCTTCTTCGGCGCGTGGCGGCCGATGGCATGGACCGGGCCGTGTTCCGCAACATGCTGCGCGACCAGTTGCTGATGACCCGGGTGCGCGAGCGTGAGATTGCCCAGAAGGTGCGGGTCTCCGAGCTGGAAGTGGACCAGTATCTGCGTGACAGGCAAAAAGCGACCAACCTGTCCGAAATCGAGTTGGAGTTGGCCCATGTTCTGATCGCCTTGCCCGACGAGCCCACCGCCGCCCAATTGGCAGCGGCACAGGGCAAAGCGCAGCAGGTGCTGGAGCGCGCCCGTGCGCAGGAGGACTTCGCCAAGTTGGCGCGTGATGAGTCCACGGCATCAAACGCGCTCTCGGGCGGACTGTTGGGCTTGCGTACGGCAGACCGTTACCCGACCCTGTTTTCCGATGCGGTGCGCGACCTGCCCGTGGGGGGCTTGACCCTGGTGCGTTCGGGCGCTGGTTTTCATGTGCTCAAAGTGATCGAGAAGCGTGTCGCAGGCCTGCCGGCCACGACAATTCAGCAGACCCGTGTCAGCCATATCCTGCTGCGTACGTCGGCCCAATTGAGCGAGACCACCGCGCGCGAGCGGCTGGCGCAATGGAGGAAGAGCCTGCAGTCCGGTGCGGCAGACTTTGCCGCCTTGGCCCGGGAGCATTCTCAAGACGCGTCGGCAGCGCAGGGCGGTGATCTGGGCTGGGCTTCTACCGGAGTGTTTGTGCCGGAATTCGAGGACGCCATGAACTCACTCGAACCGGGCCAGGTGAGCGAACCCTTGGGCACCCGTTTCGGCCAACACCTGATCCTGGTCACCGAGCGACGCGTAGTGCCGCTGGCCCAGCGCGAGATCCGCGAGGCGGTGCGTGGCACCCTGCGTGAAAAGAAGCTGGATGAGGCATTTCTGATCTGGGCTCAGGAACTGCGTGCCCGGGCCTACGTCGAAATGCGCCAGCCGCCAGGCTGATTCCAGTATTGGCCTGACCTTGCATGCCCATATGCCGCGCAAGCGGTTTGGCCAGCATTTTTTGACCGATGCCGGTGTCATCGACGCCATCGTTGCCGCAGTGGCACCCAGGCCCGGCGACGCCATGGTGGAGATCGGGCCGGGCCTGGGCGCACTGACGCAGCCGCTGGCTGAGCGCCTGGGCCGGATGATGGTGATAGAACTGGACCGCGACCTGGCTCAGCGTTTGCGCCAGCGGCCCAATCTGCAGGTGGTCGAGTCGGACGTGCTGAAGGTGGACTTTACGCAATTGGCCGTCGATGCCGGCGCCAGGCTGCGCGTGGTGGGCAACCTGCCGTACAACATATCGACACCGATCCTGTTTCATCTGCTGGGTCATGCGAGCCTGATCATCGACCAGCACTTCATGCTGCAAAAAGAGGTGGTGCAGCGCATGGTGGCGAAACCCGCCAGTGCTGACTATGGACGGCTGAGTGTGATGCTGCAATGGCGTTATGCCATGGAGCATGTGTTGAGCGTGCCGCCGCACAGTTTCGATCCGCCGCCGCGGGTGGACAGCGCGGTGGTGCGCATGTTGCCGCGCGACGATGCGGTGCCCTTGGACACGCGCCTGTTTGAAGAGATGGTGCGGGTCGCCTTCAGTCAACGCCGCAAGTTGCTGCGCCACTCACTCGGGCCTTGGCTGGCAGCGCGCCAGTTTGCCGGCGCGTTCGACCTGCAGCGGCGTGCCGAGGAGGTTCCGGTGGACCAGTACATTGCGCTGTTGCTGGCGTTGTGATTGCCTGGGGTACTCCCCGTGGGCGCCAGTCCCGGGTCGGCGCGAAAAAAACCCGCCACAAGGGCGGGTTCTTGGCCACTCGCAGCAGCAGTGCGGCTCAGGCTGCTGCGAGCCAGTATCCGGCGTTGAACGGACTGCTCATACGCAACGCCAGCGGCGACACGTCCAACAACTTGTCGGTGGGCATTTTTTCGCCCGAATCGAGTGTCACCGTGATGGGGTTCTGCGGATCGCTGCCGGGAAGTTCGCCCTTAGCCTCATTCGCCCGTTCTGCTTGGCTGGTGTGTGCAGAACGGGCTACAGAAAAGAATAGAAACATCGGAACGGTATCTTTCGGTCGCCCCAATAGTCGGCGGCATCGCGGAAGATGTCGAGCAACTGCTCACGCGCCTCCTTGTCGAACTTCGCATTGGCCGGGATATGCTCCAGCACCGCAATAAAGCCCGGTTGCGGGCCCGATTTGTGCACCGGGTCGGTCATGCTGTCGTACAGCGCGTCGAAGTTCTTGCCCACATACGCCGGCAAGGTGAACTGTTGGCCGATCATGTCCAGCACATCCTGCTTGGACTGCGCGTCGGCCACATTGGCGTACAGAAAATGCTGCCCCAGGCGCTGTGCGGCATCCTGCAGATCCTGCACGCGAAAGGCGCGGATCGACTGGACGATGTTGGCTCTCACACCCCGCAACGGTGTTTCGATTTCTTGACGAAGTGGCATATCCATCCCCGCTTCACTTTCTAAAATAACAAAACTGGCACAACCGACTTATGGCGCGATCTTGCGAAAACTCGCGTAATGATCGGCCGTGTAATAACAAACATCCGGCGTCGTTGGGGCACCCCCGCATACGATGCGTCGCGCACCACGGTGGCTGACACCTGGCGTCCTGACCGTGTATTCGCGGTAATAACCCCGGCTCTTGATCGGCAGCAGCCGTTCCCGGTTGCCGAACACTACCCCGTCCTTGTCATGGGGAAACGGACCTCCGCTCGAAATCAGCGTGTAGGTCTTGGCGCCCTGCGCCGGTAATTCAGCTACCTGGATGATGGCGGATGCCTCTGGCGCCGGGGGGGCCTTGGCCGCTACCCCACAGGCCAACGAACCCACCATGAGCATTAAGCCAGTAAGTACCAACTTAATGCCGGAAACGCCAGCCATGGAACACCTCTTCAGAACTCGGGTTTACCCGCAAACCTCAAGTCAGGAGTGTCGCTTATCTGCCAAAAAAAAGCAAGTGCCTGCACAAAGTTTGGGCATGGGCGCGTCGCAAAATCTTTACATTAGCATGCACTCGCTTACGCCCAAAGGCTTATCTGACAGCATTTGCATCCGCGACGGTAAGGGCTGTCATATTTACGATTCGCCGCACCGTGGTGCTGGCGGTCAAAATATGCACCGGCTGGGCGGCACCCAGCAGAACCGGGCCAATGGCAATGTTGCCGCCAGCCGCCGTTTTAAGCAGGTTGTAGGCGATGTTCGCCGCGTCGATGTTGGGCAATACCAACAGGTTGGCGTCCCCGACCAAGCTGCTGTTGGGCATCAAATTGTTGCGTGCAGCGCCGTCCAGTGCGACATCGCCGTGCATTTCGCCGTCCACCTCCAGCCACGGCGCCTCGCGGCGCAACAACTCCAGGGTGTGGCGCATCTTCAGGGCGCTGGGGGCGTTGCTGCTGCCAAAGTTTGAATGTGACAACAACGCCGCTTTCGGCCGGATGCCAAAACGCATCATCTCTTCAGCTGCCATGACCGTAATTTCGGTCAGTTCCTGCGCAGTCGGGTCGTAGTTGACGTGGGTGTCGACCAAAAAGACTTGCCGCTCCGGCAGCAGCAAGCCGTTCATGCAGGCGTACACCGGAACGTCCTGCGGTGTGCTCGGGCTGCCGCCGACACGTTTGCCGATGACCTGATCGATATAGACCAGGTGCATCGCGGTGGTACCCCAGGTGCCGCAGATCATGCCGTCGACATCGCCCTTGTGCAACAGCATCGCGCCAATCAGGGTCAGGCGCCGGCGCATCTCGATCTTGGCCATCTGCACCGTGGTGCCTTGGCGTTCGGTCATGCGATGGTAGGTTTGCCAGAAGTCGCGGTAACGTTGGTCATGCTCGACATTCACCACGTCGTAGTCCAGCTCTTCGCGCAGGCGCAGGCCAAATTTCTCAATCCTTTGCGTTATGACCTTGGGTCGGCCGATCAGGGTCGGGCGCGCCAGGCCTTCATCGACCACGATCTGGCAGGCGCGCAGCACGCGTTCCTCCTCGCCCTCGCAATAGGCGACCCGCTTGCGAGTCGCTGATTTTGCGGCTGCGAATATCGGCCGCATGGTGGTGCCAGAGGCGTAGACAAAACTCTGCAGTCGATCCTGGTAGGCAGCCATGTCCTGTATGGGCCGCAGCGCCACCCCGCTGTCTGCCGCGGCTTGGGCGACGGCCGGCGCGATCTTCATCATCAAGCGTGGATCAAACGGCTTGGGAATCAGGTATTCGGGCCCGAATGCCAACTGTTGGCCAGCGTAAGCTGCTGCCACCACCTCGCTTTGTTCAGCTTGCGCCAGCTCGGCTATCGCGTGCACTGCAGCGATTTCCATCTCCAGCGTGATGGTCGACGCGCCCGCGTCCAGCGCGCCGCGAAAGATGTAGGGAAAACACAATACGTTGTTGACCTGGTTTGGGTAGTCCGTCCGCCCGGTCGCCACGATGGCGTCGTCGCGCACGGCCCGCACCTCTTCGGGCAGGATTTCCGGCGTCGGATTGGCGAGCGCGAATATCAGCGGTCGCGCGGCCATCGTGCGCACCATGTCGGGCTTGAGCACACCACCGGCTGACAGGCCCAGAAAGATGTCCGCGCCCACAATTACCTCGCCCAGCGTGCGTGCCTCGGTGCGCTGCGAAAACACGATCTTGTCGGCGTCCATCAGCTCGGTACGGCCCTCAAACACCACACCGGCCAGGTCGGTGACGAAGATGTTCTCACGCGGAATGCCAAGTTTCATCAGCAAGCCCAGACAGGCCAGCGCTGCGGCGCCGGCGCCGGAGGTCACAAGCTTCACTTTTTTCAGGTCTTTGCCCACCACCTTGAGGCCGTTGAGCAGCGCTGCGCCGACCACAATGGCGGTGCCATGCTGGTCGTCGTGGAAGACCGGAATCTTCATGCGCTCGCGCAGCTTGCGTTCCACATAAAAGCAGTCCGGCGCCTTGATGTCCTCCAGGTTGATGCCGCCAAAAGTAGGTTCGAGCGAAGCAATGATGTCCACCAGTTTGTCGAGATCGTTTTTTTCATTGATCTCGATATCAAACACGTCGATGCCTGCAAACTTCTTGAACAAAACGCCCTTGCCCTCCATCACCGGTTTCGCCGCCAGCGGGCCGATGTCCCCGAGGCCGAGCACCGCCGTGCCGTTCGTGATGACGGCCACCAGGTTGCCGCGGCTGGTGTATTTGAAGGCGTTGTTCGGGTCTTTGACAATCTCTTCGCAGGGTGCCGCAACGCCGGGTGAGTAGGCCAGGGCCAGGTCGTGCTGGTTCAACAGCTGTTTGGTGGCGGCAATGGCGATCTTGCCAGGCGTCGGGAATTCGTGGTATTCCAGCGCGGCGCGGCGCAGCTCCGCGCGTTTGTCGGGTGCATTGACGATGTCATCAGGCATGGGTGTTCTCCTGCAGCGGTATTCCGTCGTGCCCCGCATGCCGACTGGTCGCCTGGGTTTGGGATGCCGAATTGTAGGCGTGCCATTCGGCCACAGGCGGTTGCCGGCGCGCCGCCGCGCCGCCGTTCAAAAACCGCGTGGCGGCATGGATGGCGGGCGCTGCAGCCAGTTCCGTGGCGAGTACCGGGCGCAACCATCCGTGGCGTGCAGGGTATAGGCATGACGCGACAAGGCTGACCGGTTTGGTGCACTGTAGTGTGGCAACAAACCATGGAAAACCACCAGGGTTCCGGCTGCCACGGTCAACGCCACAGCCGAATGCTGGTCGGGCCAGGCTGTCGAATCGAGCCGCTCCATGCTCACCTGCTCGCCAGCGCGGACAAACCGCTCACGCAGTGGCCCGCCGTGGCCACCGGGCTCGACCCACAGGCAACCGTTCTCCAGTGTGGCGTCTTCGAGCGCAAACCAGAATGTGGTGACGCTGGTTGGCGTCGTGTCGAAAAAGGTGGCGTCCTGGTGCCAGCGCACCTCGCCCCCGATGCCGGGTTGTTTGAAGATATACATCGACTGCCACAACAGCGGCTCGGCCAGCCCGACTTCACTTGCCAGAGCGGCCAGCGCTGCGCCGCGTGAAAAGCGGTCGAATACCGGGTCCAGGTCGTGCAGCGCGTGGCCGATCTTGTTGATCGACAGCGCCTTGGCTTGTTTCAGCTGCCCTTGGGCGTCGAAAGCGTCTTCTTCGAAAAAGCAGCGGATCTTGTCCCCCGAGTGCAGGAAATAGTCGTCCACCGAGCGTGCCTGCTCGTTGGTGGTGAACACCGCCCGGCTCTGGCCCGGATCGAAGGCTTCCACAATGTCTGCCGCACGGTCTCGAACGGCAGCGGTCTGCACCGCGTTTTTGAAACCAGGCAGCACCAGATAACCATCACGCTCGTACTGCGCCCGCAGTGCGGTGTGCAGCATGCCGCTAACCCCGCATCAAGGTTTCGATTTCGTCCGGATCGACCGGAACACCACGGCTGATCAGTTCGCAGCCACCGACGTTGACGATGGCGTCATCCTCGATCCGGATGCCGATGTTGTGGAACTGCTCGGGCACGCCAGGCGCCGGGCGCACGTAGATGCCGGGCTCGATGGTCAGCACCATGCCGGGCCGCAACACTCGCGCCGGGCGCTGGATGATGCTCTCACCGGTCACGGCATCGGTGCGCTTGCTGCACTGCCCGAGCTCGGAGGGTTCGAGGTAACCGCCGCAGTCATGCACATCCATGCCCAGCCAATGCCCGGTGCGGTGCATGTAAAACTGGAAATAACTGCGCTTTTCGATCACATCGTCCAGCGTGCCCACGGTGTTGTGATCCAGCAGGCCGAGCTCCAGCATGCCTTGAGCCAGCACCCTCACACTGGCCTCGTGCGGGTCGGTGAATCGTGCGCCCGGTTTTGTCGCCTGCACTGCCGCCTGCTGGCTCGCCAGCACCAGCTCGTACAGGGTGCGTTGCGGCCCGGTGAAGCGGCCGTTGGCCGGGAACGTGCGCGTGATATCGCTGGCGTAACCGTCGAGTTCGCAGCCGGCGTCGATCAACACCAGCTCGCCGCTGCGCACGTGAGCCGTATCGGCGCGGTAATGCAGAACACAGGCATTGGCACCGGCAGCGACGATGGAGCCATAGGCCGGGGACTGCGAGCCGTGCTGGCGAAATTCGTGCAACAGCTCCGCATCGAGGTGGAATTCGCGCACCTCCTGGTTCTGCCGCAGCATGCGCGCCGAGGTCTGCATGGCACGCACATGGGCGCCAGCGCTGATCTGCGCGGCGCGGCGCATCGTGGCCTGCTCGTGCTCGTCCTTGACCAGCCGCATCTCGTCCAAGACGCCGCACAGGTCACGTTGCTGCCCCGGGCACAACGCACCCATGCGCAGGCGCGCACGCAGGCTGCCCAGCCAGCCGTCTACCCGTGACTCCAGTCCCTTGTGGATGCCAAACGGGTACCACACCGCGTCGCAGCCGTCGAGCAGTGGTGGCAGGCGGGTGTCGAGCTCGGCGACCGGATAAGCGCTGTCCACACCGAGCCGGGCCGGTGCGTCCGCCGGTCCCACGCGGTAACCATCCCAGATCTCGCGCTCCATGTCCCGGGGTTGGCAAAACAGCGTGGTGTGGCCGGTGCCGGAAATCACCAGCCAGGCCCGGGGCTCGGCAAAACCGCTCAGGTAATGAAAGTAGCTGTCATGGCGGAACTGGAAGTCGCTGTCGCGGTTGCGCTGTTGTTCGGGCGCAGTCGGCACGATGGCCACCGCGTTGGGCCCGATGTGCGCGGCCATTGCCGCCCGTCGCGCAGCGTAGACAAAAGGGTTCATGACTGGTACCTCCGGTGGGTGGTGGGGCAAATATCAGGTTGAACTCTGCCAGCCGCTGTGGTGTACCCGCATCGGCCCACGCTCCAGTGTAAAGCTCGGCGCGCGCCCGGCCATCGGCGATGGCTGCTCGCAGCATCTGGAAACCGCGCCCGGCTGGCCCAGGCCCTTTCGTCGGACACACACTGGTCACCGAAGCACGGGCTGATCTGTTCGCCCAGTCAGTCTGTCGCAACGACCACCCGACACACACAACTGCGGGCCTGCAATTGCCAAAGCTACAACTCCCAGTGCGCGATGCACAGCGACAGCTACCCGACACCTACCTGTCAGAGCCCATGACGCGCCGCGCACGCAAAAAAAAGCACCCGTCGGGGTGCTTGTTCTTGGTACCACCCATGGTGGGTGGCGGCTGGTTGCGAAGTTGGCAGTAGCCGGTTCAGACTGCAGCCACTTTGCGCCGACGAACCGCCAGCATGCCTGCCAATGCCGCGCCCATCAAGGCAAGGGAGCCTGGCTCGGGGATCTTGGGAGTATTGATGTTGTTTGACTGGGCGACGATACCTGTCAATTTGAAATAGTCCAATACGGGGTTGGTGCCGTCTAGTTGGGTTCCACCAAAACTGGTGTTGTAGGCACTGATGAGCCAGTAGCTTGACGCGGAGCCTAGATTTGTGCCGACAGCACCGATCGTCCCGCCGGGAGTACCATTGTTTGAAGCACCCACATTGCTGGAGTTGCTTACCAGCTGCCAGCCAGCGGTAGCCATCGCGTTGGTGGCTGCTCCGACGACCGCGCCAGGTGTGCCACTGCCAGCCCAACGAAAAATCGAGATATCCGAGTCTGCCGCCAAGTTGTCAGTACCGTTATATCCGATCGATACCTGCTGCAATGTGACCTGTTGGGAGAAAGTCAGCCGGATCGCATCGGTGCCGAGTTCATTGTCTACTGCGGTTGGTCCGTTAGTCGAACCTACTTCGTTTACATTGACAACGCCCATACCATCTGAATATTGACGCAACGACGCTGTGGCAAACGTTGCGCCGGCATTGATATATGGGGCGGTTGAGAAGGCGTCAACCGTCATGTTGACCGTGCGGTCGGTGCCCACGCCGTTGTTGACGCCCACGCCACAATTCGAACTATTGGGATTTCCGGTGAGTGGATTCGTGCAGCTAAGCCCAGCAGGAGTCGCCGAGGCCGTACCCATACTGCTCCAAGTCGACGCCGCAAAAGACGGCAACGCTGTCAGCGCCAACACACAGCCTGCCAAGAGGCCTGCCAGTTTTGGGAAATGTGAGCGACTGCTTTTCATAGTGGGTTCCTCTTCAACCAGTTCCTTTGGGGAAACCAGCGGCTTACGGGGTATCGGTTGGTAGTACACAAGCGAGAACTGTGCCACTGCTCGCATTTCTTTGTATATCAAGCACTTACGGGAGGCAGGTGGTCCTGTGTCGAGCTTGATGTAAACAAAACCGACAGGTGCCGGAGCACTTTTGTCAGCCTACGCCAGCTCAGTTTAGTGTTTTCAATAACTGTTGTGCCTCTGCAACATCGTCGAACTGGCGCCCGCCTTTGAGGGCCGCTTCCAGTTCTTCCCGCGCCTCCCTGGTGCGCCCGGTTTTCGACAATACCACCGCCAGATGGTAGCGAATCTCGGGATTCAGTGGGTCGCGCAGGCGGGCATCGCGCAACATGGTCAGGGCGCGGTCGGTTTGTCCGTTTTGAAACAATATCCAGCCCAGTGTGTCGATCGCATTGGCATTGGACGGCCGTTTCGCCACTGCCTGCTCGGCCAGCTTGATGGCTGTGGGGTCTTTTTGCCGCAGCAAGACATTGGCCAGGTTGTTCAGCACGTCGGCATCGTCGGGCGCCACCTTGACGACGAATTCATAGTTGCTGCGCGCCGCCGCCAGGTTGCCGGCGCGGGCATAGGCGTCGCCGACTGCCTTGCGCACGGGGATGTCCTGCGGATGCGCCTTGATCCACGCTTCGCCCAGTTGCAAGGCCGGCTTGCCGCCCTCCTGCGGCGCCAGGGCGCGAAACAGCCGCAGCAGGGTGTCGCCGGACGGCTCCACCTGGTGCGCGCGCCGGTAGTTGTCGACGGCCGGCCCGCTCTGGCCACGGGAGCGCGCAATGTCCCCCAGCAGGCTGTAACCGATGGCGCGTTGCGGGTGCTTGGCGACGATGTCGCGGGCGCGTTTCTCGGCCTTCACCGGGTCGTTCTTGCGCAACTCCACATCGGCCATCAGGGCCATGGCGGGCAGGAAGTCCGGCTGCCCCGACAACGCCTTGTCCAGGCTGTAGGCGGCGCCGTCCGGGTTGTTGGCGCGCAATTGCAGCAAGGCCAGTTCGACCTGGGACGGCGCGTTGTAGTCGGCAAAACGCGTGGCGCCGGTGAGCGTGGCCTTGGCGCCCACGGGGTCGCCGATCGCCAGCTGGGCCCGGCCATAACCCATCAGCACCTGCAAGTCCTCCGGCGCCTTGGCGTTCAGTCGTTTTGCCGCCTGCAAGGCGAGGTCGGGCTGGCCGTTGCGCAGGAAGAACTCGAGCAGGGCAAAACCCCAGCGCAGCTCTTTTGGGGCCGACAGGTCGTTGGCTTTTTCCAGCCAGCGCTGGGCGTCGGCAATCAGCCCCTTGCGCTCCGACAACACCGCCATCTCGTGCATCGCCTCGGCGTTCCTGTCATTGGTCTTGAGCACACTCGTCAAGCGTAGGGCGGCGGCGTCATACGCTTTGGTCGCAATATCCAGCCGCGCCACGTTGATCTGGGCGCTGGTCAGGGTGTTGTCGATCTTCAGCGCGCGCTCGAAGGCGTTGCGCGCCGCCGCCCCCTCACCCGCCTGGCCGCGCGCCATGCCCAGCAGGTTGAGGTAGCCGGCGTTCTGCGGGAACTGTTTGACCAGGTTCTCCGCCACACTGATGGCCTTGGCAGCCTGGCCAGAGCGCATGTACAGGCCAAACAGCGTCAGCCCGGCTTGTGTCTGGCCAGGGTTCTTGCGAAACACCGAGTCGAGTTCAGTCACACCGTCGGCGGCCTGTCCGCCGCGGATCAGGCTCATGCCAAGCACCGTGCGCATCTCGGGTGTCTCGCGCCCCTTCAACGCCTCCTGCATCAGGGCCGTGGCCTTGGCATGGCGCCCGAGGGTCATGTAGGCCGAGGCCAGCAGGGTCATGGCCTGGGCATCTCCGGGCTGACCTTTCAGGTAGGCTTCCAGCACGTCGATGGCGCGCGGCACGTTGGGTTCGGCCAGCAAGATCTGCGCCAGCAGCTTGGCCGCCGGGCTGCCGCTTTGTATGCGCTGGAAATATTCCAGGTATTGCTTGGCCTTCTCGCGTTGCCCGAGGCCGAAATGCGCCAGGCCGTTGAGCATCAGCAACTGGGGTCGGTAGCGTATGAACTCCAGCGGTATCGGGTCGAGCAGCTCGGTGACGGTTTTAAGCGATGCGTTGGCAGTGGCGAAGTCCTTGTTGCGCTCGGCCAGCAGGGCACGCAGGTAGGCGGCGCGCGGGTCGTCGGGCGCGACCTGCTTGAGTGTCACCAGATCGGCTGTGGCATCGGCCGGTCGCGCCAGGTCGATCAGCAGCCCGGCACGCGACACCAGCGCCTCGACATGGTCTTCCGACACCTTGAGGGCCTTGTCGTAGGCGGCGATAGCGCCCTTCAGGTCGCCCTGGGCATGCAGGATGGAGCCGCTCTGGTAACGCGCTTCGGCGGAATCCGGCGCCAATGACAAGGCGCGGTCCGCCGCCGCTGTGGCTTCCTTGAACTGGCGCGCGCGGATGCGGATTGGCACCTCGGCCAGCCAGACTTCGGGCGCGCGCAGGTCGATCACCCTGGCATCGTCGATGGCGCGCAAGGCGCCGCGCACGTCACCCAGGTCCGACGCGGCAGAGGCGCGCAGCAACAACATTTGCAACTGGACTGGTGGTGGCAGGCCTGGCAGCAGCAACTGCTGTTGCTCGAAAATCAGCTTGTGTTTGCCTTGGGCCAAGAAGGCCTGGCCCAGCGGCACGACAACCTCGGCGCGGTTCACGCCAAGCCTCAGGGCTTGCAGAAAAGCCACTTCGGCTGCCGCCACTTCGCCATTCTTCATCAGGGCGCGGCCCAGCAGCATCTGCACGGCCAGCATGTTGGGGTCGATCTGCAGCGCATTCTTGAGTTGGATGATGGCGCCCTCGATGTCCTTCTTTTCGTATCGCACCAATGCGTCTTCGAAGAACTTGGAGGCTTTTGGGTCGGCCGCCGTGGCAGATGCTGCACAGCCCAGAGCCGAAACACACAGCAGGATGTGTGTCGCCGACCGGGCCAGGCTGGCAGAAAGCCGAAAGTTGCGCATAGGGGTGCCCGGCAGGGCGGACGGTGCAAAACGGTGGGTCATATTAGCGCAAGTGGCTCGGGGCGCCATGGCAATAGTTCTCGCCTAAGCCCCGGTCGACGGCCGCTCGAACGATAAAATCGGCCGATATCTGCGCCGTGGCGCAGCACCTTCCCCCAATCACGGCATTCCATGACCACCTCCCAATCAATGGCGAATGCCATCCGCGCCCTGGCGATGGACGCCGTACAACAGGCCAACTCCGGCCACCCCGGTGCGCCAATGGGCATGGCCGACATGGCGCTGGCGCTCTGGGCGCCGCAGGCGGTCGACGGCACCGGGCCGGGCATCCTGCGCCACAACCCGGCCAACCCGCACTGGTTCAACCGCGACCGTTTTGTATTGTCCAACGGCCATGGCTCGATGTTGCTGTATGCCCTGTTGCACCTGAGCGGTTATGCCTTGCCGATGGCCGAGCTGAAGAATTTTCGCCAGTTGCACAGCAAGACCCCGGGGCATCCGGAACACGGCCTCACACCGGGTGTGGAGACCACGACCGGACCGCTGGGCCAGGGTTTTGCCAATGCGGTGGGCATGGCACTGGCGGAGAAGTTGTTGGCGGCCGAATTCAACCGCGATGGACATGCCGTGGTGGATCACCACACCTATGTGTTCCTGGGTGATGGTTGCATGATGGAAGGCATCAGCCACGAAGCCGCGTCCCTGGCCGGCGCCTGGAAGCTGGGCCGGCTGATCGCCCTGTACGACGACAACGGCATTTCCATCGACGGCCAGGTCGCGCCCTGGTTTGCCGATAACACGGCACTGCGTTTTGTCGCCATGGGCTGGAACGTGGTCGGCCCCATCGACGGCCATGATGTGGCAGTGGTGTCCAAAGCCATCGTCGAGGCAAAAAACAACGCCGAACGCCCGACCCTGATCATGTGCAAAACGCGTATTGGCCAGGGCAGCCCGAACCGCGCCAACACCGCCAAGGCGCATGGCGAGCCGCTCGGCGCCGACGAGATCAAACTCACGCGCGCGGCGCTGGGCTGGGAGCACGCGCCATTTGTCATCCCCAGGGACATTGCCGCCGCCTGGAGCTGCAAGGCCAGCGGCGCTGCCGCCGAAAAGGCCTGGAAGGGCCGCTTTGCTGCGTACAAGGCGGCCCATCCGCAACTGGCGCGTGAGTTGTCGCGTCGCATGAAGGGCGAGTTGCCGAAGTCGTTTGCGCAAACTGCTGTTGATGCGGTATTGGGCGCCCACGCAAAAGCCGAGACGGTCGCTTCGCGCAAGGCCTCACAACTGGCGCTGGAGTCGTTTACCGCCGCCCTGCCCGAGATGCTGGGTGGCTCGGCGGATCTGACTGGCTCGAACCTGACCAATACCAAGGCCACCCCGAGTCTGCGATTTGACATGGCGGGGGGTGTGGTGCAGACCGTGGATGCCCAGGGTACGAGCCAGGGCGGACGGCACATCAACTACGGCGTGCGCGAATTTGGCATGGCGGCGATCATGAATGGCGTGGCGCTGCATGGCGGGTATATCCCCTATGGCGGCACTTTTCTCACCTTCAGTGACTACAGCCGCAATGCCATCCGGATGGCGGCCTTGATGAAGCTGCGCGTGGTGCATGTGTTCACGCACGACAGCATCGGCCTGGGCGAAGACGGGCCCACGCACCAGTCGATCGAACACGCCGCATCGCTGCGCCTGATTCCCAATCTGGACGTATGGCGTCCGGCCGACAGCGCCGAGACCGCCGTGGCCTGGGCGGTAGCGCTGCAAAACAACACGCGGCCAACCGCATTGCTGCTGAGCCGCCAGAACATCAGTTATGCACCCAAGGGCGGTTCAGAATCTGCGCCAGACGCCTACGGGCTGGACGCCATCAGCAAGGGCGCCTACGTGCTGGCCGAGCCGTCCGAGGTCGGGCTGCGGCGCAAGGCGCAGGCGGTGCTTATCGCCACTGGCTCCGAAGTGCAGTTGGCCATGAAGGCGCAGGAGCTTTTGGCGGCACGCAAGATAGCGGTGCGGGTGGTATCGATGCCCAGCAGCACCACCTTTGACCGCCAGTCCACTGCCTACCAGTCGGCGGTGTTGCCCGCTGGTGTGCCGCGCATCGCGGTGGAGATGGGTGTGACGGCGGGCTGGTGGAAATACGGCTGCGCCGCCGTGGTGGGTATCGATAGTTATGGCGAATCGGCGCCGGCACCGGTGCTTTTCAAACACTTCGGCTTCACGCCGGAGAATGTGGCGGATACGGTGCAAAAGGCGCTGGCCAGGCGCTGACAGGCGAACAGCATTTTTACTACTATCAGGAGAGATTGACTCATGACGATCAAGATTGGCATCAACGGCTTTGGCCGCATCGGGCGCATGGTGTTTCGCGCCGCCGTGCAGAACTTCAAGAACATCGTGGTGGTGGCCATCAACGACCTGCTGGAGCCGGACTACCTGGCCTATATGCTGGAGTTCGACTCGGTGCATGGCCGCTTCAAGGGAGACATCGCGGTGGACGGCAACATGCTGGTGGTGAATGGCAAGAAGATTCGCCTGACTGCGGTCCGCGACCCGGCCGAGCTCAAGTGGGCCGAGGTCGGCGCCGACATCGTGATCGAGTCCACCGGGTTGTTCCTGACCAAGGAGACGGCGCAGAAACACATTGATGCGGGTGCCAAAAAGGTCATCATGTCGGCACCCAGCAAGGACGACACGCCGATGTTCGTTTACGGCGTGAACGACAAGACCTACGCCGGCCAGGCCATCATTTCCAACGCCTCCTGCACCACCAATTGCCTGGCACCCGTGGCCAAGGTGCTGCACGACAACTGGGGCATCAAGCGTGGCCTGATGACCACGGTGCATGCCGCCACGGCGACCCAGAAAACCGTGGACAGCCCGTCCAATAAAGACTGGCGCGGCGGCCGCGGCATCCTGGAGAACATCATCCCGTCGTCCACCGGTGCCGCCAAGGCGGTGGGTGTGGTGATACCCGAGCTGAACAAGAAACTCACCGGTATGGCGTTCCGTGTGCCGACGTCGGACGTGTCGGTGGTCGACCTCACGGTGGAGCTCAGCCGCGAGGCGACCTACGCCCAGATTTGCGCCGCGATGAAGGCGGCCTCTGAAGGCTCGATGAAAGGTGTCATGGGCTACACCGAGGCCAAGGTGGTGTCCACCGATTTCCGCGGCGAGAGTTGCACCTCGGTGTTCGACGCCGATGCGGGCATGGCGCTGGACGGCACTTTCGTGAAAGTCGTGTCCTGGTACGACAACGAGTGGGGTTATTCGTGCAAGGTGCTGGAGATGGCGCAGGTCGTGGCACGCTAGAGCAGCGGTGCTGAACCAGCCGCTGCGCGGCATAACCTATCTGTGCCTGGGCGTCTTGATTTTCTCCTTGCAGGACGCGGTGATCAAGCAGGTCAGTGGTGGTTACCCGCTGACCGAGGTGTTGTCGCTGCGCTCTATCGTCGCGATCCCGTTCTTGCTGCTGCTGGTGCAGCTCGAGGTTGGCTGGCGGGCCGTGTTCGTCAAGGGTTGTGGGGCACTGACGCTGCGCGCCACACTGATGTTCGTGGCCTATCTGGCGTATTACCTGGCGTTTCCGGCGCTGCCGCTGGCGGATGCCGTTGCCTTGTACTTCACCGTGCCGCTTTTCGTCACCCTGTTGGCCGGGCCGATGCTGGGTGAACGTGCCGGCTGGCAGGTGTGGGCGGCGGTGGCCGTCGGGTTTGCCGGCGTGCTGGTGATGCTGCAACCGGGCAGCGGTTTTTTTGAGCCGGCGGCGTTGTTGTCGCTGCTGTCTGCTGCCATGTACGCCGGGGCGATGCTGATGGCCCGTGGCATGGGCCCCACCCACGCGGCGTCGGTGATGGCCCTGTACCAGAACCTGGTCTTCCTGTTCGGCGCCCTGGGCATTGCCTTGGTGGTGACCCTGCTCGGGGTGGTTGACGCGTCGCATCCCAGCATCGTGTTCCTGGTGCGACCGTGGGTCATGCCGGGCCCGATGGACGGGTTTCTGATATTTGGTTGTGGTGTGGTGGCGACAATCGGTACCCTTCTGCTGACCTCGGCCTACCGCATAACGCGGGCCAACCTGGTCGCGCCATTCGAGTATTCGGGGGTGTTGTGGGCGCCGTTGTGGGGGCTGCTGTTTTTTGGCGAAGTGCCGCGGCTCACCACAGTTGTCGGCGCTGCACTGATTGTGGGCGCGGGGCTGGTTGCCTTGCGCGTGGCGAAGCCCTAAGCTTGCAAGACACAACCTGAACAAAGCATGCCAAACACCGTGACGCCAACCCTGTCTGATGGCTCCATTACGCTGCACAGCAGTGCGACAGGCTCGTGGCCGTTGGCGAATGACTGGCTGCGTGACAACTGTCGCTGCGTCGCATGCCGCCACCCGGGAAACGGGCAAAAGCTGTATGGCATCTCGGATCTGCCAGCGGGACTGAGTGTCCAATCCGCAGTAGTAGCCGCTGACGGAGTGTTGCAGGTAGTGTGGTCAGACGGCCATCAGTCGGCCTACCCGCAAGAATGGCTGGCCGCGCATGACTTGTCGGCCACCGCGCGCGCCGGCCGGGCCCGGGCCGTGACCACATGGGGCGCTGAAATCACCCGCGCATTGCCCACGGGCGACTGGCCGGCCATGCTGGCTGACACGGCATGTGAACTCGCCTGGCTGGAGCAGTACCACGCGCTTGGTTTCGGTTTGCTGCGCAATGTGCCCATCCGGCTGGGCAGCGTGGCAGAGGTCGGTGACCGGCTGGGTTTTGTGCGCGTGACCAACTATGGGCGGCTGTTTGATGTGGTCTCGGTGCCAAATCCGACCAACCTCGCCTACACCGCAGTGGGCCTGGGGGTGCATTCGGACAATCCGTACCGCGACCCGTCGCCGGGGGTGCAGCTGCTGCATTGCCTGGTGTCGGAGGCGCCCGGAGGTGACACGCTGCTGGTGGATGGGTTTGCAGCTGCCGGCATGCTGCGCCGGGAGGCCCCGGCGGCGTTCGATCTGTTGACGCGTTGGCCCATGACGTTTCGTTATGCCGATGCCTCTACAGAGCTGGTGGCAAGGCAAACCCTGATATCCATCGACGCGCACGGCCGGGTTACTTCGGTGCATTTCAACAACCGGTCAGCCGATTGGCTGGATGCGCCGGCGGAGATTGCCGCGGATTGGTACCGTGCCTATCGGCAGTTCGCCGCCATCCTGCAGCGCCCGGCGCTGGAAGCTGTGTTCCGGCTCGACCCGGGCGATTGCGTGGTGATGCAAAACGACCGCACGCTGCACGGGCGCACCGCCTTTGACCCGCAGCGCGGCAGGCGCCACTTGCAAGGTTGTTATATTGATGGTGACGCCATGCGCAGCCGACTGCAGGTGCTGCGGCGTGGCGCAGCCACCGTACGGGAGACAAAATGACCAACACGGTGTTGATGCAGATCCACGCGGCATTCGGGCGACGCGGCCACGAGGGTTATGGGGAAGGCGTGAGCCAGCTCGACCACGCGCTGCAGTGCGGCGCCTTTGCCCGCCGCGACGGCGCCACGCCGCCCCTCGTCACGGCGGCATTCCTGCACGATATCGGCCATTTGCTGCATGACCTGCCGCAGGACGTTGCCGACAGCGGCGTCGATACCCAGCACGAGGCTTCGGGCTCGGCTTGGTTGTCGCAATTTTTTGGCCCCGAGGTGACCGAACCGGTGCGCATGCATGTGGCGGCCAAACGCTATTTGGCGGCAGTCGAGCCTGGTTATTTCGAGCAGTTGTCGGAGGCGTCGAAGCAGTCGCTCAAGCTGCAGGGGGGTGTGATGACCACAGAGCAGGCACGTGCGTTCGAGGTCGAGCCATTTTTTGCCGACGCCGTGAGTTTGCGCCGCTGGGACGAAGAGGGCAAGATCGTCGGTTACCAGGGTCCGCAGGCAAGCGACTTCGACGCGGTCATCGCCTCCTGCCTGAAGAAGCCGTTTTGCGCTGTACCACCGCCCGCAGGCAAAAAGTTGACCACGCACGCGATCCCGCAAGTCGACGTTGCGGGGCTTTTCGGGGCCGATCCAGCGGCCCGCGCCGCGGTCGATGCCGCCATACAGTCGGCGGCGCGCAACGAAGGTTTCATGGTCATCAGCGGCCTGCCAGCGTGGGCGGTGCTGGATGTGGCGCGGCGGCGCCAGTTGCTTGCATTGTTTTCCCTGCCCGAAGCCGAGATCCGCAAACTCTGGCGCTGGAATTTCGACCCTGCGCGACCCAACGTGTACCGTGGCTGGTTTCCGCTGCAAGACGGTCTGCTCACCTACAAGGAGGGCATCGACATGGGGCCGGACCTCGCCTTCGGGCCGTCGGTGGTGGACAGCAGCGACCCGCTGTGTGAAGCAACACCGCTGCCCGACGAATCCGTGTTGCCGGGCTGGCGCGCCGTGGCGCGCGAGTACTACCTGGCGATGAACCGGCTCTCGATGGCATTGATGCATTCAGTGGCGCGCGGCCTGGGTCTGCCCGAGCATAGTTTCGATGCCGCATTTGATGGCGGTATCTCCACGCTGCGCCTGTTGCATTACCCGTTGCGCAGCGAGGCTTCGTTTCAGGGCGTCGCGCCAGCCGATGTATGGGCCAGTGAAAGCGGGGTGCCGCGGTATGTGCTGGGCCGCGGGCATGTGGACACCGGTTTCTTGACCCTGCTGGCGCAAGATGGCGTGGACGGGTTGCAAGCGCAGCACCTGGACGGCAGCTGGCTCGATGTGCCGCCTCGGGAAGGCACATTGGCGGTCAACTTCGGCAAAGTGCTCGAGCGCTGGACCGCTGGCGCCATCCGTGCCACCGTGCACCGGGTGCTGGGCTCGGGCCGGGAGCGTTACTCGATCCCGTTCTTTTATGAGGCACGGGTCGATGCGGTGATTGCGCCGTTGCCAATTCCGGGCGCGCAAGCCTTCGAACCGTTTTATTTTGGTGACCATCTGTGGGAGACCACCACCAAGTTCCCGGAGCAGCGGGGCATTGCGCATCTGCGCACGCCGCGTGGCCGACCAACGGCTGCTGCCTGAGCGTCACCTAAGCAGGGTATCGGCGTCCACGAATTCGTAGCCCAGCGCCTGCGCCACAGCGGCGTAGGTGACGTGACCGTTTGCCACGTTGAGCCCGTTTTTCAAGTGCGGATTTTCCCTCAGCGCCTGGTGCCAACCCTTGTCGGCCAATGCCAGGGCGTGGCTGATGGTGGCGTTGTTCAGCGCAAAGGTGGAGGTGCGGGCGACAGCGCCGGGCATGTTGGCCACACAGTAGTGCACCACGCCGTCCACCACAAATGTCGGGTCGGCGTGGGTGGTGGCGTGTGACGTCTCGAAACAGCCGCCCTGGTCGATCGCCACATCCACCACCACCGCGCCTTTTTTCATTGCCGCCACCATGGCGCGCGTGACGAGCTTGGGCGCGGCGGCGCCAGGTATCAGCACGCCGCCGACTACCAGCTCGGCGTCCAGCACCGCTTGTTCCAGGTTGTGCCGGCCTGAATAGAGGGTGCTGATGCGGTTCCCGAAAACCAGGTCCAACTGGCGCAGGCGGTCGACGTTCTTGTCCAGCACGGTGACGCGTGCGCCCATGCCGACGGCCACCTGCAGCGCGTTTGTGCCGACCACGCCGGCACCGATGATTACTACATGGGCAGCAGCAACACCCGCTACACCGCCCAGCAAAACGCCCATGCCACCTTTGGACTTTTCCAGGTGTGCAGCACCGGCCTGCACCGCCATGCGGCCGGCCACTTCGCTCATGGGCGCCAGCAGTGGCAAGCCGCCACCGCTGCCGGTGATGGTTTCGTAGGCGATACACACCGCGCCCGATTTGACCAGTGCCGCGGTTTGTTCCGGGTCGGGCGCCAGATGCAGGAAGGTATAAAGAATCTGACCCGGCCGCAACATGGCGCGTTCGAGCGGCTGTGGCTCCTTGACCTTGACGATCATGTCGGTGCGGGCGAACACGCTGGCGGCATCGTCGGCCATCGAGGCACCGGCCGCAACATACTGGTCGTCCGTCAGCCCGATGGCAGCGCCGGCGCCGCGTTGCACCAGTACGCGATGCCCATGGGCGGTCAGTTCGCGCACGCTGGCGGGTGTCAGCCCGACACGGTACTCGTGGTTCTTGATCTCCTTGGGCAGTCCGATTTGCATGCGGCTTGGTGTCATGCGCAAACCGCCTTGACGGAGTCAGCGGTTGGACGGGAAGCTGAACACTGCCCCTTCACGCACCCCGGCCGACGGCCAGCGTTGTGTGATGGTCTTGCGCTTGGTGTAAAAGCGCACCGCATCCGGCCCGTAGGCCGACAGGTCCCCGAACAGGGAGCGTTTCCAGCCGCCAAACGAGTGGTAGGCCACTGGCACCGGCAGCGGCACATTCACGCCCACCATGCCCACCAGGATGTTGTCGCTGAAATACCGCGCTGCTTCACCGTCGCGGGTGAAGATGCAGGTGCCGTTGCCGTATTCGTGGCGGTCGATCAGGTCCATCGCTTCCTGCAGCGTCTTCACGCGCACGATGCCCAGCACCGGGCCAAATATTTCTTCCTGGTAGATCACCATGCCCGGTTTGACGTTGTCAAACAGGCAGGGGCCGACAAAATAGCCGTTTTCATGGCCCGGCACCGCCACATTGCGGCCGTCGACAAGCAGTGTGGCGCCCTCAGCCACGCCTTGGGCCACATAACCCTTGACCTTTTCACAATGCGGCTTGGTGACCAGGGGCCCCATGTCGTTGCTGGCGTCTGAGCCCGGGCCGACCTTCATCTTGGCGATCTCGGTTTTCAATCCGGCGATCATGGCGTCGGCCGTGGCGTCGCCCACCGCCACGATCAGCGGTACTGCCATGCAGCGCTCGCCGCAGGAGCCAAAGGCAGCGCCCATCATGGCACTGACCGCGTTGGCAACATCGGCATCCGGCATCACGACGGCGTGGTTTTTCGCGCCGCCCAGCGCCTGCACGCGTTTGCCGTGCGCCGTGCCAGTGGCGTAGACGTATTCGGCAATCGGTGTCGAGCCGACAAAACTCACCGCCGCAATCCGCTTGTCGGTGAGCAGGGCGTCCACCGCCTCCTTGTCACCGTTCACGACATTCAATACGCCAGGCGGCAGACCGGCTTCGAGCGCCAGTTGCGCCACCAGCAGGGCGCTGGACGGGTCGCGCTCGGACGGTTTGAGGATGAAGCAGTTGCCACAGACCACTGCCATCGGCCACATCCACAGCGGCACCATGACCGGGAAGTTGAACGGTGTGATGCCCGCAGTGATGCCGAGCGGCTGGAATTCGCTCCAGGAGTCGATAGCCGGCCCGACGTTTTTGCTGTGTTCACCCTTGAGCAATTCGGGCGCATAACTCGCGTACTCAACATTTTCTATGCCGCGCTGCAGCTCGCCCAGGGCGTCACCCACCACTTTGCCATGTTCGGCGGTGAGCAGCGCGCAGATCTTGTCGGCGTGTTCTTCCAGCAACTGCTTGAGTTTGCCCATGACGCGGGCGCGCTTGAGTGGTGGCGTGGCGCGCCAGGCCGGGTAGGCGGCCTGCGCCGACGCAATAGCCATCGAAATGGTCGCCGCATCGGCCAGCAGCAAGCGCTTTTCGGCCCGGCCGGTGGCCGGGTTGAAGACGTCCTGCATGCGGGAGCCGCCCGCCACCAGTTTGCCGTCGATCAGATGGCCGATGGTCGGCATGGTGGTGGCAGAGCCAGCGGCTTGCAGAAATGGGTCGTTGTACATGGCGGATGTCTCTGGTGTCAGGCAGTCTCGCGCAGGGCGTCACCCAGGGCGTTGATCAGGCTGTCGATTTCGTGTTTTTCGATGATGAAGGGCGGTGCGATCTGTATCGTATCGCCGCCATAACGCACATAAAAACCTTTGTCAAGGCATTTCATGGCGATCTCATAGGGGCGTTTTGCCGGCTCGCCAGGCACGGCGTCGATGGTAAAACCGGCCGCCAAGCCGTAGTTGCGGATGTCGGTGACATGTTTTACGCCCTTGAGGCTGTGCACGGCATGCTCGAAATACGGTGCCAGTGACTTCACGCGCGTGACCAGGTCATCTCTGACCAGCACGTCAAGTGCGGCAATGCCGGCAGCGCAGGCGACCGGGTGTGCTGAATAGGTGTAGCCGTGGGCAAACTCGAGCATGTATTCCGGCCCGCCGGCGGCCATGAAGGTGTCGTAGATATCCTTTTTGGCAACCACGGCGCCCAGCGGCTGTGTGCCATTGGTGATTTGTTTGGCGGCGTTCAGGATGTCGGGCGTAACACCGAACGACTCGGCACCGGTGAAGGCGCCGCAACGGCCGAAGCCGGTGATGACCTCGTCGAATATCAGCAGGATGTTGTTTGCCGTGCAAATTTCGCGCAGGCGCTGCAGGTAGCCGACCGGCGGGATGACCACACCGGCGGAGCCGGAGAACGGCTCGACGATCACGGCGGCAATGTTCGATGCGTCGTGCAGCGCGATCAGGCGCAGCAGGTCGTCGGCCAGTTCGGCGCCTTTTTGCGGCATGCCGCGCGAAAACGCGTTGCTGGCCAGCTGTGTGTGGGGCAGGTGGTCAGCCTCCAGCGTCTGGCCAAATGCCTTGCGGTTGGCCACGATGCCGCCGACCGAGATACCGCCGAAATTCACCCCGTGGTAACCCTTTTCCCGCCCAATGAAACGGGTCTTGCTGGCCTGGCCTTTGATACGCCAGTAAGCGCGCGCCATTTTCAGCGAGGTGTCGGCACACTCGGAACCAGAGCCGGTGAAAAACACGTAGTCGAGGCCGTCGGGCGTCAGCTCCTTGATCTTGTTGGCGAGCTCGAACGACAGCGGGTGGCCGTACTGGAAGCCGGGGGAATAGTCCAGCTTGGCGATCTGTTTGCTCACCGCTTCGGTGATTTCGGGCCGGCCGTGGCCCAGGCCGCAGCACCACAGGCCCGACAGACCATCCAGGATGCGGCGCCCATCGGCCGTTGTGTAGTAGGCGCCCTCGGCGCTGACCATCATGCGCGGGTTGGCCTTGAACTGCCGGTTCGCCGTGTAAGGCATCCAGTGCGCATCGAGCCAGGCGGCGTCGGTGCGGGTCTCTGTGGGGGCGGGCTGCAGGTGTTGGGCGTCGTTCAGGTTCATGGCGCCTCCTGCCGAGCCGCCTCAAAGGAGGTGAGCGCCCCCTCAGGGGGCAGCGAACGAATGTGAGCGTGGGGGTTCATAGATTCTCCGGGGTTGGCTGGTGCGGGCTGGGGATGGCGCATTGTGACCCGGCCTGTTACTCTTACAAATATCTAGTTATCACTATTCAGTTGCCACGATATGCAAGTAAAGAGCCATGCCGTTCTGGGCCAGTTGGGCGACATGGACTTGCGTTTGTTGCGCGTGTTCAAGGCGGTCGTGGACTGTGGCGGCATGGCGGCCGCGGAGCTGGAGCTCAATACAGGAACCTCCACCATCAGCCGCCATGTGAAGGACCTGGAAACCCGGCTCGGCCTGACCTTGTGCCGCCGGGGACGTGCTGGTTTTGCACTGACAGCCGAGGGTGAGCAAATCTACGCCGAGACGCTGCGCCTGCTGGCTTCGACCGACATCTTTCGCTCCAGCGTGGACGACATCCATCGCCGCATGGGCGGCCAGCTTAACGTGGCGTTATTCGACAAGACGGCAAGCAACCCGGTGGCCCACATTGGTGACGCAATCGCCCTGTTTTGTGAACGCGCTCCCGACGTTGCCCTGCACCTGCATGTGGCGCCGATCAATGCCATCGAGCGTGGTGTGATAGACGGCCAGTTCCAGGTTGGCGTGATCCCGGGGCATCGGCGCTCGGACAGCCTGGTGTACGACGCGCTGTTTGAAGAAACCATGCTGATGTATTGCGGCGCGCGCCACCCACTGTTTGCCGTTCCGGGCGACACCTTGTTATGGGCTGACTTGGCGCACCACCAGTTTGCCGGCCTGGGTTACCACTCACCCAACATGGAAATCAGCCAGCAGAAGCGGCTGCCGCGCAAGGCCACGGCGTTTGACCAGGAGGCGATTGCCACGCTGATACTGTCTGGCCGGTTCCTCGGCTTTCTGCCTGACCACTACGCTGCCGGTTTCGTCGACCAGGGCCAGATGCGTGCCGTGAACAGCAGCCTGTTTCGCTATAGCTGCAGCTTCTTTGGCATCCTGCGTCGTTCGCCCGAGCCGGCCCGGGCGGCGCGGGTGTTTCAGCAGTGCCTGGTGCAGGCGCATGTGGGCCGATTCCTGCCTGCCTCCGATACAGGGTAAATCCTGCATTGAAACGCCTCATCCCGGCGTATCCTTGTGGTACTTGAGGCGGTCACGTATCTGACATATTGTGCTGCGACAGTTGTTGGCATTCCTGTCCGGCAGCGGACGCCCCGGGTTCATTTCTTGGCTTTTTTTGTTGAAGGAGTTTGCGCAATGTTCAAAACCAGAGTTCGTCGCCTGATCCTGGGTGCGGCCGCAGTGGCTGTGTCCGCCTTGCTGGCCCTGCCAGCCTTTGCGCAAAAGACCAGGATTACGGTCTACACCGCGCTGGAAAATGACCAGCTTGGGCCGTACAAGCAGGCGTTCGAAGCCGCCAATGCCGATGTCGAGATTGCCTGGGTGCGCGATTCCACTGGCGTCATCACGGCACGCTTGCTGGCCGAGAAAGACAACCCGCGCGCCGACGTTATCTGGGGTCTGGGCGCGTCCAGCATCGCACTGTTTGAATCCATGGGCATGTTGCAGCCCTACACGCCCAAGGGCGTGGACCAGATCAAGCCGGTTTTCAGAAGTGCAGCCAACCCGGTCACCTGGACCGGCATGGATGCCTGGCTGGCGGTGATGTGCTACAACACAGTGGAAGGCCCGAAGAAGAATCTGCCCAAACCTGTTTCCTGGGCGGACCTGGCCAATCCGGTCTACAAAGACTCTATCGTGATGCCAAACCCGGCATCATCCGGCACCGGTTACCAGGCGGTTTATGCCTGGATCCAGATCATGGGTGAAAAGGCGGCTTGGGAGTTCATGGACAAGCTGCACAACAACATCGCGGTGTACACCCACTCCGGCTCCGCGCCCTGTGTGCAGGCAGCCAAGGGCGAGCGCGCCATCGGTATTGGTTTTGACATGCGTGGGGCCCGCGAGAAGACCGCCGGTGCGCCGATCGACATCATCCTGGCCAAGGAAGGTGCGCCGTGGGACATGGAGGCAACCGCCATCGTCAAGGGCACCAGGAACCTGACGCCATCCCAGAAGCTGGCTGATTTTGCAATCAGCAAGGGGGCCTACGAGTTGTACGGCAAGTATTACGCCATCGTCGGTTACCCGGGCATGAACCCGGCACCGCCAAACTACCCGCCAAGTGCCGACGCGGCCATGGTGAAGATTGATCTGGCAAAAATGGGCAACGACCGCGCCAAGATCCTGGCCGAGTGGACCAAGCGCTACGACGGCAAGGCGGCTCCCAAATAAGGGCACTCTGCTCTTGTGACTGCGCCCTACCTGCGCATCGAACGGCTGAAAAAGCAGTTCGGTGCTTTTTCGGCCCTCAAGGACATCTCGCTCGACATCCCCAAGGGTGAGTTTGTCTGTTTTCTGGGGCCGTCCGGCTGCGGCAAGACGACCCTGTTGCGTGCCATCGCCGGCCTGGATATCCAGACCTCGGGGCGCATCTTCCAGGCCGATCGGGAAATATCCAACCTGCCGGCGTCGCAGCGCGACTTCGGCATCGTGTTCCAGTCCTACGCGCTGTTTCCCAACCTGTCGGTGGCGGCCAACGTAGGTTACGGGCTGGTCAGCCGCGGCATGCCGCGCGTGGAGATCAATACCCGCGTGGACGAGCTTCTCAAGCTGGTTGGCATGCCGGATGCCGGCCCGAAGTACCCGGCCCAGCTCTCGGGTGGCCAGCAGCAGCGGGTAGCGCTGGCGCGCGCGCTGGCCCTGTCGCCCGGCCTGCTGTTGCTCGATGAGCCTTTGAGTGCGCTCGATGCCCGGGTGCGCGCTTATTTGCGTATCGAGATTCGCCGCCTGCACGAGCGCCTGGGGGTGACCACCATCATGGTGACGCACGACCAGGAAGAGGCGCTGACCATGGCGGACCGGATCGTCGTGATGAACGAGGGCGTGATCGAACAAGTGGGCTCGCCGCTGGAGGTCTATCGCAAGCCGGCCAGTGCCTTCGTCGCCGACTTTGTCGGCACCACCAATTTCTTGCCCGCCGTGGTGGTTCGCCCCGGTGTGGTGCGTTTTGGCAAGCTCGACCTGGCCTGCGACATCGATCTGCAACCGGGCCCGGGCAACGACGTGACACTGGCAATCCGGCCCGAAGACGTGGTGGTGCGCAATGTGGCGGCAGGTGGCGCCAATACCTGCAGCGTCCGGGTGGTGGATATTGAATTTCTCGGTGCGTTTTGCCGCGTCGGGCTGGCAACCAGCGGTGACAAGCCAGCGTTGGTGGCCGACTTTTCCATCAACGTGGTGCGGGACCTGTCGGTGGTTGAAGGCATGGAACTGCTGATCGGCCTGCCGGCGGAGCGCATTCGCGTGTTTCCCGCCACACCACACCAGCCGTGACACAGGCCAGTCTGTCTGCGGGTTCCGATGCGCCGCCGACCCGGCGCAAGCTGGACCGCGACGACCTGTTGATGCGTGGTGGCATCTGCCTGTTCATAGTCTGGATGCTGCTGACGCTGATTCTGCCCCTGTGGTGGTTGTTGTCCAAGAGTTTCCAGGATCAGGACGGCGCCTTTGTCGGCCTGGCGAACTACATCCAGTACTTTTCGACTCCGGCACTTTTTGCCTCGGTCTGGAACAGCCTGTTTGTCGCCGTGCTGACGACCGTCATCGTGTTGCCGCTGGCGTTTGTCTATGCCTATGCGCTGCAGCGCAGTTGTATGCGCTGGAAGGGCCTGTTTCAGGCGCTGGCGCTGATACCCATCCTCGCGCCTTCGCTGCTGCCGGCCATCTCGCTGATCTACCTGTTCGGCAACCAGGGGTTCCTGAAAGAGTGGATGTTCGGCGTATCGGTGTACGGCCCGTTTGGCATCGTCGTGTCGCAGGTGTTTTACTGCTTCCCGCATGCCCTGATGATCTTGCTGGCGGCGCTGTCGATGGCCGATGCGCGCCTGTACGAAGCCGCCGATGCACTGGGCGCCTCCAAGGCCCGCGTGTTCTTTACCGTCACGCTGCCGGGCGCCAAGTATGGCGTGATCAGTGCCGGCTTTGTCATCTTCACGTTGGTGATCACCGACTTCGGTATCGCCAAGGTGATCGGCGGGCGCTTCAATGTGCTGGCCACCGACATCTTCAAACAGGTGATTGGGCAGCAGAACTTCCAGATGGGGGCGGTGGTCGGTTTTGTGCTGCTGATCCCGGCCGTGGTGGCCTTCATCGCTGATCGCATCGTGCAACGGCGCCAGGTGGCGTTGTTGTCGGCGCGCGCCGTGCCGCTGGTGCCCAAACCTTCGCCACGGCGCGACTGGGGCCTGTTCGCTTTTTGTGCGGTGGTGGGTGGCCTGATCTTTGGTTTGCTGGCGATGGCGGTGTGGGCATCGTTTGTGACGCGTTGGCCGTACAACCTGGCGCTGACCCTGAACAATTACGTTTTCTCCAACTTCGACAGTGACGGCTGGGCCGCCTACTGGAACTCGGTCGAACTCGCCGCCTGGACCGCCGTCATTGGTACGCTGGTGGTTTTTCTGGGCGCCTACCTACTGGAGAAGACACGTGCCTTTGCCGCTGGCCGCATGCTGGCGCAACTGATGGCGATGTTGCCGATGGCGGTGCCCGGCCTGGTGCTGGGCCTGGCCTACATCTTCTTCTTCAACGCCAAGGGCAATCCTCTGGGATTTATCTATGCCACCATGGCGATTCTGGTGGTGAATTCGGTCACGCACTTTTATACCGTCAGCCATTTGACGGCAACCACTGCACTGAAGCAGCTCGACGCCGAATTCGAGGCCGTATCGGCGTCGCTCAAGGTGTCGCTGTTTCGCACCATGTCGCGGGTCAGTGTGCCGGTGTGCCTGCCGGCTGTGCTGGACATCAGCATCTACCTGTTTGTGAACGCCATGACCACGGTGTCGGCGGTGATCTTTCTGTATTCGACCGACACCAAACTGGCGGCGGTCACCATCATCAACATGGACGAATCAGGCTTCACTGCCGCCGCCGCCGCCATGGCCGTAACCATCGTGGCGACTTCGGCCAGCGTCAAAATCGCCCACGTGTTGTTGACGCGGCGTCTGGAGCGCACGACGCAGGCCTGGCGCCGGAGTTGAGCCCCAGCCGCGCGCGCCCTGTTGCAGCATTACCCTTTGTCGTCGATGCCGCCACCGCCGGTCCGGCACAGCGCCAATACCCGCTCAAACTGTTCCGCAGGCACGGCCTTGCCATACAGGAAGCCCTGGTAGTTGTCGCATCCCTCGCGCTGAAGGCACTCCCATTGCGCGCGGGTCTCGACCCCTTCGGCGGTGACGGTCATGCCCAGGCGGTGCCCCAGATCGATCACCGTGCGCACGATCGCCACATCGGTATCACCACCCGGCAGGTCCATCACGAACGAGCGGTCGATCTTGAGCTCGTCGATCGGGAACCGCTTGAGGTAACTCAGCGACGAATAACCGGTGCCGAAATCGTCGATCGACAGCGTCACGCCAATATCCTTCAGCTGGCCCATCAGCAGCAGGCCAGCCGACGCGTCGTCCATCAGCATGCTCTCGGTAAGCTCGATCACCAGTTGGTGCGCCGGCAGGCCGCTGGCCTGCATCGCCTGGCGCAGTACCGCGCACAGATTGCCCGTAGTGAACTGCGCTTTGGACACGTTGACGGCTACCGTCAATTCGCCCTGCCCGTCCGCCCCCCAGACCACGGCATCCTGGCAGGCACGCTGGATCACCCACTCGCCGATGCTGCTTATCAGTCCCATTTCCTCGGCCAGCGCAATGAAACGCGTCGGCGGAACCAGCCCGAGGTCGGGATGTTGCCAGCGCACCAGCGCCTCGGCCCCAATGACGCGGTTGCTGGCCAGGTTGACCTTGGGCTGGTAATGCAGCCGGAGTTCGCCGCGCTGCGCGGCGTTGCGCAATTGCGAACCCAAGGCCATCCGCTCAAAGGAGCGCGCGTGTAAGTCTGCCGACGCGAACTTGAAAGCCGCCGTGTTTTGCGACCGCGCATGCGTGGCCGCCAGGTCTGCGCCCTTGCGCAGCATCTCAACCGAGTCACCGTCCGTGGGCGACACTGAGATGCCAATCCAGGCGCTGGGCCCGACTTCGTGCAGGCCGAGCTTGACCGGTTCGCCCACAATGGCTACCACCCGTTTGGCGAGCTGCTCGGTGGCCTCGGCATCACTTACCCCCTCCATCACCAGCCCGAAATGCTCCGCGCCCAGACGCGCCACCCGCGGGGCGCGTTCGGTGCTGGTGGCAAAAGGCGAATCCAGGTTCTCGTTGCTGGCGAACCGGTCCAGACGCCGCGCCAGCACCTTGGCCAGTTCGTCGGCAGTGGCCTGGTCGATGGTTTCACGCAATTGCCGGCACTCCGGCACCGCGATGGTGAAGATCACCACCATCCCGCCCACGGTGCGGCGCTGCGCCACCAGCTCGCTGATACTCTGGTCAAACAGGCGTTGGTTCGGCAGGCCGGTCACCTGGTCGTAATTGAGCATGCGGTTGTGGTACTGCCGGAAGGCCAGCGAATTGCGCACCCGCAACGCCAGTTCACTGGCGTCCACCGGCTTGGCAAGGAAGTCGGTAGCCCCGAGTTGCAACGCGTTGAGCTTGGCGTCCGTACCGGTCGCGGCAGTCAAAACGATGATCGGTGTGTAACGCAGCTTGCGATCCGCGCGGATAGCGGCCAGCAGCTCAAAACCCGACACATGGGGCATCATCAGGTCGAGCAGCAACAGGCCAGGATCCTCGCGCCGCAGCAGATCCATGGCCTGGCGCGAGTCGTTGGTAACCACGAAGTTGGCATAGCCCTCTTCTTCCAGGTAGGCCTGGATCAATTCGGTCATCAAGGGCTCGTCGTCGACCATCATCACCTTTGCATCCAGCAGCGGCGAACGCGCCGGCGGCTCCAGGCCGGCGGGCTGCGTGGTGGACCAGATGTCGTCGCTCATGGTGCTGTTTCCTCGATTTGTGCCAGTGCAGCGGCGGCACCGAGCGCAATGCGCCTTCCAATGTCATGCAGTTCCGCCAGGACGGTCAGTGCGGCCGCGTGGTCACCCGCCTTGGTCGCCTCCTCAAGCGCCTTGGCCGGATCGAAAAGCACGTCGAACCCCATACTACCGCCGGCACCCTTGAGCCAATGCGCCAGCGCCGCCAGTTCGGTCAGGTCAGCGGCCGCTGCCGCTGCGTCCATCTGTTGCAGTTTCGACGGCAACTGCTGCACGAAGCGGCCCACGATAGGCCCGAGTCTTGCATGGCTGGCCAGCCGCGAGACGATGGCCGGGCTGTCCTGTGATGGCCGCGCCGACATCGGAACGGTTTGCGGCGGTTCACCCGGCACCGCCGCCTTGTCAGGCAGCACCACCTGCCCGTCCAGCCGGCCGGCCAGGTCGCGCAGCAGCGCATCCACATCGATCGGTTTGGTCAGGTAGCCGCTGAATCCTTGCGCCTCAAGTTCGCGCTCGAAACCCTTCATCGCGTTGGCCGTCAGTGCAACCACCGGCAACTGCGAGCCTTGCGCACGCAGCCGGCGTGTTGCCGTCTGGCCATCCATCACCGGCATCTGCATGTCCATCAGCACCAGGTCGAAATGCTCGGCGGCGATGCGGTCCAGCGCCAACTGGCCGTTCTCGGCCTCGCTGACGCGCAGGCCGACCTCTTCCAGCAGCACCCGCACCAACTGGCGGTTCTCGGTGCCATCGTCCACCACCAGCACGTGCCGGGCGGGGAAACGCCAGTGCACCCGCTCCAGCAGCGGCGCGGCGTCAGCCACCACTGCCAGGGTCGCTGGATCGAGCAGGCTGGCAGTGGCAATGTCTCCGGCGTCGATCCAGAAATGAAAGGTGGTGCCCTGGCCATAGACGCTGCTGGCAGTGATTTCGCCGCCCATGGCGCGCGCAAAGCCGCGGCTGATCGTCAGTCCCAGACCAGTGCCGCCGAAGCGCCGGGTGGTGGACGACTCGGCCTGCACGAACGGCTCGAACACCGATTCGAGCTTGTCGGGCGGAATACCAATGCCGCTGTCCTGCACGTCAATGCAGTAGCGGCTGCGCTGACCAGCCGACTCCAGACGCAGCCGGACCGTGACAGAACCGCTTTCGGTGAACTTGATCGCGTTGCCGATCAGGTTGGTCAGAATCTGGCGCATGCGGGCCGGGTCACCCTGGACGGTGCCTGGCAGCGCCTGTGGAAATTCGAGCACCAGCGACAGCCCCTTGTCGTGTGCACGCTGCGCCAGCGTCTGCACCACCACATGCGCCACCTGGTGTGGTGCAAACGGGGTGTGCTCGGCCTCCAGGCGCCCGGCCTCGACCTTCGACAGGTCCAGGATGTCGTTGATCAGGTTGAGCAGGTGCGTGCCGCTGGAATGGATGATGTCCAGCTGCTTCGTGGCGTCGGCCGCATTACGCAGGCCGCCCCGGCGCAGCACCTCGGTAAAGCCGAGGATCGCATTCATCGGGGTGCGGATCTCGTGGCTCATGTTGGCCAGGAACTGGCTCTTGGCCTCGTTGGCTGCGTCGGCCGACTCTTTGGCTGCCTGCAGTGCGGCACCACGCTGTTCAAGTTCGGTGACGTCCTGGAAACTGATCACCAGGGCTTGCAGCGCGCCACTGTCGTCGAGAATCGGTGAGCAGTTGGCGCGCAGCGCATACCGGGTGCCGTTTTGGCTGGTGACGGTCATATGTGTGTCGCGCTGGGCCTGCCGGGTGGTCAGCGCTACTTCCCAGGGCAGCACCGCGCGCGCCAGCAGGCTGCCATCGGAGCGGCGCCAGCCGAATTCGGACGCCGAACGCCCGATCAGGCGCGGCTCGTCGACGCCGAGCATCACACTGGTGGACTTGTTGGCCAGCACGATCGCGCCGCTGCCGTCCACCACCACCATCCCTTCGGTCAGCGTGTCGTACGCGGCGCGCACGCGCTGCGGCACGGCACGCGACGGGTCGAGTTCACGCAGCATGCGCTGCAGGTAGAGCAGAAACAAGAGAAAGCAGACACCGAACACAAAGGCACTGAGCCGCACGCCCGGGTCCTGCAGTTGCTGGCTCCAGGCATACGGGCGCAGCGGCTCAAAGCGCAGCTCCAGCGCGCCCCAACTCTGCCCGGCCCGCCACACCGGCACCACAATTTCCGAATCAGTCGACTCGGGGCGCGCCCCGGGTGGCCAATGCCCAGAATGGCCCTGCAGGTCGACCAGCAGGCGGCCGTCCTGGGCACGCACCCCCATTGACAGGATGTCGGGGTTGCGCTTGCGCAGGAACTCCAGCGTCTCCTGCAACAGCTCGGGTTCGGACTCGTCGATCAGGCCGGACGCGGTGATCGCAATGGTCTCGGAGATCGACGCCCGGTGCGCAAGTGTGAGGGCTTCTGCGTCCGCAATCAGCCCGACATAACCGGCCACCAGCACCACACCGACAGTCAGCGAGGCCAGGCCCAGCGCCAGGTGCATGCGGGGGGACACGCGTCCCAGGAATCGGAACAGTCTCATGCGCGGGGCTCCCTTGGGTCTGGCACAGCGGCCGGGATCTGGTCGATCAGGGGTTGCTGCCGGGCGGGCTTGGGCGCGGCGGCCTGCGGACGACCCTCAAACAGCCGTTCGACGTCACCATCTTCGGACGGCGCGGCCCCAGCACGGCCCCGGCCCTTGCGTGCAGCCGCAAGCACCGGCATCGGGTCGATCATCTGCCAGGCCGGCAAGGCTGACAACATGGAGCTCATCAGTACACCACCACGCACCAGCCAGACCACGTAGCCGATCGAGACACCGCTGGACATGACGATCGACGAGGCGATCGTGGTGCGCCGCGCGTCGGCCTGTTCCTGAACGCGCCGTTGCGCTTCTTCGAACCGGCGGGCCAGTTCGTCGCTGCGCAGGAACTGGGTTGCAGTCGAAGTCGAAACAGCGGAGAACTGCGGCACCAGTGCGCTCGCCAGCACCGCATCGGCGCGGATGTCTGGGCGCGTCGTTTCGGCTGCTTGTGTGCCCTCGGTGGTCGCACCACGTGTTGTGTCGGTAGATGCCGCAAAGGAGACGGCGCCGACCGATGCGTCAAGCGCCGACGCCACGCCAGGCTCGGGAGCGAAAGCGTCCGAACCCGCATCGGCCGCTGGCCCGGAACCGCCAGCGTCGCCCGACGACGACGGCTTGGCCGGCACCACTACCACGGGCGTCGCCAGGTTGGCGGCAGGGGCGGGCGGCGCGGCGAGCGGTGCAAGCTCCAGTTCGGCGACCGGTGCTGGAACCACAGTCAAGTTGAAGACGGCCTGTGCCACTGCGCCACTCGTGTCCACCGCATGGATGCGAACACTGATCGTCCCGATCTGGGCCGCGCCGGGTGTACCCGTGAAGCGCAGGCTGCCTGCATCAAAAGACAACCATGCTGGCAGTGCAGAATCGTCGGCCAGTGTTGCCGTGTAACGCAAACTGTCGCCGGCATCCGCGTCGGCGAAGGTGCCCGCACCAAGTACGAGGTGAAAGGCAGTGTCTTCGACGGCGGATTGGTCGGTGATTGGCAGTAGCAGCGTCGGTGCATGATTGGTTATGGCAATTGTCAGGACCAAGTCTTCGAAGGCAGTGGCACCGGCCAGGTCGGAGACAGTGACGCGCAGGCCGAGGGTGCCCACATCCGCAATGGTCGGTGTACCACTGAACGTGCCGGTACCGGCCTGGTAGACCAACCAGCCCGGCAATGCGCCACCGGCGGTAAGGCTGGCACGGGTGACCAGCACATCGCCGGCATCGACGTCCGAAAATGTCCCGCTGGCAATTGCAAAACTGAAGGCCATGCCGTCGGCGGTCGACTGGTTGGCGATCGGCAGCGCGATTGTCGGCGCGTCGTTGACCGCGCTCACGTTCAGCGTCAGTATGTTGGGTGTGCCGTCCAGGTCGAT
>JANLVB010000521.1:0-7130 GCA_031363785.1 Betaproteobacteria bacterium
TCTGTGTTTCCCGGGGCGTTTCCAGCACGCCCATGTCGCGCACCGGAAAACCCTGTTCGTCCAGAATGCCCAGCATGGCATAACGGTGGATGATGAGCCGCGCCAGATAGGCCACGGTGGACGGCCAGGTCTGCTGGCGCCGTTCGTTGTGCGGCAGGCCTGGTACAAACGCCATGAAGTGGCCCAGTGGTTCGGCATAGTTGAGCAGCTTGCGCAGCTTCATGCCGATCCAGGCCGGGTCGATCACCCGCATGTCGAGCGACAACAGGCGCGCCAGGCCGTCGAGCGCGCGCGGGTAGTTGCCGGAAAACCCCACCGCGCAGGGCCGCGTGACCGACTGCCCATCGTGCCCGGGCAAGGTGATTTCCTTCAGGGTCAGTGTGAAGGCTTCGCCGCTGGCCGGGTTTTCCACATCGACCGCCCAGGCCAGCGTGCCGGAGGGTCCGGTGCGTGGCTCGTCGCGGCTGAACATGGCGTCGAGCACCGGCGTGGCGCTTGGCTGGTGGGCCCCGGCCTGTGCCCTCAGTTGCTCACAGCGCCAGCGGATCACGGCGGCCGTGGCGGCCACCACGCCCGGGAACAGACGCCTTTCACCATGTGGCGGGAACGGCATCTCGAACGCCTTTTCCTCCGCCACGGTGGCCAGGGCATCGAGCTTGAGCTGCAGCCAGGCCGGGTCGTTGGCACGCAAGTCCATCGACAGCGTCTTGGCCATGGCGCCCAGTCCACGCGGTTGTTCGGCACCATTGACCCAGACCTCGAACGGCCGTGCCGCAGCGCCATCTTCGCCTGCGAGCTCACCGATGAACAGGGCAAAGTCACCAAACGGGTGCTGCACCATGAAGGTCCAGGCCGGGTTGCCCGCCGCAAGCTCGGGCCGCCCCGGCCAACGCAGTGAGGACAACACCGGCACCGGCAGACGGTCCAGTTCCAGGCGACGATTGGTGTCGCTGATGACCAGTGGTGCGGCAACTTCCGCCGGTTTGGTGCTGAGCACCGAGCCCAGCACGGTGTTGGGCCGGTAGGTGGCCAGGCCCTTGAGCCCGGTGCGCCAGGCCTGCATGTAGAGATGCTGGAATTGCGCGTACGGGTAATCGGCCGGAACGTTGACGGTTTTCGAGATCGCCGTGTCGATCACCGGTGCCACTGCCGCAACCATGTCGGCGTGTGCCTGCGCACTCATCTCCAGCGCCGTCACAAACGCGCCGGTCAGCGGCGCGTTGGCACCGTACATTTTTTTGAACAGGCGCCACGCGTGGTCCTGCACCGCATACTCCTTGAAGCTGCCGTCCGGCATGCGTTTCTTGCGTGTGTAGGTCCAGCTGAAGGCCGGCTCGATGCCGTTGCTGGCGTTGTCTGCGAAGGCCAGGCTGATGGTGCCGGTGGGCGCGATCGACAACAGGTGCGAGTTGCGCAGGCCGTGCGCACGGATACGCTCCTTGATGCCTTGCGGCAGGCGTGACGCGAAATTGCCGCCGCTCAGGAACAGATCGGCGTTGAAGAGGGGGAAGGCACCGCGTTCGCGGGCCAGATCGACCGACGCGTTATAGGCGGCATCGCGCATCGCCCCGCTGATCAGTCGCGCCTGGGACCGCGCGGCGTCGCTGTCGTAGTGCAGGTTGAGCATGATCAGGGCGTCACCGAGACCGGTGAAGCCCAATCCGATGCGCCGCTTGCTGCGCGCCTCCTCCTGTTGCTGCGGCAGTGGCCACACCGTGACATCGAGCACATTGTCGAGCATGCGTGTGGCGACAGCGGCCAAGGCGACAAAAGCGTCAAAGTCAAAATGCGCCTGGGCGCCGAAGGGGTCAAGCACGAATCGGGTCAGGTCGATGGAGCCCAGGCAGCAGCAGCCATAGGCGGGCAGCGGCTGCTCGGCGCAGGGGTTGGTGCTGGAGATGGTCTCGCAGTAGGACAGGTTGTTGTCGCGGTTGATATGGTCGAGGAACAGCACCCCCGGCTCGGCATGGTCGTAGGTGGAGCGCATGATCTGATCCCACAACATGCGTGCCTGCACTGTGCGGTAAATCCACAGGGAGCTGCCGTCGGCCTGGGCCACAGCGTAGGCCCCGGTCGCTTTCTGTTCCGGCCCGGGCTCGGCGCGGTGTTGCAACAGCACCATGCTGTCGTCCTGCACCGCGTGCATGAACTGGTCTGTCACAGCAACCGAGAGGTTGAAGTTCTTCAAGTCCCCCTGGTCTTTCGCGTGGATGAATTCTTCGATGTCCGGATGGTCACAACGCAGTACCCCCTTCTGGGCGCCGCGCCGCGCACCGGCCGACTCGACGGTCTCGCAGGAGCGGTCGAACACCCGCATGTAGCTGACCGGGCCGGAGGCACTGCTGCGGGTGCTGCCGACCCAGGCACCGCGCGGCCGGATGCGCGAAAAATCGTAACCCACACCACCGCCCTTGCGCATCGTTTCGGCGGCTTCGGTCAGAGCCACATAAATGCCCGGGTGGCCGTCCTCGGGTTTGGCGATCGAGTCTCCGACCGGCTGCACGAAGCAGTTGATCAGGGTCGCCGACAGGTCCGTGCCGGCCGCCGACTGGATGCGGCCGGCTGGCAGGAAACCGCCTTGTAGCCCGTCCAGGAAGCGCCTCTCCCACAGGGCGCGTGCCGCGACTGGTTCTGCCAGAGCCAGAGCCCGTGCCACACGCAGGTTGACGTCCTGTACTGAGGTCTCGCCGTCCTTGGCGTATTTTTCCAGCAGCACCTCCTGGCTGATGGCCTGGGCGGTCAGGTCGGCGTCGGCATGGGCAACGGCTGGCGGGAAGTTGGTGATGGGGGTCGACATGGTGCTGGATTCCTTGATCGGCGGCTGGTTGCCATTGGTGGCGTCAACGCTCGGCAATGTAGTGCCGCATGGTGACAGATTCGCCGCTCAAAAGGAAGGTGCGCAGGTGGGCTTCGATCTCCTGGTCGGCACGGGTTGCGCGGGCACGCTGGTGCAGGTAGTTTGCCCACGACGAGACGATGAATCGTTCGATGTAGCAGGATGGATCGGACAAGTCCCGGTACACGCGCCACAGCGTGGCGCCGTCGCGCCGACGCGGCGAGCGCAACTGGCTGATCGCGTCCAGGAAATCCGGTGCATTGGCCGGGTTGATGCGGTAGGCCATCTCCACCGCCACCGGACCGGCCTCGGGGTCAGGCTCGTGTCCCAGGAAAAGGTCCTCCCACGGTGTCGCCGGTGTGACCTCCTGGGCTTCGCCCATGCGCAGCGGAAACCGCCGTGCCATCAACGGGCCCAGCGCCATGCAGCCGGCGGCGGTAGCAAGGGCAAACGACAGCCCGGCCAGGTCGGACAGGGCACCCCAGAATGCCGACCCGATGGCAAACGCGCCCAGCGCGCTCAACGTATGCATCGCCACGGCCCGCGAGCGCACCCAGGGCGGCACGCTGGTCTGCGTGGCGGTATTGAACGTCGACATCACGGCCATCCAGGCTCCACCACCCAGAACCAGCGCCATATACACGGGCGGGTCCCATTCAGAGAACGCGGCTACCAGCATGACCATGGCGAACAGCACACAGCCACCGGCCACCAGGGACTCCAGGCCGAACCGCGAGCGTAGACGCGCGATGAACAGGCCCGCTGCGATGGCACCCGCCCCCAGGCAACCCATCATCAAGCCGAAGCCGGCGGCGCCCAGCCCCAACTGCTGTTGTCCGATGACGGGCAGCAAGGCCCACAGGGCGGAGCCGGATGCGCAATAAGCGGCAGCCCGTACCAATTGCGACAACACCGGGTGTGAATGCCAGGCAAAACGCAGTGCGCTGGCCATGCCGCCCCACAGGCGTTCGGCCGGCAATCGGGTGGGCGGGTGTGGTTTTGGCGGCCAGCGCCGGATTGCCTGCATCATCACCAGCGTGCTGGCTACGGCCAGCACGTAGTTCCACGCACCGTCGACATGCAGAAAAACCAGGCCCGCAAGGGCGGGACCGATCGCCCGCGCGGCGTTGTAGGCCATGCCCACGGCAGTGATCGCCTGCGGCAGGTCGTGCCGCGGCACGGAGTCGCTGATAGAGGAATTCCAGGCCGGGGACAGGAACGCCGTGCAGCTGCCAGACAGGAAAATGAAGAACAGGATGCTGCCGGGGCCGGCCACATGGGCCAGCAAAAGCGCCGCCAGAATGGTGCCCACGACGGCCTGCACGGCCAGTGCCGCCAGGATAAGGCGACGCCGGTCGGTGATATCGGCCAACACCCCGGCGGGCAGGGAAAAGAGGAACATGGGCAGGAATACCGCCGTTTGTACCAATGCAGCCAGGAAAGAAGAGCCGGTGAGTTCCACCATCATCCAGGCCGCGGCCATGGTCTGCATGGCATTGCCGATGAAGTAGATCGCGCCGCTGGCCCAAAGGGCGCGAAACTGCGGATGCTGCAAGGTGCGGCGGATGGTGGAAGGAGGGCGCATGAAATGATTGTCGATGCTGTTGCCGACGTGCGTCCTGATGCTCCGCAGTATTGTTTCAGCGTGGTAGCGTCGATGACCCGGTATTATCGATCTGGTCGAAGCAGCCGCCGGGGCGCACGCTGCTGACACCTGGCAGGCCCATCAGGGTGTCCAGCAGAAATTTTGCGGAGCAACAGCATGACCACTACGCACGACAACCCGATGGGTCTGATGGGCTTCGAATTTGTCGAATTCGCGTCGCCAACCACGGGCGTGCTGGAGCCGGTTTTCGAGATGCTCGGTTTCAGCCGGGTTGCCGAGCACCGGTCCAAGGACGTGTCGCTGTACCGCCAGGGCGACATCAACTTCATCGTCAACCGCGAGCCGCGCAGTGTGGCGTCGTATTTCGCTGCCGAACATGGCCCGTCCGCCTGCGGGTTGGCGTTTCGGGTGAAGAACTCCCGGCTGGCATTCGAGCGCGCTCTGGAGCTCGGTGCCCAGCCGGTGGAGCTACGGACCGGGCCGATGGAGCTGCATCTGCCAGCCATCAAGGGCATTGGCGGTGCCCCGCTGTACCTGATCGACCGTTTTGAGGAAGGCAAGTCGATCTATGACATCGATTTCGACTTCATCGAGGGCGCGCCGCGTCACCCGGTTGGGCATGGCTTCAAAATCGTCGACCACATGACCCATAACGTCTACCGCGGGCGCATGGCCTATTGGGCCCGGTTCTACGAGCAGCTTTTCAATTTCAGCGAAATGCGGTTTTTCGACATCAAGGGTGAATACACCGGGCTCACCTCCAAGGCCATGGCCGCGCCGGATGGCATGATCCGCATCCCGCTGAACGAAGAAGCGTCAGGCAGCGCCGGACAGATCGAGGAATTCCTGCTCAAGTTCAATGGCGAGGGCATTCAACACATTGCTCTGCTGTGTGACGACATTTATGCCAGCGTGGACAGCCTGCGCCGCGTCGGTGTGCCACTGATGACGGCGCCCAATGGCACCTATTACCGCCTGCTCGACAGCCGCTTGCCTGGCCATGGCGAGCCGGTCGACAAGCTGCAGGCACGGGGTATTCTGATGGACGGCAGCACGGCAGGCGGCAAACCGCGCCTGTTGCTGCAAATTTTTTCCAACACGTTGTTGGGCCCGGTATTTTTCGAGTTCATCCAGCGCAAGGGCGACGACGGTTTTGGTGAAGGCAATTTCAAAGCGCTGTTCGAGTCCATTGAGCGGGATCAGGTGGAGCGCGGCGTCATTCAGACTGCGTGACTGCATGATTTGCAAGCGCCACGACCGAGCAACTGTGCGTAATTCGATGGCGCGTGCCGGTCGGCTGCGGCGATGACCTCAATGGGCCGAGCGCACAAGACGGAGCCTGCTCAATGACAAAACACGGCGCGGCAGCCGGCACCCAGGTGCCCAATGCAGACTGGACCATAGACCAGGGGTGGGAGCAATACAGTGCGGCCGAGCATGCTGTGTGGCAAACACTGTTTGAGCGCCAGAGTCGGCTGTTGCCGGGGCTCGCCTGTGATGCATTTGTCGATGGCATGCGCCGGTTACCGATCGGGGCCGAGCAGATTCCGGATTTCCGGCGTTTGAGCGAGGTGCTGACACTTACCACCGGATGGCAAATCGTGGCTGTACCGGGACTGGTGCCGGACGAAGTGTTTTTTGACCATCTGGCGCACCGGCGCTTTCCCGCCGGGTCGTTCATTCGCCAGCCCAGCCAGCTCGATTACCTCGAAGAGCCCGATGTGTTTCACGATGTGTTTGGCCACGTGCCGATGCTGATGAACCCGGTCATCGCGGATTTTGTGCAGGCCTACGGCGTTGGTGGCCTGCGCGCGCAGGCACTCGGGGTGCTGCCGTTGTTGGCGCGCGTGTATTGGTACACGGTCGAGTTCGGCCTGGTACAACAACCAGGCGGTCTGCGTATCTACGGGTCTGGCATAACATCGTCCCTGAGCGAGACGGTATTTGCACTGGAGGACCCGTCGCCGAACCGCATCGGCTTTGATCTGGAACGTGACATGCGCACCAGCTACCGCATCGACGACTTTCAGGAAAGTTACTTTGTGCTCGACCAACTGGACGACCTGTTGCAACTGGCGACAATTGACTTTGTCCCGTATTACCAGCGCCTGCAGCATCAGCAGGTTTTACTGCCAGGGGATTTGTTGATCTCTGATCGATTGTTCCAGCGCGGCAGCGGTGCCTACCATCGTCGCCTCATGGCGCCTTGAGTTCGCACCACCGCTGAAGGGCCCGCTGCACTGCGTCGGCGTTGTCAAGCGGCCGCACGCCCTTCGGGCCTGTCGCATACACCGCAGCGGTCGGGCATCGAACGAGGAACCGCCGGCGCGGGTAAGATGCGCCGCATGAACTCTCACTTGCTCAGCCGCCAGCTCGTTGTTGCCATTGGCTTTGCGTGTCTTTGGAGTACGGTGCATGGCGCTTGTTCTGACGCTCCCACAGCGCGCGTCGACTGGAGTGGATGCGAGAAGCACCGGTTGATTTTGCGCAAGGCCGACTTGCAGAACGCACGCCTGGTTGGTGCCGACCTGAACGGCACCGATCTGGAGGGTGCCAACCTCTCCAGTGCGGACATGACGCGTGCCAGTGTGGATAGGGTGCGGCTCAGCGGAGCCGACCTGGGGCGGGCGACCCTGGTGCAGCTCAGCGGCTATCGCTCCAATTTCAGCAAGGCCAAGCTGCCCGGTG
>JANLVB010000525.1:0-4118 GCA_031363785.1 Betaproteobacteria bacterium
CTGCTGTCCTTGCCCCGAATTGGTTGGCAACACATCGTAAGCGGGCGCAAGCCTCAGCCGTCCAAAAGACCATGGGTCCGCGCTGAGCAGCGCGTGATTTTTTTCGTGGTCATCGGTATTGTCGATAAGAATGTTGAAGACCATGCGGCGGAACAACTCACCCATTTCGCGTTGGTTGCTCCCGTCTGACGTATCGCCCGTGCGGCGCAACAACTGAGCGAGTTGGGGGTAACCGAAATCCGGCTCCAGACCTTCAACTACCGATGCCCGCAGTGCCGTGCCTGCCGAAATGCAATGCACGCGCCGACCGGCCACCCGGTCAAACCGCCTTACTGCCAGGGCGTTTTCTCCGACCAGTGGTACCAGCCTTGTCTGCGCTGTTGCAATGCCGGCTTGTCGGGCGAGCGTCATGGAGGCATGCTCGATTAAAGGCACGTCTACCGGCTCATTGTTGAAAAACTTGATGACCCATTGCTCGCCAGCAATGTCGATCAGCGCTTTGGGCTTGGCACCGCCGAAGCTGCCACCGGCAGACAGCATACGTCGCTCGGCATCGTTGATCGGCTCACGCGCATTGACCTTCGCAACAACCTCAGCAAGTTGCTGTGCGCGCTCGAGCCGGGGCAGCGCGCCGTTTCGCCGCGGCAGGTAGTCGGTTTTCGAGGTGGAGACACCCAAGGCACCAAAACGGTCGTCGCCCGCGTAACAAAGGTACTCCATAAGTGACAAACGCGCTGGTTTGTCGATGAACTGGATGAGCCGCTCACCCCAGCGGTCGGGCCGCGCATCATCGACAGCACCAGCGGCCGCGCCTTTGAACCGTGGAAGGTGCTCCATTGCTACCAGGGGCAAGTCCTCGCTGAGCGGAAATCCGTGCTCCAGCCAGGAGGGTGCATAGGTGAGAGATACGCCGTTGCCAACACGCATCAGGCGAAGTTCACCCACCAGGCGTGGAACTGCTGGCTCGCCGAGGAACCACAAGAACAACGCGGCCAGTGGCGCCTTGGTAGTTTCAGCAAGGGGTTCCGCCTTTGGCAACACGCCGATTGATACGTGCCTGCGCCGATGCTGCGGCGCGCGCACGCCCCAGAGTCACCGCCTCGCGCACGTCCAGCTCCAGCGCCCCCCGGTCATTCGCCGGTGCTGCCAATTCAGCTAACGCGCCGTCTCGCCCTACGAGCCATAGTGCGGTGGCATAAATGCCTATTCCTACGCCTGCCTCACCCGACTCCATGCGCATCAGGGTAGGTACGGATACACCCAAACGTGATGCCCAAGATACCAGCGACTGTTTGCGGCGCAACCTTGCTACGGCCAGATCAGCCCCCAGCCGCTCCAGAGCAGACCGTGTGGCGGGAGGCAAGCGTGTTATGGCAATTGGGGCCTTTGGCATAACAAAGATTATATTGAAAATGTCATTTTCATAAAATTCTTTGTTTATATATGCGATGAATTTTCACGCAAGAAAACACCGACGAGTCGGGCCGCACCGTCAAGCCTGCAGACGGTCGACCACCACCCGCCCGGCCTGCATGATCAGGCGTATTCCTTGCTCGGGCCGGGTCAACATCGACAGCTCCTGCGTCGGGTTACCGTCCACCACCAGCAGGTCGGCCCAGGCACCGGGCACCAGCTCACCGATCTGGCCTTCCTGACGCATCAGACGTGCCGCCACAATGGTCGCGCTTTGTAATGCCTCCACTGGCGACATGGCCTGCAGGCGCAGGTCAAACTCGCCGGATTGCTGGTCGTGCATATGGCCCAGCAGGTCGGTGCCAAAAACTATCGGCACGCCTTCGGCGCGGGCTATTAGCAGCGACTCGGCACCACGCTGCTGAACCCGCGCCAGTTTCTCCAACATCTCTGCCGACCAGCCCAGGCGCGCACCCTCGCGCGCCAAAGCCACATAGGTCGAGAGCGTCGGCACCAGGTAGGCGCCATGCGCCTTCATGACCCGCGCGCTGGCTTCGTCGATCAGGTTGCCGTGTTCGATGGAGCGCACGCCGGCCTGCACCGCGCGCGTGATGGCGCGCGGCGAATACGCGTGGGCCATGGCGTACAGGTTGGCCGCTTCGGCCTCTTCGCAGGCGGCACGCAACTCCTCCAGCGAAAATTGGGTGCCTTCCAGCGGGTCGCTCGGGCTGGCGATGCCGCCGCCGGCCATGATCTTGATCTGGTTGGCGCCGTTGCGCACTTGCTCGCGCACGGCGCGACGCACTTCACCCACGCCGTCGGCGATGGCGCCCAACAGCCCGAGGCCGGCACAGGAGCAGAACATCGCGCTCGATCTCACACCCTTGGGCCGCATGTCGGCGTGGCCCCCGGTCTGCGACACCGGAAAGCCGGCGATGAAAAGGCGCGGGCCTTCAAACAGGCCGCGCGCCACCGCCTCCTGCAGGCCGAAGTCGGCACCGGCGGCATCCCGCACCGAGGTAAATCCGCGCAGCAACATGCCACGCAGGATCTGGCTGCTCTGCGCCACCACCAGCGAGGCCGGCTGCATGCCCAGCGCCGTCAGGTCATGCGAGGCCGCCACCACGTGCACATGGGCGTCGATCAATCCAGGCAGCACCACCCGGCCACCCGCATCGATCACCCGCGCATCGTCTACCTGCGTCGCGTTGCCGCCGACAAACACGATGCGCTGATCTTCAATGACGATCTGCTGCCCGCGTACCAGGCTGCCGCTGGCGCTGTCGAAAACATTGGCATCACGGATCAACTGGCGTTGGGTCATGTGATCTTGCGCTATAGGATCAAAGGAGGCTCACACGATGCTCGGGCACTACGAACATCCGTCAAAACGCAGTAACGGAGATCGAACACCCGGTAATCGTCTACGTCAGCTTGAACAAGATGCCAACCAGCAAGCCAGATTGCGCCAAGGCCAAACCGACTACCCATTTGATCAACTCTGTCTTCAACTCGGCCAACTTGTAATCCAGGTGATCTTTGGTGACAACGTCTTTGAGATTGATCTCAAGAACTTCTGACAATGCCGCAGCCTCCGCTATGGCCTGCGCTTCAGGCACGCCGGCAGCGATCAGTTTTTCTGCAAACTTGAGAGTGTCAAAAGTCAAGGACGCCATGAGTCGCAATGTACCCGAAACGCATGGCCCTTGCTACGGCAACGCCCGCGCCGGTTGAGCCGCACGCACATGCCGCACCGGCCCGTACCAGGCGGTGCTGCTGCTGCGCGTGTTGTCGGTGTCGGTCATGATGCCGACGGACACCAAGGCCCCAGGTGCTTCACCGTAGGCACGCTCGAAGTCGGCCCGCACGTCGCGCGCGTAGTCCTGCCACTGGCCCAGCTTGCCGGGCCCGGACTCCATCACCAGCTTGCGGATGCGGCTGGTGCGGGAGTTTTGCAGCACGGTACCGGGCGGCACGTAGTTGCACCAGACATACATCAGGGTGGCATAAGGCATGGGCTCGCCGGTCAGCGCATGGGCTAATTCAGACAACATCGCGTCTCTGGCAGAGAACTTGCTGCGATCTCCCTCGAACGCCAGAACAATGCGCACCGGTGAGTCGTCCAGCTCGCGTTCGCGCATATCGGCGGCGGGCAACAGGCTGGGCACCTTCCAGGAAAAACTCAGGTTACCGAGGTCGGCCGACTCGACGCGCATGGTCTGGCGCAACATGCTGACCGACGTGTCGGCCCGCACCACCATGGTTTCGCGCCCATCCAGGCGCGTGTAGCGGTAATCATTGGGGCGCTTGCCGGGGAACAGCTGGTGTTGCCAGGGTGCTGGCCCGGCGGTGCCCGATGACGCAACCGCCCAAGGGCTGGATTCCAGTGCCACAACTTCCTGCGCAGGCTCGGGGAGGCGCGTAGCACAGGCACCCAGTGTGAGGGTGATGCAGAGCAGCCCGCACAATTTTGTCGCAGTTTTGAGTGTTTCAATTTCCATCAGTAACTACCAGATCGACAAAGGTCGTGGATCAGTTCGGCGGCTCCGCAGCATGGGCATTTCATGATCACAACTCCTTGAAAGAAACCATCAAAGTACCATCAACTACCGTCACCCCATGTCGGTCACCCGACAGCTCTCCGTTTGTGAAAATGCCACCCATCAGCCGTGAACAACCCGCAGGAACGTGCACCTGTCTGCGTT
>JANLVB010000591.1:0-20620 GCA_031363785.1 Betaproteobacteria bacterium
TTCGACCGCGCAACCGCCATTCTTGGCGTCAACCGCGATGTCCTCGAACGAAGTGCGCGGGCGCTGCTCGACAAGGAAACGCTGGATGAAGCCGCGATTCGTTGCTTGACGGCCGACCTGCGAAGCGAGTGAGGGCGGTGCTCTCCTGATAGACCGCTTCAGTGCGACATCAGTACCGGCAACGTCATCGACGCGAGCATGGTTCCCGTCACGCCGCCAAGCACCAGCTCGTAGGTGCGTGTGTGGCCGTACCCGCCCATGACGATCAGGTCGGCCTGCATGTCGGCGGCGCGCGACAGCAGCAACTGCGCGATGGACGCATCGACGGCTGAAGGCGTCAAAAATCGCTCTCCGAACGAGATATCGCGCACCGATTCGACGGCGCAAGTCGCCGACACGCCGTGCGCCTGCAGGTAAGCCGCCACGGCTTCGAGGGGGTTCGCGCCACCCTGGTCGGTGGTGGTCAAGCTCAGCACTTCGACCACTGTCGCTCGCTGCAACAACGGCAACGCATCGCGTAACGCCCGAGCGCTCTCGCGCGTGGCTGACCATGCCACCAGCACTCGAGTGCCGCAGCCTTGCACGCTTTCGACCCCGATGACTCAAAGCTCGCCGTGACTTTCTATTGAGGCATTCTTCACCACGGCCAGACAGACGTAGACCACATCAGCAACGCCCCACCAGATCACCAACGCCATCAGCAATGCCAGAATTCGTACGGCATAGCGTATTGACTTCGCCAGCACTCTGATGAGCGGATCGTCCAAAGGCTCTGGCAGTGGGATACGAGTTGTCTTTTGACACATGTTTTCTGACCACGCTCTTGAAATGCACACGCTATAGCCATGTCCGGTCGTAGCAAAATGTCTAGTCTCTTGCCGGCAGTATGTGCACGCTGGCGCGCCCCAGGTTGCGGTAGATCCGGCCCTTGCGAACAATCGGCCACCAGCCATAGAGAAAGATCTGCAACGGACGCCACATGGCGACCCAGCCACCGATCAGCAAGCTCTCCTTCAACAGCCTGAGGAAGGTGCTGTGGGCAAAGACTGACAGAAGATCGGCAGCAAACAGGCACAGAGCGAGGAAACCGACGCCGATCAGCAGGCTCGTGCGCCCCTCCTGCATTAGCAGACGCAGGGTGCGTTTGGCGAGCACCGACTTATCTTCAAAGTGGTTCTGGATCGCCTCGGCGACCAGTCGGGCGGGGTCTTCCGGCGGCATCTTTTCGATATGGACAATGATGCGAAAGTGGCTGCCTTGGGGAAACTGCAGCGCCCAGCTTTCCAGGAACCTTTCAGCATTGGGATCGAGATCGCGATGATGGAAAGGCGTCGGATCCATCGAGTTGAACAGTTCTGAAATTTGGACGATGCGCAACTCGATCTGGTGGACGGACGGATGGCTCTTTTTCATGTCAGCACCCGGTGGCCAGCACGAAGCTGGTCTGCAGGCCTTCACAGCGCAGGCACAAGACGTGGCGCATGGAATCCAGCGCGGGCTCGGAATCGTCGACGCGTAGAAGGATTTCCATCGGTCGGTTCATGACGGAGTGGGGCAAGTTGCGCAGCGGATTGCGAGTCACCACAGTGGCGAGCAGCACACGCAACTGGTTGCAGCGGAAACACTGGCAACTGGTGCGCGTGGCAAACAAAGCCACCTGCGCTTGCTTGATGCGGTTCGCGGCCTCGCCGCACTGGCAGTACAGATCGTCGTACAGCACCTTGGGGCCTCCTGCCGGATGGGTCACCACATAGCGAGGGTTGGTGCCAGATACCAATGACAATGCGACCTCGGGGCGATTGCTGACCCATCTACGCGAAATATTCAGGTAGGGAACCTGTCAACACGTCGTCGAGCACCTCTACCCAATGGCGCACCGGCATGCTTGTGCCGCTTTGCAGGTGCGTGATGCAGCCGATGTTGGCGCTGACTATGGTCTGCGCCTGGATGTCGGCCAGGTGGCCGAGCTTGCGATCACGCAAGGCATAGGCGATTGTCGGCTGCAGCACGCTGTAGGTGCCTGCCGACCCACAACACAAGTGCGCTTCATTGGTGGCAGTGCGGATGTTGAAGCCCAGGGCGCCCAGATGGCGCTCGACGCCACCCCTGAGTTGTTGACCGTGCTGCAGCGTGCACGGAGGGTGGAACGCGAGCGCGGGCGCTTGTGTGCGGACACGCTGCACCAGGTCCGGCCAGCGCTCCATCAAGGCGGTGGCCACCTCACCCAGCAACTCGCTCAGGTCGCGCGTCAATGCACTGATGCGCGCCGCCTGCTCGGCGTACTGCGGGTCATGGCGCAACAGGTGGCCATACTCCTTGACCGTCACACCACAACCCGACGCATTCATGACGATCGCCTCGACGTCGCCGGAATGCACCAGTGGCCACCAGGCGTCGATGTTGGCCCGCATCTGGTCCAGCCCGCCAGCCTGATCGTTCAGGTGGAACTTGAGCGCGCCACAACAGCCGGCCTTGGGCGCAAGCAGGGTTTGCACACCAATGGCGTCCAGCACCCGCGCAGTGGCCCCGTTGATGTTGGGCATCATCGCAGGCTGAACGCAGCCTGCCAGCAGCAGCATCTTGCGCGCTTGGCTGCGCACCGGCCAAGGCCGGGTCGCCTGTGCCGCTGGTACCTTGGCTTGCAGGCCGGCCGGCAACAACGGGCGCACCGCCTGCCCAAGCTTCATCGCGGGCGCAAACAGCGGTGACGGCAGCCCCTCCTTCAAGGCCCAACGTACCGCACGTTGCGCCAACGGACGCTGCACCACGGCGTCCACCAGTTTGCGGCCGATATCCACCAGGTGCCCATAGTCGACACCGCTGGGACAGGTGGATTCACAATTGCGGCAGGTCAGGCAGCGGTCCAGATGCAGCTGCGTCTTGCGTGTCGGAACCTCGCCCTCCAGCACCTGCTTGATGAGGTAGATGCGCCCGCGTGGCCCGTCCAGCTCATCACCCAGCAACTGGTAGGTGGGGCAGGTCGCGGTACAAAAACCGCAATGCACGCACTTGCGCAGAATGGCCTCCGCGGCCTGGCCGTCGGGCGTGTCCTGGTACTGGGCGGCAAGCGTGGTTTGCATGGGTGAAGCCGGATAGGTAACTCAAAAGGACGCAAACATGCGCCCCGGGTTGAAGATGCCGGCTGGGTCGAACTGTCGTTTCAGTTCACGCTGGATGCGCAGGTTGCCCGCCGCCAGCGGATGGAAGGCATCAGCGACCCGGTCTTCGCCCGCCAGGGGATGGCGCCAGATGCTGGCCGTGCCGCCGACCGCGCTGACACTGGTGCGCAAGGACGCCATGGCCGAGGCCTGCGCCTTGACCCAGCGCACACCGCCGCCACACTCCACCAGACAGGGCGACGGCAGGTCGGCAATCGGCTCGGTGCTGCCGGGAACACTCAAGCGCCACAGGCAATCCTGTGCCGCAGGTTCAAAAAACCCGAGGGTCTGCTCCCGCAGCGCCTGCCAGTCCTGCTGCGCCAGCACATCGTCCTGGCGTTCACCACCCAAATCGCGGCAGGCCGCGTCAACGGCAGCCCGGGCGCCACGCAGGCGTATCGTCAAGCGCCCGCCCGCCGCATCGGCCTGCCACCAACTCGCATTGATCGGCAAGGGTCGCGCCGCCCACTGTGCCAACTGGCGCAGGGCCGCGCCCTCATCGAGCGCAAACACCAGCGTGGCTTGTGCGACAGGGCGCGGCATCACCTTTAGCGACACCTCGGTAATCAGCCCGAGAATCCCGAGCGAGCCAGCCATCAGGCGCGACACGTCGTAACCGGCCACGTTTTTCATCACCTGGCCACCAAAACGCAGGCGCTGCGCCTGCCCGTTCACCATCTGCACACCCAGCACGTAGTCGCGCAGCGGCCCGACCGAACACTGCGCCGGGCCGGACAATCCTGCGGCGACCATTCCGCCAACCGTGGCGCCGGAGCCGAAATGTGGCGGTTCGAAGGCCAGGCACTGACCCTGCTCGGCCAGCAATTGCTCCAGTTCCTGCAGCGCCGTGCCGGCGCCCGCCGTCACCACCAGTTCACTCGGCTCGTAGGCAACGATTTGATTGAGGGCACGTGTATCGAGGATTTCCCCAGCCAGGTTCTGGCCGTAAAAATCCTTCGTCCCACCGCCACGAATACGCAGCGGCCGAGCCTGGGCAGCCGCGTCGCGGATGTGTTCTACCAGATGCGAGATGGCCAATTCCATGGCACCATGGTAACGGGGCTCTGTGCGCACCACATTGAACATTTTTCAGCAGCCGCGTGAACAACGCTGCCACGGCCGGCTCATCACACCGGCGCGACGACGATAACCATGTGCGCACCCATGGATTCGCCACTTTGCAGTGTCTGCACACCCAGTGCCTGCACCGGGCACAACAAGCGCCCGGCCAGTTGCAGCGCATTGTTGACATGGCTGACCGGTTCGATGGCGACAAAGTCGCGTTGCGGGTTGGTGAACACCACCAGATAGGGCAGGCTGGAGCGCACAGTTGTCTCGAATACCGCATCGTGCAGGTGCAGCGCATCAACCCAGCCGTCAAAACAATGGTCTACGTCCAGCGTCGCGCAGTCGGTGTCCAGGCCGGCCAGTGGCTGGCGTACGGTCGGCAACTTGTCGGGGCCCATTTCCCAGCGCCCGCTGGCGGCAAAACGCAGGTGTGCAGACGCCCGCTTGACAAAGTACGGATGCCAGCCCAGCCCCATGGGGACTGCAATCCCGCTGCGGTTGGTGGCCTGCAGGCTCAGCGTCAGACTGTCTGGCCCGAGCCGGAACGACTGGGTGCAGTTGAACGCGAATGGCCAGCCGACGTCCGGCTCGTGTTGCAACGACAACAACGCGTAATCCGGCTGCGTTTGCAGCACCGTCCACGGCCGTTGCCACCCGACGCCGTGGATGGCGTGGGGCTCGGGCGCAAAATTGTGCGCCAGCGGGTACCGAATACCAGCCCAGTGCAGCTGGCCGTGGCCAATACGATTTGAAAACGGTACCAGCGGATAACTGGCGGATTCGCGCACGCTGCGCAACAACACTGCCGGCGTTGATCGCAGCACCGGCACGTCGTTGTGCCACAGGCCGGCGATAGCCCCGCCCAGCGCCGGGACCAGTTCGCAACGCATGGCGCCGCAGGAGAGTGTCAATGGCTGGTTCATGGCGGGGTGCACGATATCTGCCTATTGTGCCCGCGCAGACAAAAAACAGTCCGCCCCGACTGGCAGCCGGGGCGGACCGAATACCACCCTGAAAATCATCCGCAGGGCGGTGCCACCACGCACCGTGGCAGCACCGTGGCGTGGGTGTCAGCGGCTGTAAGCCGTTTCGCCGTGCGAGGTGATGTCCAGGCCTTCGCGCTCGTCTTCTTCGCTGACACGCAGGCCAAAGACCATGTCGGCGATCTTGAAGGCGGCCAGCGACACCACGCCGGACCACACAATGGTCAGCAACACCGCCTTGAGCTGGATCCAGACCTGGCCTACGATACCCGCCGAGCCAACTGTCACGCTGACCCAATCTGTCACCAGGCCCGGGCCACCCAGCGCCTGGTTGTTGAACACACCGGTCAGCAGGGCACCGACAATGCCGCCTACACAGTGCACGCCGAATACGTCGAGTGAGTCATCGGCGCCGAGCATGCGCTTGAGGGCGTTGACGCCCCACAGGCAGGCAAAACCAGCGATGAAGCCGATGATGATGGCGCCCATCAGGCCCACGTTGCCGCAAGCCGGGGTGATCGCCACCAGCCCCGCTACGGCACCCGAGGCGGCACCCAGCATGGACGCCTTGCCCTTCATCAGAACCTCACCAATACACCAGGCCAGCACGGCGGCTGCGGTGGCCGAGAAGGTGTTCATGAACGCCAGCACGGCCGAGTTGCTGGCCTCCAGCGCCGAGCCGGCATTGAAGCCGAACCAGCCGACCCACAACATTGACGCGCCGACCATGGTCAATGTCAGGCTGTGCGGAGCCATGGCTTCCTTGCCGTAGCCGATACGTTTACCGACCATGAAAGCGCCCACCAGGCCAGCCACCGCGGCATTGATGTGCACCACCGTGCCGCCGGCAAAGTCCAGCGCACCCCACTGCCAGATCAGCCCGGCCTTGGCGTTCAGGCTGTCCACTACCTCCTTGCTGGCGTAGGCGTCCGGGCCCATCCAGAACCACACCATGTGGGCAATGGGCGCATAACTGAAGGTGAACCAGAGTGCCATGAACAACAGCATGGCCGAAAACTTGATGCGCTCGGCAAATGCACCGATGATCAGGCAGCAGGTGATGGCGGCAAAAGTAGCCTGAAACGCCATGAACAACAACTCGGGAATGACAACACCCTTGCTGAAAGTCGCGGCCATCGCAAACTCGCCCTTGACCGGATCAAACAGGCCCTTCATGAATAACCGGTCGAGGCCGCCCACGAACTGGTTTCCTTCGGTGAACGCCAGGCTGTAACCATAGATGCACCACAACACCACGATCATCGAAAAGGTGACAAACACCTGCATCAGGATCGAAAGCATGTTCTTGCTGCGCACCAGGCCACCATAAAACAGCGCCAGGCCAGGCACCGCCATCATGATGACAAAGGCGGTGGCGACGATCATCCAGGCCACGTCGCCCTTGTTGGCAACCGGCGCCGGTGCAGCAGCCGCAGCGGGGGCGGCAGCGGTTGCAACTGCCGCTGGCGCTGTCGCTGCAGGGGCGGACGCCGCCTCAGTCGCGGCAGAAGCCGCTGGCGCAGCGACCAGCGTCTGGGCTGTGGCGACCGCGCCACCGCCCAACAGGCCCAAACCGAGGGCCAGGGATATCAGGTACTTTTTCACAGGGCTTCCTTTCCGGTTTCGCCGGTGCGGATACGCACGACTTGTTCCAGGTCGTAGACAAACACTTTGCCGTCACCGATTTTTCCGGTGCGCGCGGCGCTTTCGATGACTTCAATGACGCGCTCGACCAGGTCGTCCGCCACGGCTGCCTCGATCTTCACCTTGGGCAGGAAGTCGACCACGTATTCGGCGCCACGGTAGAGCTCGGTGTGGCCCTTCTGGCGCCCAAATCCCTTGACCTCGGTGACGGTGATGCCCTGCACCCCGATACCCGAGAGGGCTTCGCGCACCTCGTCGAGCTTGAATGGTTTGATAACCGCTGCAACCAGTTTCATGGGTGTCTCCTGTCAGAAGTTGTATTTGAGGGTCAGCACCAGGCCGTCACGGCCGGTGCCCTTGAGAAAATTTTTTGTCATGGGGCTCCGATTTCAATGGATGAACTATCCAAATACGCATAGACCGTGCCACCCGTATCCCGCAGAAAGACGAAAAACCCGCCACCTGCCTGTACACCAAACCACGATAGGCGCGTTAAGATGGCTGTATAGAACATCAGTATGCACACAATCGGTGCGCGGGACTGCAATGCCCTGCGGTGATGCACCAAAAAGAGGAGTGACGACGATGGGCCTTTCTTTGGTGCAAAGCCGAGCCCTGTTGGGGTTGGACGCCGCGGCGGTGACAGTCGAAGTACATTTGGCCAACGGCCTGCCGAGTTTTACTCTGGTTGGCCTGGCCGACGTGGAGGTAAAAGAAGCGCGCGAGCGGGTGCGCTCGGCCATCCAGAACTCCGGGTTGGAGTTTCCGCAGAACAAGCGCATCACCGTCAATCTGGCACCAGCCGACCTGCCCAAGGATTCCGGCCGCTTCGATTTGCCCATTGCCATGGGCATCCTGGCTGCCAGTGGCCAGATCGACGGCAGCCGGCTGACTGGCCATGAGTTCGCCGGTGAATTGTCGTTATCGGGTGAACTTCGCGCGGTACGGGGCGCATTGGCCATGAGCCTGGCGCTGCGATCGGCACACATCGATACCTACCTCGTGTTGCCACCGGAGAGTGCCGACGAGGCGGCTCTCGTGCCCGGTGCAAGGGTCTACCGGGCGCGCCACCTGCTCGACGTGGTGCAGCACTTTTTGCCGCCGGGCACGGATGCGGCTGCGGTCGAACCCGGCCCCGGCTGGGCCGTGGTCACGTCAGCGGCGATGCCTGGGCCGGCACAGTACCCCGACTTTGCCGACGTCAAGGGCCAGAGCGGCGCCAAACGCGCACTCGAGATTGCCGCCGCTGGTGGCCACAGCGTTCTGCTTTGTGGCCCGCCGGGCTCTGGCAAATCGATGCTGGCACACCGCTTTGCAGGTCTGTTGCCGCCCATGGGCATCGACGAGGCCTTGCAAAGCGCGGCGTTGGCCAGCCTGGGTGGTCGTTTTGCACTGACAAACTGGGGCGTGCGCCCGACCGGCAGCCCGCACCACAGCGCCAGCGCAGTGGCGTTGGTGGGTGGCGGCTCACCACCGCGCCCGGGCGAGATATCGCTGGCGCACCATGGCGTGTTGTTCCTCGACGAATTGCCCGAATTCCCGCGCGCTGCACTGGAGGCGCTGCGCGAACCGCTGGAGAACGGCACCATCACCATCTCGCGCGCGGCGCGGCGCTGCGAGTTCCCGGCCCGCTTCCAGCTCATTGCGGCAATGAACCCCTGCCCCTGCGGTTACCGCGGCGCCACCCACAGGACTTGCCGTTGCACGCCGGACCAGGTGGCGCGTTACCAGGGCCGGCTGAGCGGGCCGCTGATGGACCGCATCGACCTGCATGTGGAAGTGCCGGCCTTGCCCGCTGCTGAACTGATGCACGTCGGCCCGGGCGAGGCCACGGCAGAGATACGCCAGCGCAGCAGCACAGCGCGCCAGCGCGCCATGCAACGCCAGGGCAAGACCAACGCCGGTCTGCAGGGCCAGGAGATTGACCGGCACCTGCGCCTGGACGATGCGGCAGCAAAGTTCCTGAACGTCGCCGCCACCCGGCTCGGCTGGTCAGCCCGCGGCACGCACCGGGTGCTCAAGGTAGCGCGCACGATTGCCGACCTGGCGGGTGCCGACACAACGCAGGTGACGCATCTGGCGGAGGCGATGCAGTACCGGCCTGCGGCAAGGGCGGAGCGCTAACAGAAAAGGCCTCGCAACAATTAACCACAGCTTGCATAGCCAGCTCGCTTAAAGGCGCGTATGATGTACTGATTTCTGTACATCAACCTGGTGCATTGGAGGCCTCCATGGCGTTCTCAGTCAGTGACGTGATCTCGCTCACACAGGCGCGGGCCAGTCTGTCCGAATTGGCAGACCAAGTGAAGGCCGGTGCCGAAAAGATCATCACCAAGAACGGCGAGAGTTATGTCGCCATCATCGACGCCCAGCGACTGGACTACTACCACCAGTTGGAGCGCGAACGCATTCACCTGCTGCTGATTGACGATGCTGGCAAAGGCTTGGACGACGTTGCCGCCGGCAAGGTGGCGGACGCGCAGAGCACCCTGATCACATTGAAGCGCCAGCGCTCGACAAAGGCCCAAGCCTGAGCAACGTCGGCACCGTGGTAACCAGGCACCTCGTCAAAGTCACCGCGAACTTCGAGCGCAATCTCGAACAGGCAGAAGCGTTCTTGCGTGAGGCCAACGCAGCGCAGGCATTTGACGCGCTGCTGGACGAACTCACCGACACCGTCATTCCGAACCTTGAACGTTTCCCCGGCATGGGCCGGCTGTTCTTTGATCGCCGCACCCGATCAGTGGAGACCAGCAACGGGATCGACGGGCTGAAACGCAAACTCAAAGCCATTGCCCAAGATGGCGAGATCCGTGAATACGTGATGTCGCACTACCTGCTCTTGTACGCACGTTTCGACGCCACCATTTACCTGTTGTCGATTCGGCATCACCGACAGATTTCTTTTGATTTTCAGTCGCTGTGGCCTGCGTCGCCCTGATTGACCTGGCCCGCACAGCACTCTTTGTACCCAAGGGATTCATGGTGGCGCGACTGGTCAGCCCGCGGCACACCCGCCAGGCGCCTTATCGAAGCCCATACCAAGCCCCACGACCAGCGCCATGGCGCAGCAAATGGCCACGGTCGACCAGCACCCGGAAGTGCTGCTTTAACGTATTGCGGCTGCCACCGGTCAGGCGGATGGCGTCGGCCATTGCGATTCGGCCATGCTCGCGCGCAAACTCGACAATCTGCAATGACAGCGCGGGCAGCGGCGCCAAAACCAGCTTTTCGCGCTCGATCTTGCCGCTCAAACGCCTGACTTGCTCCGCCAGCGACCGCAAAAAGAACAACAACCACGGCTGCCAGTCAGGCGCTTTGGTGCGTATGGTGGCCTGTGTCTGGCGCAGCGCCAAGTAGTAGGCCTCCTTGCTCTGCTCCACCACACTCTCCAAAGAGCTGTAAGGCATGTAGGCATAACCGGCCTGCAGCAACAACAAGGTCGTGAGCACCCGGCTCAGCCGCCCGTTGCCGTCCTGGAACGGGTGTATCTCCAGGAACACCACCACCCATAGGCCGATCATCAATAGCGGATGCACGCGCGCTGCACTGCGCACTTCGACGAACCAGGTCATCAGCTCGGTCATCAGCCGGGGGGTGTCAAACGGTGCGGCTGTCTCAAAGACCACGCCGAGCTGCGTGCCGTTCTCATCGAACGCGACCACTCTGTTGGTGGATGTCTTGTAATGGCCACGGTGCCGGGCGTCCTTTTCGCTGTGAACCAGCAAGTCGCGGTGCAGTTGCTTGATGTGGTTTTCGGTCAAGGCAATTTCTGCCCACGAGCCGAAAACCAATTCCATGACTTTGGCGTAGCCCGCGACTTCCTGCTCATCGCGGGTGCTGAACTTCTGAATCCGCAAGTTGGCTAGCAGGCGCTCGACATCGCGGTCCGACAATCTGCTGCCCTCGATGCGGGTGGACGAGCCAATGCTCTCAATAGTGGCCACCCGCAGCAGTGCAGACAGCCGATCCGGCGCCAAGGTGCCCAGAGCTCGCCAGGCCCCCTTGAACTCGTCGATGCCGGCGACAAGACCTAGAATTTCAGGGGTGATCTGGATGGTTGCCGACTGGATCATCGTGCGGCATCATAAACCATTCATACACCCATTTACGCCCATTTATGCCAGTGGCAACAGCCTGGCCCTCTGCATTGCGCCGTCAACCAGACTCCGGCCGGTTCACCAACACAATACCCACGGCCACCAACAGCACGGCCAGCACCAGCTGCAGGCCCACCGGCTCGTCCAGCCAGGTCGACCCGATCGCCAATGCAAACACCGGCGTGAGAAACACGAACACCGAGATGCGTGTTGCCGGGTAGTGCCCGAGCAGCCACATCCAGGTGAGGTAACTGACAAAGGCCCCTACCATCACCTGCACGGTCATCGACGCGGCGGCGAACGCACTCCACTGCCAGACCCACGGCTCACCCAAAACGAGCGACACGCAGGGCAAGACGAGGCTGCTCACCCCCACCTGGTAGAACAGCAGTTTTTCTGCCGACAAGCGCGACAGGCTGGTCGAGCTGCGTATCACCACGGTGGTCAGACCCCAGGCGGCACCACCAGCCAGAGCCAGCAGGTCCCCCATCCACTGCGCCGCGGGCGCCTCGCGGCCCAGCCCGTCGCGAAGCGCCAACAGCACCGCCAGAAAAGCCAGCAGCAGCCCGGCCCATTGCACCAGGCGCAGGCGCTCGGAGCGCACAGCCAGTGGCACCAACACTGCCACCCAGAATGGTGCGGTATAGGCAAACACGGTGACGCGCGAAGCCGTGGAGTACTGCATGGCGCAAAACAGCAGTGCAAACTCGATGGCGAAAAAAACCCCGGCCAGCAGACCCATGCGCAGGCTGCCGTCACGCGCGAACAGCGGTATGCCACGCCAGCGGCACCAGCACCACAACACCAGGGTGGCGCCGGCAAACCGCACAAAGGCCTGAAACACCGGCGCCAGCTCCGCAACGGTCGCCTTTACCAGCACCTGCTGGAAGCCCCAAAACAGCGAACAGGCCAGCAGCAGGCCGACCGCCAGCGTGTCCAGTTGCTCCTTGCGCGGCGCGTTCACCGGCGCATCCTGTCCCGGCATCTACGGGACGGCGCGCTCACGCAGACCACGCCGAAGTTCAAGCTGCAGCCACTGCCTGTTGCATGGCGTCGAGCAAAGTGGCCGGGTCTTGTGCGCCCGACACGGCGAGTTTCTGGTTGAAGATGAAGTACGGCACGCCGCCAATACCCATGCCGCGGGCCTGCGCGTCGGCCTTGGCCACGGCCTGCAATTGCGCCGGGTCATTCAGCCAGAGCCGGGCCGCGTTGGCGTCCAGCTCCGCCTCGGCGGCGATCTCCACCAGCACATCGACGCTGCCGATGAACCGGTTCTCGACAAAATAGGCCTTCAGCAGCCGCTCCTTCACCGCGTCGCCCGCACCATGCTGCTGGCCGAAGGCAATCAGCGCGTGTGCCGCCAGCGTATTGGGCTGGCGCGTGATGCCGTCGATATTGAGCTCCAGACCGGCGCTGCGGCCGGCCGCGCGCACCCGCTCGTAAATCTCTGCCGCACGCTCTGGCCCGCCAAACTTGTCTTCCAGGTACTGCCGGCGCGGTACACCCTCGGTGGCCATGTCGGGATTGAGCTGGAACGGGTGCCAGCGAATCTGCACCTTCGGCAGATTGGCCGCCTGCGGCAAGGCCAGCGCCGCCTCTAGTTTGCGTTTGCCGATTTAACACCAGGGGCAGACCACGTCCGAGACGATGTCAATGGTCAATACGGGTTCGGACATGGCGCCTCGCGGTCGGGTGGGGAAACACTATTTGGCAAACAGCTGCGACATGTTGGCAAAACTCTTGAACTCCAGTGCATTGCCGCAGGGGTCGAGAAAGAACATCGTCGCCTGTTCGCCCACCTCGCCCTTGAACCGCACGTAGGGCGCGATGATGAAGCTTGTATTCGCCGCTTGCAGGCGCTTGGCCAACAGCTCCCACTCCGGCATGGCCAGAATGATGCCGAAGTGGCGCACCGGCACGTTGTGTCCGTCGACCGGCGTGGCCAGGCGATGCCCGGCCTCATCGGGCGCCAGATGGGCGACGATCTGGTGTCCGAAGAAATCGAAGTCGATCCACTCGTCGCTGGATCGGCCTTCGGGGCAGCCCAGCAGGCCGCCATAAAACGCGCGTGCATGGAACAAGGAAGTTACCGGGAACGCAAGGTGAAACGGGCGCAGGGTGGTCATGGCGGTGATCTACAGGGACACACTTCATGGTAACTGATGGTGCGCGCCGGGGCAGCGCGACGGACGCTAACATGCGGGCAAGACCTGGGGATTGACCATGCGCCTGCTGGACGGAATTCGTGTACTTGACTTTGGGCGCTTCATCGCCGGCCCCTACTGTGCGGCTTTGCTCGGCGACCACGGGGCAGACGTCATCCGCATCGAGCGGGTCGAGGGTGGTGAAGACCGCTACCTGCCGCCAGTGGCAGACAGCGGCGAGGGCGGCATGTTCATGCAGATGAACCGCAACAAGCGCTGTCTCACGCTCGATATCGCGAGCGCGGATGGCCGCGAAATCGTCCGGCAACTGGTAAGGCAGGCCGATGTGGTGGTGGCCAACTTGCCACCGTCCACGCTGCGCCAGCTGGGGCTGGACTACGACACACTGGCAGCACTCAATACACGCATCGTGCTGGTGCTTGCCACCGCCTACGGCAGCAAGGGGCCGTACAGCGCGCAGGCCGGCTTCGACTCGGTCGGCCAAGCCATGAGTGGCGCCATGTATATGTCGGGGCATCCGGGTGCACCAGCGCGTACGGGTGTCAACTATGTGGATTTCCATACCGCGCAGGCCTGCGCCATGGGCGCACTCGCAGCCCTGTGGGCGCGCGAACGCAGCGGGCGCGGGCAGCTCGTGGAGGGGTCCCTGCTGCGCTCGGCGCTGATCCAGAGCAATTCACTGTTGATCGAGCAGGCGATCCGCGCGCCGAATCGCGTACCGCAGGGCAACCGTGGCTACATGGCCGGCCCGGTGGATGTGTTTGCCACGCAAGACGGCTCCATCGTGGTGCAGGCGGTCGGGCAGGCGATGTTCGAACGCTGGTGCAAGGTGGTCGGACGTGTGGACTTGATCGGGGATCCTCGTTTTGCCACCGATGTGTCGCGCGGCGCCCACAGCGCAGCCATGAGCGAGGTGATGACCGACTGGTGCGCGGGCAAACGGCGCGCCGAAGTGCTTGCCGCGTTGGCTGCCGCCAAGATACCGGCCGGCCCGGTGTACAGCCCGCAACAGGCGCTGGAGGACCCGCACATCCAGGCCGCCGGGCTGTTGCAGAGCTGCACCTTTGACGGCCTGGCGCAGGGGTTTCCGCTTGCGCTGCATCCGGTCGATATGTCCGACACTGCGACTGGCGTGTACCGCAGCCCGCCACGCCTGGGCCAACACACCGACGAGATACTGGGCGCCCTGGGTTACGGTGCGGCGCAGATAACCAGCCTGCGCGAGCGTCGCGTTATATGAATGAGCCGGCATAGGCTAGCCAAACCATGAACAACAGGCAGACCGGCGGCGTTACCATGGGTCTCTGTGCACAGCGACTGAGAGCAAAATTCGCATGCGAATACTGATACTCGGCAGCGGCGTCATCGGCACCACCTGCGCCTACTATCTGGCGAAGGCTGGCCACCACGTCACCGTGGTCGATCGGCAGCACGCGCCCGGCATGGAAACCAGCTTCGCCAATGCCGGGGAAGTGTCGCCCGGCTACGCGGCTCCCTGGGCTGGCCCGGGCGTGCCACTGAAGGCGATCAAGTGGATGCTGATGCAACACAGCCCGCTGGTGATCTGGCCCATGCTCGACCCGGCCATGTGGCGCTGGGGCGCGTCCATGCTGCGCAACTGCACCGGGGCGCGTTATGCGCTGAACAAGGGCCGCATGGTGCGTCTGGCCGAATACAGCCGCGACTGCCTGAGCGGATTACGCGCCGATACCGGTATCCGGTATGACGAACGCAGCCAGGGCACGCTGCAGCTGTTTCGCACCCAAAAGCAGCTCGATGGCACGGCCAAGGACATCGAGATCCTCAAACAGTACGGTGTGCCGTACGAGCTGCTCGACCGCGCCGGTTATGTCGGTTGCGAGCCCGCCCTGGCACTGGTGCAGGAGAAGTTTGTCGGCGCGCTGCGGTTGCCCGCTGATGAAACCGGCGACTGCTTCAAGTTCACGCAGAGCCTGGCCGCACTGGCACAGCGCATTGGCGTGGTGTTCCGCCAGGGTGTACAGGTGAAGGGCATATCGAGCGACAGCGCCCGCATCACGGGCGTCTCCACCGACCGCGGGGAACTGACGGCAGACGTGTACCTGGTGGCGCTGGGCAGTTATTCGCCGCTGCTGCTGCGGCCTATTGGAATCCACCTGCCGGTCTATCCGGTCAAGGGTTATTCCATCACCGTTCCCATCATTGATGCGCAGTACGCGCCCGAGTCCACCATCATGGACGAGACACACAAAGTGGCGGTGACACGCCTGGGTGACCGAATCCGCGTGGGCGGCACAGCCGAGCTGGCCGGGTACAGCCTGGCCTTGCGCGAAGCACGCCGCGGCACCCTGAACCATGTGTTGACCGACCTCTTTCCGCGTGCCGCAGACGTGGCACAGGGTGAATTCTGGACCGGCCTGCGCCCGATGACGCCGGACGGTACACCGGTGGTGGGCGGCTCCCCCTATCCCAACCTGTACCTGGCGACTGGGCATGGCACCCTGGGCTGGACCATGGCGGCGGGCACCGGCCGTGTCATGGCCGACCTGATCTCCGGTCGGGCAACTGACATCAGCCTGGATGGCCTGACGGTCGACCGCTACCGGCAGCGCGTCACACGTGCCCACTGACACCGGCGGCAACCAGCCGGTCGCCTGACGACGGGCTCGTCCTGGTGGCGACTGCGGCGGCTAAAATTGGCCCATGACAACCAGTCTCACCCCCCGGGTCTCGTTCAAGGCGCAAATGCTGCAGGTGCGCGAAGACGCGATCATCCATGCAGTGAACCGCTTGCTGTCAGAAAAGGGCTTCGATGCCATGACGGTGGACGAAGTCGCCGCCAGTGTCGGCATTGCCAAGGCCAGCCTGTACAAACACTTTCCGAGCAAGGAAGACCTGGCCGCGGCCGCCATGGTTCTGGTGATGCGCCGGGCGCGCGATGCCTTCGCTGCATTGCCGGACGACGCAGCGCCATTGGCCAACCTGCGCGCCGCCGTGCGCTGGACGCTGGAGGTGAAACTGGCGGGCGACATGCCATCCCTGCCAAGCCAGAACTCCAAGCTGCGGGCGACCCTGATGTCAAACGCCGACTACATGGATGGCCTGATCGAGGTGAGCGACCGGCTCGGTGGCTGGATCGAGGCGGCCCAGGCCAACGGCACCATCAGCAACAAATTGCCGGCCGTCGCCGTGCTCTACACCTTGTATGCCCGCGCCTGCGACCCGGTGCTGGAGTTCCTGCAAATGGGTGGACAGCACTCCGATGCGGAAATCATCGAACTGGTGCTCAGCACCTGTTTCGACGGCCTGAACGCACGCTGAAACGCTCCGTCGGGCGCATCGGCTCAGCGTACCAGCAGCACCGGCACCTTGCAGTGGGCCAGTACCTGAGTGGCGACCGAGCCCAGCACCAGATTTGCCAGGGCGCCATGCCCATGCGACCCCATCAACACCAGATCGAACTTGCCGCTTTCGACAAATCGGGCAATCAAATCACCCGCAGAGCCAACTTTCCACGCGCTCTTGGCATCGATGCCATGGCGCAGCAGAAATTTGGCCACTGGCGAGAGCACCTTCTCGACCGCATCCGCGTGGTAGCTGTCGGCCACCTCCTTGCCCAGAGCGGCACGAGCGCGTGGCGGCAAAGCAGGGTGTGCGGTGAACAGCGTGAATTCATTGCCGGAGGCGGTAAAGGTTTCCCCGTGGGTCACCAGATACGCCAGCATCTTCTTGGTGTAGCTGCTGCCATCGACAGCAAGCAATATCTTCATCGGGTGCTCCTGGTTAGTGATTCGGACCTCAGTTTAGGCCCAATCGCGTAGCGCGGATTGACCTGCGTCAAGATGCGACGACGCTGCGGCGGCGCGCGGTATCCACCACCAGCAGTGGATCAAACGCCGACTGCTCGTTCTTGCGGGCGTATCCCATCGGGTTGGCAATGACGTGGCAGCCGGCATGTATGTAGTTGCTCGGTGCATGCAGATGCCCATGCAGCCAGAAATCCGCCTGCCCCAACAAGTCATCGAGCGCGTTGCAAAACCCTGCCGTACCCGGTGCCCGGCCGTATCGCGGGTCTGCACTACGAAGACTGGGCGCGAAATGTGTCACCACCACGGTGGCGCCGGTAAATGGCGTCGCCAGTGCATGGCGCAGCCAGGCCTGGCTTTGCAGGCCAAGTTCGCGCATCTGCTCGGCCAGGAACGCGGCGCCATGGCGTGTTGTGCCGGCCTTGCGAAGGTAGAAGTTTGCGGCGCGAAAAGCCTTTTCCCGGCAGCGCAACTGCTCGGCGAGCGTCGCATGGCGGTCATCGGAAGCTGGACCACAGGCGTCGTAATCGGACCACAGGGTAGAGCCGATCAGGCGTACCCCGTGCACGAGGTGTGTCTCGCTCTCCAGCCAGATCAGGCCGTGGCGATCACAGGCCTCACGCAAGCGGGCATGCGCCTGGTCGAGATCGAGCATGTCGTATTCATGGTTGCCGGGCAAAAAGTAGACCGGTGTCGGCCAACCCGCCTTGGGTGAGAAACGCGCCAACCCGAAGTCGCTGTCGCGCAACTGGCTGTTGTGCTGGTACGAGCCAATGTCACCTGCCAGCACCAGGGCGTCCGCCCCCGTTGCCGGTTGCGGCACAAAATGCGGGTGGACCTCCAGGTGCAGGTCTGACAGAAGCTGTATTTTCATGCTGCGGCGGGCGAGAAGTCACACCGCGCCTGCATGTGCGGCGCGTGCCACGGCGCGGCGCAGCCACTGGTGCGAACTGCTGTGCTCAAAACGCCCATGCCACAACGCATCAACATGCACCGGCTGCATGGCAAACGGCAAGGACCGCACCACAAGGGCGTTGGCAAAACCGGTGACGCCGATAAAATGCTTTGGTAGCACGGTCAGCAGGTTGGAACTGGCAACCACCCGGCCAGCGGTAAAGAATTGGTTGACGGTCAATACCACGCGCCTCTCCCGCCCCAGCGTGGCCAACGCTTCGTCGACAAAACCAAATGGCCGACCGCCGAAACTGACCAGCAGGTGGCGTGCACCACAGTAGCGGTTCAGCGTCAATGGGCCGCTCAGCAGGGGATGGCCACTGCGCATCACACACACATACTCCCCGTCATACAGGCGATGGTGCATGAAGGCCACCGCCTTGCCGACCTCAGCGCGCGCGCTGAGGTCGGCAAGGACGGACGGGAAGTAGCCTACCGCCAGGTCGATCGCCTCATCGTCGAGCAGCTTGCGCGGATCGCGCGTCGCCAGCGGCACCACGCGCAGCGACACCCCAAGCGCTTCGGACTCTATGGTGGCGAGCAACCGCGGGATGATTTCTGCCGCCGTGGCGTCCGCCATGGCCAGCACGAAGGTGTTGTCGGCCAGCTCGGGATGGAAGGTCTCGGGTGCCAGGGACTGCTGCAATTGCCGCAACGCATCGCGCACCGAAGGCCATAACGCCAGCGCGCGCGGGGTCGGCTCCATGCCCTGGCCGGCGCGTCGCACCAATTCATCACCCAGCGTGTCGCGCAGACGGCGCAAGGCACTGCTCACCGCCGGCTGCGTCAAAGACAGATTGCGCGCCGCCCGCGTCAAGCTGCGTTCGGCCATGACCTCGTCAAAAACCCGCAGCAGATTCAGGTCCAGCGTGCGGAAGTTGGGTGCGACCGTGCGGGAGGGCATTCCGGGAATTTATCATTTTGGTGAATGTTGTCAATCATTAATATAAAGTTGAGCAATTATGGTGTTAACCCTAATATCCATCAGCGCATCCTCATTCGTGACTGCCAGCAATAAAAGTGCACCACCATGCAAACCTCTGTTCAAACCATATCGGTAGCCAACCACCAGGGCGTCGTTCGGCTGGAGAACGCCATGACCGATTTGCGGGCGGCCCAGCTCCGTGGCGAAACATCACACGGCACCACTCTGGTCGGTCTGACGCACCGGGGTTTGCGCGACACGCCGCCTATTCATCACCACTGTGAACAATCACGATCACCAACCGTGACTTGATTTATTCAACAACTGGCCCCAATATATTCATTAGCGTGACCGATTCCAAAGTGTCACGCGATTTTTCACAGGTGTACCCCATGTTTTCCGTGCTTCGTTCGCATCAGCAACTTCCCGCCCGCGGTCTGGCTTCCATGCTGCTTGCCGCCATGTTTGCTGCACTGCTTGTGGTCGCCGACGCGGTGATCGAAAGTTACTCCGATGGGCACCTGCTGGCTGCCTGGATCGCCCTGTGGGCGATCAGTTTTGCAATGCTGGCCTTGTTCGCCGGCACGGCGGGAAAACTCGCTGTGTCATTGACCGCGTCAATCCGCAACTGGCAACAAACCCGAACCCAGCGCGCGTGGGATGCAGATTATCTGACGCTGGCTCAACGCGACCCCCGCATCATGGCCGAATTGCAGGCCGCCTTGCAGCGGACCCACGCTGCCCGGGCAGAAATCGACCTGGCGCATGGACGCGCATGGGTCAGCCACCGGCCGCGCAACACCCTGAACGCCGCCTACGCCGGGCCACGGCACAGTTATCTGACGACGCCGCTTCCCGGTTTGCCGAGCCATCTGCAGATGTTGCCAGGCTGAGACAGCAATAGGCTCTCAGGCGGCCAGACGCGTTTCGATGCGGGCCTTGGTTTCCTGCAGTTCCTTGGGCAGGTGGTAGGCCAATTGCGCAAAAAGCTCGGCGTGCAACTTGAGCTCAGCCTGCCAGGCAGCCTCATCGATGCTGGTCACCGTGCGAAACTGCTCCAAACTGAAGTCGAGGCCGGTCCAGTTCAGCTCTTCATAAGTCGGGCTGATGCCAAACACATGGTCCTGCCCTTTGGCCGTGCCATCGATGCGGTCGATCATCCACTTCAGCACGCGCATGTTTTCGCCATAACCGGGCCAGACAAATTTGCCGTCGGATCCTTTGCGAAACCAGTTGGTGGTGTAGATCCTGGGTAACTTGGCGCCCTGTGCGGAGAGCTTTTCGCCCATGCCCAGCCAGTGCGCGAAATAGTCGCTCATGTTGTAGCCCATGAAGGGCAACATGGCAAAGGGATCACGGCGCACTACACCCTGCTGGCCGGCTGCCGCCGCAGTGGTCTCGGACCCCATGGTCGCCGCCATGTAGACACCTTCCACCCAGCTGCGTGCTTCCGTGATCAGCGGCACGGTGGTGGAGCGGCGACCGCCAAAGATGAAGGCATCGATCGGCACCCCCGCCGGGTCATCCCACGCGGCGTCCAGCGCCGGATTGTTGGTGGCGGCGACTGTGAAGCGGGCGTTCGGGTGTGCTGCCGGTTTCAACTTGCCATCCATCCCGGCTTTGGCGGCAATCTCCGGTGTCCAGTCCTGTCCCTGCCAGTCGATCAGGTGCGCCGGCAGGGCGCCGCTGTCTTTCTCAAGACCTTCCCACCATACGTCGCCGTCGTCTGTCAGTGCTACGTTGGTGAAGATCACATCATGGTCCAGACTGGCCATGCAGTTCGGATTGGTTACCAGGTTGGTACCCGGCGCAACACCAAAATAGCCAGCCTCCGGATT
>JANLVB010000054.1:0-5968 GCA_031363785.1 Betaproteobacteria bacterium
CGCAGCTACCGGGGCCGGGGATGGCGCGCATCTCGATCTCACGCAGGTCAAAGTCGCTCATTTTGCCGGCGGCGTTCTCGCCCACGGCTTCAAACACGCTGACGATGTTGAGGTCTTGTCCCTTGTAGTGGCCGGGCAGAATCGTGCAGCCGTACACGTAGATGGCGGGCACCTTGGCGCGCAACATGCCCATCAGGCCGCCGGGCATGTTCTTGTCGCAGCCACCGATCACCACCACACCATCCATCCACTGGCCCTGCACGCAGGTCTCCACACAGTCCGAAATCACCTCGCGGCTCACCAGCGAGTACTTCATGCCTTCGGTGCCCATGGCCATGCCGTCCGAAATGGTTGGCGTGCCGAATGTCTGCGCGTTGCCACCTGCTTCTTCGATTCCGGCAACTGCCGCGTCAGCCAGCTTTTGCAGGCCGCTGTTGCACGGTGTGATGGTGCTGTGGCCATTCGCCACCCCGATCATGGGTTTCTTGAAGTCGCCTTCGGTGTACCCCATGGCGTAATACATCGAGCGATTTGGTGCGCGCGACTTGCCCTCGGTGATGTTGCGGCTGCGCGGGTTCAGGATGACGGGCTTGATGTCCATGGCAAGGTCTCGTGGTGGGTTGGGTTGGCAAATCACCAAGGTGACTGCGCGTTTGCAGGCGATACCGACACAGCATGCCGTGCCGCATAACAACAATCCAGTATATGTTCAGGCCCGCATCCCATTCTATGGAAAATGCGCCCATGCGGGTGGTCCAGAACTGGCAAATCACCACTACCATGGGCGATTGTTCAAGTTGATCAAAGAGGGAGAGCCTGCCATGCAAAATTTTCTGATTCCCACCTGCCGCCGTGTTGTTGTTGCTGCGCTTTTGGCCTGTGGGGCTGGGCTGGCCCAGGCCCAGGCCTACCCTGCAGCACCGATCAAGGTAGTGGTGCCGTTTCCTGCCGGCTCGGGTGTCGACGGTGTGGCCCGCAGCGTGATATCGCAAATGGCTGCCGGCCTGGGTCAACCGATCGTGATCGACAACCGAGCCGGTGCAGGCGGCAACATCGGCACCGAATTTGTTGCCCGCGCACCCAAGGATGGTTATACGCTGCTGTTCAATGCGACACAGCTGGTCGGCAATCCAGGCATCAGCGCCGTGAAGTACGACGCGGTGAAGGATTTTGCGCCGATCTCGCTGGTCTCGCGGGTATCGGCCATGCTGGTGGTGCCACCGGACTCGCCGGCCAGAAACGTCCAGGAGCTGATAACACTGGCGAAAAGCAAGCCGGGGACGCTGAGTTATGCGTCTGGGGGAAACGGAGGCATCGGGCACTATTCGGGGGAGTTGTTCAAGGCCAACGGCGGCAATCTCGATGTAGTGCACGTGCCGTACAAGAGCGCCGCAGAACAGGTAACGTCGGTGATGAGCGGGCAGACACAACTGGCTTTCCCGGCCCTGCAGATCGCATTGCCGCAAGTCAAGGCCGGCAAACTGCGGGCCCTGGGTGTCACCGGGCAGAGGCGCAGCGCGCAGTTTCCCGATGTGCCGACGATGCAGGAGGCGATGACCCCGGGCTTCATGCTCGATGCCTGGTATGGCCTGCTGGCGCCAGCCGGTACTCCCGCTCTCATCATCGCCCGCCTGCATGCGGAGCTGGTCAAGGTGCTGGCAGATCCTGCGGTACGCCATTCTTTGACCTCTGCCAGCCAGGACGTTGTCGGAAGCACGCCTGCAGAGTTTTCCGAGGTCATCGTCAAAGACCTGAAGTTGTGGACCGACCTGGCCCACAAGTTGGGTGTCAAGGCCGATTGAGTTTTCGGCACTGCTGGTGATGGGTATCCGGGCCGTGCGAACGCTGTGCTTTTCGCAGCCGATGGTCCCGATTCACGCGAAGACATTCCCGGGTGTCCTGGAGCTGGTACTGACGGTCGTCGAGTCGGACGACGGCGTCGAAGGATATTCATTGGCGCGCTCACACGGTGGGCAGTCGGCCAGCGTGATTGCGAACCAGATCGAGACCAGTCTGCGGCCCCTGGTGCTGGGCCGCGACGCCTTGGACCCGGCTGCCATTTGGGAGCGCATGGTCGTGTTGGAGCCAGCGGGTTATGTCAGCGTATTCGCGATCAGCGCGGTGGACGTCGCGTTGTGGGATCTGGCCGGCAAGCTGCAGGGTCTGCCCGTTGCCGCATTGTGTGGTGGTCGCCGCCAGTCGATTAAGGCTTATGCCAGCTCGACCCACCATGACTCGGTCGACGCCTATGTTGCCGACTTGCAGGCCGCACTCGCTCAAGGCTTCACCGCGTACAAGGTACACCCGTTTTACGACCCGTCGCGCGACATGGAGCTGGCCCGGGTATTGCGCCAGGCCGCCGGTCCATCTGTGCGGCTGATGCTCGATGCCGCCAAGCGTTATGACATGCGTGACGCACGGCGTGTGGGCGAGCAGTTGCAGCAATTGAACTACCACTGGTATGAGGAGCCATTGCCGCAATACGACTGGATCGGTTATGCCGCCCTGCGCGGGGCCTTGTCGATACCGGTGGTTGGCGGAGAGACTTTGCCTGGTCTGCACCACGCCATGGTCAACGCCCTGAACGCTGCGGCCTATTCCGCCGTGTTGTGCGATGTGTACTGGAAAGGCGGCGTCAGCGGTTGCCTCAAGATGATCGCCCTGTGCCAGTCACGTGGTGTGCCGGTGGTATCGCACCACGGCGCCAGCGCACTGATGAATCTGGCCAACCTGCATGTGTTGTGTGGCGCCACCGACGTCGAGATGATCGAGGTGCTGTTCCCGTTGGCGCCGTACCAGTTTGGCCTGCAGGCTTATGCCGGCGTGGATGCGCATGGAACCATGCATCTTCCGCAACAGACGGGGCTCGGTGGTGAACCGGATTGGGGCTATATCGAGCGCCATCGCTGTGCCTGAGTTGTTGCTCGGCGCGTCTGCCCTGGTCAGATAGCCAGTGCATGGACTGCGTCGAGGCTCAAGCCCAGGCCGAAGCCGGGTTCGTCCGGGGGTCTGACCCGCCCGTTGCTTGGCGTCGCTGTTCCCGGCGTCAAGCGGACTTCGTGCAGCGGTATACCTGGCGCCGACCCGGCGAAGTACTCGCCCATCGGTGCATTGGGAACGGCCAGGCTGAAGTGTTGCCCGTAGGCGGTGTTCATCCCCGCGTGCAGGATGACAGGAATGTTGACGGCCTGTGCAATCTGTGCGATCTTGATGCAGCCGGTCATGCCGCTGGCCCAGCCGATGTCGGGTTGAAACACGTCCAGACTGGCGCGCGCCGCCGCCATGGCGAAGGGCGCCGGGCTGTACCAGTGTTCGCCGCCAGCCAGGCAGTCCAGCGGCAGGCGCTGCTTGAGTGTTGCCAGGCCGTCCAGGTCGTCGGGCATCAGGCAGTCCTCGATCCAGCGCAAGCGGTGTGCACGCATGCGGTCGGCAAAACGTACGGCGTAGTCGATGTCGAACGCCATCCAGCAGTCAACCATCAAATCGGTACTTGAGCCGCACATGGCGCGCGCCCTGGCGACAAAGGCATCGTTGGCGTCCAAGCCCGCTGCGCCGTCAGCCGGCCCGAACGGGCAGGCGAGTTTGGTAGCCGCAAAACCAAGCTCAAGGTACCAATCGGTGTCATTGCCGGTCGCGTAACAGGTTATGTCTTCACGCCGTGCGCCGCCCAGCAACTGGTACACCGGTTGCGCCATCAGCTTTCCTGACAGGTCCCACAGCGCCAGGTCGATGGCGCTGATGGCGTAACACGACAGGCCGCCGGCATAGGGCGAGGTCATGCGCTGCATCATGTCCCACAACACCTCCACCGCCAGGCAGGACTCGCCCACCAGCAGCGGCGCCAGATGCTCGTTGATGATGCCTGCGACCGGGCTGCCGTAACGTGTCATGCCCAGGCCCCAGGTTCCATCCTCGGCCGTCACCAGACAGGCGACCGAAGGCCAGGTCGGCCGCCAGCTCGACCGCAGACGCTTGAAGCGGGGATAGTGCGACATCGGGTTTGCCACTTCTGCGTGTTCTGTCCACGGTGCGCGGCGAGCAGCCGTGTTAGCCGGTCCCCCCATCAGGTCGCTGCGAATCAGGAATGCCTGGACAGAACGGATTTTCATGGTGGAGGTCGGTGCGGTGTGGTTTTGTATGCTGCACAGCGTTGCAGTTTTGTCGCTGTCCAGCGCTGCGCACCTGGCTCGGACAACGTGCGCAAGAATGCCACCAGATCGGCACGTTGCCCGGTGTCCAGGGCCAGCGGCCGCAAGATGCGTTCTCCATCGGCGTGCAGACGTTCCGGCTTGAATTCGGAGTAGTGGCGCACCACGTCATCCAGGCTTGCCAGCTGCCCGTCGTGCATGTAGGGCGCGGTCAGGGCCACGTTGCGCAGGCTGGGTACCTTGAACTCGCCAAAATTGCGGTGCTGCGCCATGACGTGGCGCGTCTTCAGGCTGACCTCACCTACGGCGTTATCACTCCAGGGAGACAGCAGGTTGAACCGGTTGGCCTGCAGCAATGTGATGCCAGTATGGCGCCCGGGGTCGACGACACCAGGGCGCACAAAAAATGGCATGCCGATATCGCCAAACTCTCCGTTCGTAAACATGGGACCGACATGGCAAGTGCTGCATTGGCCGGCGCCAACAAACAAAAGCAGTCCGCGTTGTCCGGCCAGCGGGTAATTTGCGGCCGCGCGCTGGTCACCTCGCGCCAATGCGGCGCGAAACTGGTCGAAGGGAGATGGTTTTCCCACCAACGTGGCCACAAATGCCCCAGTGCCTTGGCCACGACTACCAGGGCTGCCTGTGGGTCTTGCGTCGACAGCGGGGGTGACAACCTTGCCACCCGGCAGGCCAACTCCGAGTCACTGGCCAGCAGGGACTGCAGATGTTCGGCGCTGCTGCCGATCTCCCGCGGGTCGGTCAGCGGGCCTATCGCCTGCGACCACAGGCTGTCGGTCGCACCATCCCAGCCATACCAGCGCTGGTGTACGGCGTTCCACAACGACGGCGCGTTGCGCTCCAGCGCCTGACGGCCTATGGCGCGTGCCTGGCGGTCGGTAAAGGCCTGTGCCGGAAGGTGACAACTGGCGCATGACAAGCGCCCATCCGCAGACAGGCGGCGGTCAAAAAAAAGCAGTTGCCCGAGCATGATTGCCGCAGGTTGCCCGGACAGGGCGTTGCCCGGGTCGCGCGCTGGTGCCGGCGGCCAGGGGCCGTGAGACAGGATGCTGCTCCGCTCCCGCTCCGAAAAGTAGAGCAATTGCGGCGCTGCCATACCAGCAGAAGTACTCAGCCACAACAATGCTGCCGCCAGTCCCCTGCAGGTCAGGCGACCTGATGCGCTCATAAGACGTCGATGGTGCTGGTGGCGGACCCGGACGCCGCGTCGCCACGCAGGTCGAACACGATGCGCCAACGCCCCGGCATGTGGAACATCAGCCCCTCGGCGACATAACGTCCGGGCGCAACCAGTTTCACGCTGGCGCGGTAGTTCATGCCATGTTTGTGTGCCGGCATGTCGGCATCGACCCGCAGCGGCAGTGTGGAATCTCCTGGCGGTGGCAAACAGAGCTCGATGTCCATCGCAAAGTGGCGGCCAACAGGAATCGGCCACACCCTCGGGGTGAACGCGACGTGCAGTTTGTCGCCTTCGGCGAATTGCCGACCCTTGCTTGGCAGGGCGTCACCACACGCTGCATCCACGCGACCCGCCAACAACAGCGCCAGCCCAGCCAATGCGGCGCGCACGGCCGTGGGCTGGCGGCGTTTCATGTCTTGCCCGCGCCGGATCGCAACAGACCCTCGGCATTGCGCCAGGCAATGCGTTGCGCAAGGGCAGGCGGCAGATCGGCCAGCCAGGCGCGCGAACTCGCCGCATGGCTGCCGATGTAGTGCCAGCGCTCCGGGGTGAAGGTGTCGGTGCCAAGCATGAATCGGTCGGGGAATTCGCCAAAGGCTTCGCGCCAGGCCGGGTCGAC
>JANLVB010000077.1:0-13566 GCA_031363785.1 Betaproteobacteria bacterium
GATGGCCCTGGTTGCCTGCGGCGGGGGCGGCGGCGGCACCAGCGGTTCGGGTGACATCAATCCCTTTGTGCGCGCCGCCGCCGCCGCTGTGGGGCTGGACCGCTTTTTGTTGTACCCGAATCCGGTGCAGCTAAGCGACGGCACATTCGAGGTCGGAGCGGCCGAGTATGCAGTGGCGTATTACCAGGCAGTCGATCCGAACAACGACCGCGACACGCTGGCAAAATTCAAGGCGTTCAACAGCATTGGCGTGACAACCGGCGGGCATTCGGAACACAACGCGATTGTGGGCGACCAGCGCGACCTCGGTTATGGCCGCAAGATGACCGCGCACCGCAATCCGGACGGCACCCTGGCGTTTGTGGTGGAGAACTATCTGGTCGGTGGTTACGGCGGTTATACGCCGCTGAACCTGGAGGCAGCAATCAAGGGCGCCAATGAATGGCACCTCGGAACCAACGCCATCGAGTTCAGCCCGGGGCCGCTCGGTGGTGTCAGTTTCGTCAAGTTTTACACCTACAACCCGACGACTGGCGCACGCCTCAATACCATCAGCCTGGACGGCCGTCCGGCCAAGGCCATGCCCACCGTATGCACCAGTTGCCACGGCGGACGCGGTGACCCGCTGACGCCGCCCGATGCGAGCGGCAAGAAACTGTTTCCGCTGGTCATGAATTCCGCTTCACAGCACCGTGGCGACGTACAGGCGCGGCTGCACCCGTTTGAGCCGGCGTCTTTCGACTTTTCCACCATCCCCGGTTTCTCCCGTGCGGAACAAGAGGCGGCGATCAAGGAGATCAACAAGCTGGTGTTGTGCTCCTTTTCGCTCCCCACTGGAACTGTAGCCACCCGTCCCGAAGACATGTGTCGGCGCGTCGCCACACCGCACGAATACCAGGGTACAGCGGCAACCCACCTCAAAGCCATGTACGGGGGTGATCCGCCTCCTGCGAATCCGGCGGCGAATGGCATGCCGAATTCGACCACCTTCACGGTGGACAACTACGTCGAGGCCAGTTGGGACGTAGCTGGTCAGCGGCCGCTGTACCTCACCGTACAGGCCGAAGCCTGCCGCGTCTGCCACCTGTTGCGCGGCACCGGGCACCAGTCCGACATCAGCTTCGAGACCTTTCAGCAGTTCGACAGCTACAAAGATCGCATCAAGGCGCATGTGGTGGATCGCGGCAACATGCCGCTGGCCAAGCTGATCTACGACAAGTTTCACAGCACGGTGGCCATGTTGCAGACGATGGCCACCTACTTGAAGAGCTTGACCCCTGGTGGCATTTTTGCCGATGGTGATCTGTTGCCGGAGCGTCCGATTGCCGACCCAGGGCCAGACCGCCTGGTGAAAGCTGGTGCTACCACCCTGAGTGCGGCGATGAGCTTGTACTCGACCGGCTACCAGTGGACTCTGATCGGCGGCCCGGCGGGTGCCACGTTGTCAAACACGGCATCAGCGACACCGACGTTCACTGCCCTCGCAAATGGTTTGTACCAGGTGCAACTGGTGACCACCAAGGGTGCTGCAACCAGTGCCGCGGCGGTCCTGCAGATTGCCGTGGACAGCACATTGCTGTACGACCCGGCAACCGTGAACTTCGCCGCAATCAAGACCACCTTGCAAACCACTTTGGGCGGTTGCGTCACCTGCCACACGGCAGGCGGCAACGGTGTGGTAGTACCACCCATCTGGTACTCCAGCTACGACCGCGCAGGCACCGGTCCTGGCACCGAAAACAGCGCCCTCAACGACCACTTTTTCTACACCGAATTGCGCGGCCGTGTGAATTTGACCGACTGGATCGCCAGCCCGCTGTTGCGCAAGCCTTCGGGTCAGCACCATAACGGGCTCGAACGCGACAAGTTTAGAGTGACTGGCAACCCGCCAGGACACGCAGATCGCGCCGATTACGACAAATTCGTCAGCTGGATTGTGCGCGGCGCGCCGGAGTTTTGAGACAGCGCCAACCCGTCTGGCGGCGTGCCATGAGGCTGCGCCGGCGCAGCGTCGGCAGCAATACCACTCAGTAGGTGCGGCGCGGCCCGGTGTACACGTCGTTCGAGAATACAAACGGCGTCTTGCGTCCGACCAGGGTCTCGATCAAAGCCAATTCCTGATCCGTGTGGTTGACAAACGGTGCGTTGCGGATGTTGTTGCCGGCGCCGCCGTCGTTCACGATGTAAACCGGACGGTCGTGGTGTTTGGCGGTAATCGTTTCGCGGCTGGTCGGGTCTGCTGTAGCCTGCACGTCGGTTGCGCCATAACAAGTGCAGAAATAGGTGCGTTCGGGGTCAGCCTCGATGTAAAACCCTGTGCCGCGAATGCCGATGGTGGCGGTTGCCGATGTGAGCCGCATGGGTGAGTTGCGCGACACCGACAGCAACTTGCCGCTGATCATGCGCAAGCCGCCGATCAGCAGCGACTCAGGCGAGTTGTCCGGCTTGTCGATCACCAGTTTGCTGTCGCCGCGCAGAATCATCGAGTGGGTGTTGACGACAAATACGATTTCGCTGTTTTGCGCGGTTTGCACCGTATCACCGGCGCGAATCGGAGTCGCCAGTGTGGCCTCCTTGTCGTTCACCGTGACCTGGCCCGACAGGCCGTAGATCGACTGACCCACAGGCAGCTTTTTCGGGCGGCTGCCAAAAATGCCAAACGTGATTGCCTGCGTTGCCGGAACCGAGAGCCCCAGCAAACCAGCGGACAAGGCCCGGATCAGCAACAGGCGCCTGGGATCGTCAATCTCATCCTTGGGGTTCTTCATGGGTGCTCCCGGCAGGTCATGGGACGGGCACTTCCGGCGGAGTCCGGTGAGCCCAACAGTGCAATGATGCTACCACGCAGCCACCAGTGGCAGCAGGTGATATTGCATCGTTTGCCCACCTGTTGCATCGGCGTGACAAGGTATCATGCCGAGGTGCGCCGGGCCACGGTCCGCCGTGTTTTTCGCCACTGTTTCATCGCCCACCTGCCAGCCCGTCGTGCGCCTCAATTCGATCAAACTGTCCGGCTTCAAATCGTTCGCCGAGCCCACCAACTTCAGCCTGCCCGGCCAATTGGTGGGTGTGGTCGGACCCAATGGCTGTGGCAAGTCGAACATCATGGACGCGGTGCGCTGGGTGCTGGGCGAGAGTCGGGCCAGCGAGTTGCGCGGCGAATCGATGCAGGATGTGATCTTCAACGGCACCACGTCGCGCAAGCCGGCCAGCCGCTCCAGTGTGGAACTGGTGTTCGAGAATTCCGACCACCGGGCCGGCGGCCAGTGGGGCCAGTTTGCCGAAATAGCGGTGAAACGCGTGTTGACGCGCGACGGCACCAGCAGTTACTACATCAACAACCAGCCGGTGCGCCGCCGAGACGTGCAGGATGTATTTCTGGGCACCGGGCTGGGTCCGCGCGCCTACGCCATCATTGGCCAGGGCACGATCAGCCGCATCATCGAATCCAAACCCGAGGAGTTGCGGCTTTTCCTGGAAGAGGCCGCCGGCGTCTCCAAGTACAAGGAGCGCCGGCGCGAGACCGAGAACCGCTTGAGCGATACGCGGGAGAACCTGACGCGGGTGGAGGACATACTGCGTGAACTCGGCAGCAACCTGGAGCGGTTGGAAAAACAGGCCGAGGTGGCGCAGAAGTTCAAGGCGCTGCAGGACGATGTGCATCTGAAGCAGCACCAACTATGGTTACTGAAGCTGGGCGAGGCCAGCCAGGAGCAGGCGCGGCTGCAGCAGCAGGTGGCGGCGGCGGTGACCGACATGCATGCGCGGGTCGCCGATCTGCGCCATGTGGAAGCCGAGCTGGAAGTGGTGCGGCAGGCGCATTACTCCGCCGGCGACCAGGTGAACCAGGCGCAGGGCCTGTTGTATGAGGCCAGCACCGAGGTGGGGCGGCTGGAGGCCGAGATCCGTTTTGTTGTCGAGGCGCGTCAGCGCGTGGAGCAGCGCTTGTTGGCGCTGCAGGAGCAATCGGCACTGTGGGCGGGTCGGCGCGCCGCCGCGCAGACCGAAATCACGCTTCTGGCCAGTCAGGCAGAGCAAGCCGCACAACACAACGCTGTGCTGGGGGCGCAGGTGGAACTTCAGGCGATGGAATTGCCGGCGCTGGAAGAGGCGCAACGTGCGGCACAACACAGCGCCAACGAACAACGCGCCGCCGTGGGCCAGGTGCAGCAGCAGATACAGGTGCTGGCCGCCGAGCAGCGCAGCATGCAGGAGCAGGTGCGGCAACTGGGCAGCCGCCGCGAGCGCCTCGATGCCGATCAGAAGGCACTGCAACTACCCGACCAGACGGCGCTCGCCGGCCTGGAGCAACAACTGGCACAGGCCACCGCTCTGGTGGCTGCCGCGGAGCAGCAGTTGCACGAGTTGCAGGAGGCCTTGCCTGCTTTGGAGCAGGCGCGGCGCGACTACCAGCGCAGCGTGAATGGCGAGTCCGCCACGCTAGCCGCGTTGTCAGCGCGGCTGGAGGCACTCAAGGCACTGCAGGACAAGGTTCAGGTTGACGGCAAACTGCGCCCATGGCTGGGCAAACACGGGCTCGAGCGCTTGGGTGCCTTGTGGAGCCGCCTGCATGTGGAGTCAGGCTGGGAAAATGCCCTGGAGGCGGCATTGCGCGAGCGTCTGGGCGCGTTGGAGGTATCGCGGCTGGACATGGTACGGGCGTTTGCCACCGACGCGCCGCCAGCGAAGCTGACGTTTTTCACCCTGCCGGCGTCCGGCAATTCCACCGTGGGGGCGGGATTGTCACGCTTGGCTGACCGGTTGCGTCTGAATGATGCCGGACTGGCCGCATTGCTGGGCGACTGGCTGCAGGGCTGTTATTGCGCCGCGACGTTGGACGAGGCCCTGGTTTTGCGCTCGCAATTGCAGGCCGGCCAGGCGCTCTACGTGCCCAGCGGCCACACGGTGTCGGCACACTGCGTGAGCTTCTACGCACCTGACTCCGAACAAGCCGGGCTGCTGGCGCGAGCCCATGAGATCGAGAATATCGACAAGCAACAACGGGCGCAATCCCTGATTTCGGAGCAGGCACGGCTGACTCTGCAGCGCAGCGAAGCAGCATTTTCCGACGCCTCACGCCAGTTGGTCGAATTGCGGCGTCAGGCGGCGCAGACACAGGCCCAGGCGCATGCCTTGCAGGTGCAGGCGCTGCGCATGCGTCAGTTGTCGGAGCAGACCCGCCAGCGCAGTGATCAATTGATGGGCGAATTGTCAGAGCTTGACACGCAGCATGACGGGCTGCGCCAGCGCCAGTCGCAGGCCGAAGACCGGTTCGAGGCGTTGGACATGCAACTGGCTGACACCCAGGAGCGCCATGCGGTGCTGGACGAACGGGTCGCCGCGGCACAGCAGGCACTGTCGGTTTTCCGAGAGCAACAGCGCCAGGCGGAACGGTTGGCGCAAGAGGCCGGATTTGCCCTGCGCAGCCTGCAGGCACGCTCGGCGGAACTGGCACGCTCAGCCAGCACGGCAGAGCAACAATCGGCAGCCTTGGTGGGCGAAACAATGGGCGCAAATCAGGAACTTGCGCGGCTGACCGACGCCGCAGCACAGGCAGGGTTGCAAACTGCGTTGGCGCTCAAGCTGGAACGCGAGCAACATCTGGCGGCGCAGCGCAGTCAATACGACGAACTGACCGCCAAGCTGCGCGGCAGCGACGAACGCAGGCTGCAACTGGAGCGCGAACTCGATCCGCTGCGCCAGCGCATCACCGAACTGCAACTCAAGGAACAGGCTGCCCGCCTGGGTTGCGAGCAGTACCAGCAGCTACTGGCCGATGCCCACGCCGACCTGGTAACGACTGCCAACTCGATCGAACTGGGTGCCGTGCGCCTGGGTAGCCTGGCGGGCGCGATCGAGCGCATCAACGCCGAGATACTGGCCCTGGGTGCAGTCAACCTTGCCGCGTTGGCGGAGTTGACAACGGCAACCGAACGTCGGCAATTCCTCGATGCCCAGTCGGCCGATCTGAATGAGGCGATGACGACGCTCCAAGATGCGATACGCAAGATCGATGCCGAAACGCGTCAGTTGCTGTCGTCCACCTTCGATACCGTCAACATCCATTTCGGCAAGATGTTCCCGGAGCTTTTTGGTGGCGGCAATGCCAAACTCGTGATTACCGGTGACGAGATCCTGGATTCGGGCGTGCAGGTGATCGCGCAGCCGCCGGGCAAGAAGAACCAGACCATCCACCTGTTGTCCGGGGGTGAAAAGGCGCTGACTGCAATTGCCCTGGTGTTTGCGATTTTCCAGCTCAATCCGGCGCCGTTTTGCCTGCTGGACGAAGTCGACGCGCCGCTGGACGATGCCAACACCGAGCGGTATGCCAAACTGGTGACCAAGATGAGCCGGGAAACGCAGTTCCTGTTCATCAGCCACAACAAGATTGCCATGGAAATGGCCGAGCAACTGATTGGAGTGACCATGCAGGAGCAGGGTGTGTCGCGTATTGTTGCAGTCGATATGGATTCGGCGTTGACTCTGGTCGAGGCGGCCTGAAGTCGCATGGACTGCCTGCAACCGGTCACGGGGCACCACACACGGGGTGGCGCGAGAGGTTATGTCGGTGAGTAACCTGCAAATTGGCCTGGCGATCGCAGGCGGCCTGGTGCTGGTCGCCGTGGTGGCGCACGGCGCCTGGACCTCGCGCAAAATGGCGCCGCGCCAGGCTAGCGTGCCGGTAACCGACGACGATGCAACGGACGTGCTGATCGAACCGCGGCTGGACGCGCAGGCTTTTGGCGTCGATGCCTTCACGCCGCCACCGTCTGAAAAGCGCGCGGCGCTCGATTCCCTGCTGGATGTCATCGCGCCAGTCGGACTCGATGGCGAGGTGTCGGGCGAAGCCGCGCTTGCTGCCATGCCGGCGAGTCGGCGTGCAGGCAGCAAGCCATTTGCGGTGGAAGGGCTGAATAACCAGACCCGCCTGTGGGAAACACCCGCACCCGCAAGGCGCTACGACGCCTTCCAGGTTGGTGTACAACTGGCCAACCGCACGGGCGCGCTGAACGATATCGAGTTTTCCGAGTTTGTGGTCAAGGCCCAGGCATTTTGTGATGCCATCAACGGCACGCCGGATTTTCCCGACATGCTCGAAGAGGTGGCGCGGGCACGGGAGCTCGACCAGTTCGCCAGTGCCCACGATGCCCAGCTCGAATTCACCCTGCGTGCACGCAGCGCCGCATGGAGCCCGGGTTATGTGCAGCAGCATGCGGCGCGGCTGGGTTTTGTGCCCGGCGTTCTACCCGGGCGCATGGTGCTGCCGGCCAGCGTCGCCGGTCTGCCGCCGGTGCTGGGCCTGTCTTTCGATTCCCAGGCCGCGTTGGCCGAAGACCCGGCCCAGGCGGCTGTGCGCGAGGTCTCGTTGGCGCTGGACGTACCCCAGGTGGAGCGCAGCGAGCGGCCGTTCCAGCGCATGCGCGAAGTGGCTATCGGCCTGGCCGCAGCGATGGATGGCACGATCACTGACGACAACGGCCTGATGCTGCCGCCCGATGCGCTGGATGTGATCGGCTCGGAGCTTGAAAAGCTGTACGACGCGCTCGAGCAGCGTGATATGGCTGTCGGTTCGGCACTGGCGCGCCGGCTGTTTTCCTGAGCCCGTGGTGCGCTGGCCAGCACATGGGTGAACCACCTTTGCCACCCCCGCAGCAGGCCGGGCGCATGGCCTGGCTGAGCCGCGAGTTGCACCGGCTGGCGCACCATTATTATGTGCTGGACGCACCGCTGGTGGCTGACGGCGATTACGACCTCCTGTTCGCCGAGCTGCAGTCGCTGGAGTCGCAGTTCCCGAATTCGGTGACGCCGGATTCGCCGACGCAACGTGTCGGGGGCAAGCCGCTGGATCAGTTTGCCAGCGTGCGCCACCGCGTGCCGATGCTCAGCATTCGTACCGAGACCGACACCGAAGCCAGCGGTGCATTCAGCTTCGATGCCCGGGTGCGCCGCGAGCTGGGCCTCACAGCCGAAGCCCCGGCGCTGGAGTACGCGGCCGAGCCCAAGTTCGACGGCCTGGCGATGAGCCTGCGTTACGAGGCCGGCATACTCGTGCAGGCCGCCACCCGTGGTGACGGCGAGTACGGGGAAGACGTCACAGGCAACATCCGCACCATTGGGCAGATTCCCCTGCGCCTGCCGGCAGACGCGCCGGCCGTGCTTGAAGTGCGCGGCGAGGTGTACATGCGGCGTGATGACTTCGACCAACTGAATGCGGCGCAGCTGCGGCGCATCGCCGCCGGCAGCAAGACTGACAAAACCTTCGTCAACCCGCGTAACGCCGCAGCCGGCGCGGTGCGCCAACTCGACCCGGCTGTTGCGGCGCGCCGTCCACTGAGCTTTTTTGCCTATGGCGTCGGTGATCTGACACCCGCAGCAGCAGCACAGAGCCTGTTCGACAGCCACCACACCATGCTGCTGCAACTGGCCCGCTGGGGCTTCCCGGTATGTGACCTGGTCGAGTTGATCCACGGGGCGGCGGCGCTGGCCCACTACCACACACGCATCGGCGAGCGACGCGCCAACCTGCCCTATGACATCGACGGTGTGGTCTACAAGGTGAACAACCTGGCGCTGCAACAGCGGCTCGGGTTTGTGACCCGCGAGCCGCGTTGGGCGGTGGCGCACAAGTACCCGGCGCAGGAGCAAATGACGACGGTGCTGGAGATCGACGTGCAGGTGGGCCGCACCGGCAAACTCACTCCGGTGGCCAAGCTGGCGCCGGTGTTTGTCGGCGGCGTCACCGTGACCAACGCCACGCTGCACAACGAAGATGAAGCCCGGCGCAAGGACGTGCGACCGGGCGACACGGTGCTGGTGCGCCGCGCTGGCGACGTAATTCCCGAAGTGGTGGCGGTGCTGCTGGAGCGGCGGGTCGGTGATCCACCCGTGTTCACCATGCCGCGCACTTGCCCGGTGTGTGGTTCGGCTGCGCTGCGCGAGGATGGTGAAGCCGACTACCGATGCACAGGTGGTCTGGTATGCGGCGCACAGCGCAAGCAGGCCATTCTGCATTTTGCGCAGCGCCGTGCCGTGGAGGTCGATGGGCTGGGCGAAAAGCTGGTGGACCAGATGGTGGACGCGGCGCTGGTGCGTACCCTGCCGGATCTGTATCGGCTGGGTCTGGTCGCATTGGCAGGACTGGAGCGCATGGCGGATAAATCGGCGTTGAATCTGCTGCAGGCGCTGGAAGCGTCCAAACAGACGACTTTGCCGCGGTTTCTGTTTGGTCTGGGTGTGCGCCATGTCGGGGAAGCAACGGCCAAGGCATTGGCCCGTCACTTCGGTTCGCTCGATGCCATCATGGGCGCGCCTGTCGAGCAGTTGCAACTGGTGCCGGACGTCGGTCCCGTGGTGGCGCAGAGCCTGCGCGCTTTCTTCGACGAAGAGCACAACCGTACCGTGGTCGAGCAACTGCGCGCCTGTGGTCTGCGCTGGGAGGAGGGCACCCCGGCGCTGATCACAACCCGGCCGCTGGCCGGCAAGACGCTGGTGCTCACCGGCACCATGCCGGGGCTGGAGCGTGAACAAGCCCGGGAATTGATCGAAGCCGCTGGCGGCAAGGTGGCGGGGTCAGTGAGCAAGAAGACCAGTTATGTGGTGGCCGGCGAGCAGGCCGGCAGCAAACTTGATCGGGCGCGCGAACTCGGCGTCCCGGTGATTGATCAACACGCCTTGCAGCAACTGCTGCAGGGACCGGCGCCCGCGGCGCTGCCAGCCGGCAACGAACCATGACCATACGCGACATCCTGAAAATGGGCGACCCGCGCCTGCTGCGGCGGGCCCAGCCGGTGATCGTCTTCGACACCGATGAGATACACCTGCTGGTGACCGACATGCTCGACACCATGCATGCGGCCAATGGGGCCGGACTGGCCGCACCACAGATCGGTGTGGACCTGCAACTGGTGATATTCGGCACCGATCTGGTCAATCCGCGTTATCCGGACGCGGCGCCAATCACCCGCACCGTGTTGATCAACCCGCTGATCACGCCAATGCCTGGGCCCGACGGCGCACTGGTGCTGGAGGATGATTGGGAGGGCTGCCTGTCTGTGCCCGGGCTGCGCGGCGTGGTGCCACGGTATGCGCGGCTGCGTTATCAGGGATTCGATCAATTTGGTGACCCGCTGGACCGTGTCGTGGATGGTTTTCATGCCCGCGTGGTGCAGCACGAATGTGATCACCTGATCGGCACCCTGTACCCGATGCGGATTCGCGATTTCAGCCGTTTTGGGTTCACCGAGGTGCTGTTTCCCGGTCTGGATGCAGCCTCCGACGACTGATGTCGGCACGCTCAAACATCAGGCCAGCGCCTGCAGCAGTTCTGTCTCCACTGCAATCTGCGCCCGGTTGTGCTGCAACTCGGGCCCATCGATCAGAAAAGTGTCGTCAACGCGCTCGCCCAGGGTTGCGACCTTGGCCAGCTGCAGATTGATGTGGTGATTCGCCAGCACCCGGGCCACCGAATACAGCAGTCCGACACGGTCGCTGGCCGAGATGTTGAGCAGCCAGCGCTGCGCCTTTTCGTCCGGGCGCAGCGTGACGCGTGGCGCTATCGGAAAACTCCTGACGCGGCGAGACACACGGCCGCGGCTCGGCGTGCGCAGCGGGCCGGTTTCGGCAATGGCGCCAGCCAGACCGCTTTCGACCATGCTGGTCAATTCGCGGTATTGCTCCGGTGGAGAGTTCGTCACCACCTGAAAGGTATCGACTGCATAACCGTTGCGCGCCGTGTGTACGCGCGCGTCGAGAATGCTGAACCCGCCGTGGTCGAAAAAGCCGCAGATGCGGGCGAACAGGTCTGCCTGGTCGCGGGTATAGACCAGCACCTGCAGCCCTTCGCCGACCGGTGAGCGGCGCGCCCGCACGATCGGCTTGTCGGTTCCCACCAGACGCGACAGTTGGCGCGTATGCCAGGCGATGTCGCTGGCATCGTGGCGCATGAAGTAACCCACGTCCAGCGTGTCCCACAGTGGTTTGTGGGCTTCGAAAGGCATCGCGTACAGGGCGATCATCACCAGCGCCTCGCGTTTGCGGGCCTCTACCTCGGCGTCCGGGTCCGGGGCGCCGCCGCCCAGGGCGCGCAGCGTCAGCCGGTACAGGTCTTCCAGCAGCTTGCCCTTCCAGGCGTTCCACACCTTGGGCGATGTGCCGCGGATGTCAGCCACCGTCAACAGATACAGGGCGGTGAGCCGACGCTCGGTACCCACCTTGGCGGCAAAGGCGCGAATCACGTCGGGATCGGACAGGTCGGACTTCTGTGCCGCGCGGCTCATCGACAAGTGCTCGCGCACCAGGAATTCAATCATGCGGGTGTCTTCACGCTCGATGCCGTGGTGGCGGCAAAACCGTCGCACATCACGGGCGCCGAGGGCTGAGTGGTCACCACCGCGTCCCTTGGCGATATCGTGGAACAACGCAGCCACATAGAGCAGCCAGGGTTTGTCCCAGCCGGCGGCCAATTGTGAGCAGAAGGGGTATTCGTGGGCGTGTTCGACAATGAAAAAGCGGCGCATGTTGCGCAACACCATCAGGATATGCTGGTCCACGGTATAGACGTGGAACAGGTCATGCTGCATCTGCCCGACGATGCGCCGGAACACCCAGAGGTAGCGCCCCAGCACCGAGGTCTGGTTCATCAGGCGCATGGCATGGGTGATGCCATCGTGCTGCATGATGATCTGTCGGAAGGTTGCGCGATTCACCGGGTCGTTGCGGAATTTTCCGTCCATCACCGATCGTGCGTTGTACAGCGCGCGCAGTGTACGGCTTGACAGTCCGGTGATGCCGCCGGTAGTCTGGTCCAGCAAAAAGGTCTGCAGGATGGCCTGCGGATGGCGCTGGTACAGGTCGTCGCTCACCACATCGATCAGGCCACCCCGGTCGTTGAAATGTTCGTTGATCGGGCGCAGCTCGGCGTGTGACGGGTACAGCCGGTCCTCCAGGTTGAGTAGCAATATCTGGTTAAGCTGCGACACTGCCTTGGCGGCCCAGTAGTAACGGCGCATCAGTGCCTCGCTGGCGCGCACCACGGTAGCGTGCCCCTGCGCCGAACGCTCGGTGTTGCTGTAGCCAAAGGAGTTCGCCACCGCGGTCTGCAGGTCGAATACCAGACGGTCCTCGCGCCGGTCCGCCAGCACGTGCAGCCGCGCCCGGATCAGCCGCAGCAAGGCTTCGTTGCGTTTGACCTGCCGCACCTCGAATGCCGTCAACAGGCCCTTGCGCGCCAGCTCTTCCCAGTTCTGGCCCAGACCGGACGCCTTGGCCACCCAAAGCACTACCTGCAGGTCGCGCAGTCCGCCGGGTGACTCCTTGCAATTGGGCTCCAGTGCGTACGGGGTTTCCTCGTATTTGCTGTGCCGCTGGCGCATCTCCAGCGTCTTGGCGACAAAAAACGCCCTCGAGTCCATTGCCAGGCGAAGGCGTTCGCGAAACCGTCCATACAGCCGGAAGTCACCCGTCACCAGGCGCGCCTCCAGCAGCGAGGTCTGCACCGTGACATCCTTTTCGGCCTCGTCCAGGCATTGGGAGACCGTGCGCACGCTGGATCCGATCTCCAGCCCGCTGTCCCAACAACTGCCAATGAAGGATTCGATGCGCGACTGCAAGGCGCTGTCGCACTGCGGGTCCTGGTCTTCCCCCAGCAGCAGCAGCACATCGACATCGGAGTGTGGAAACAGCTCTGCACGCCCATAACCGCCGACCGCAACCAGGGCAAAAGGCCCGAGCATCCCGGCCTTGAGCCATAACAACCCGAGTGTGGAATCAGCCAGAGCGGCCAGCTTGCCCAGCGCGGTGCGCACGCCGCGTGTCGACGAACCACTGGATGCAATGCCCTGCAGGATCACGCGTTTGCTGGCGCGGAACTGCTCGCGCAGCTGCTGCACCGTAGGCACCACCGGCGTGGCAGACAGGGACTTCACGTCGGATGCCACTCAGGCGCCGTGTACAAAGGGTGGCGGCGGTGGGCTCCCTGACGACAGGGTCAGGACCTCATAACCAGACTCGGTGACCAGCACCGTGTGCTCCCATTGGGCCGACATGGAATGGTCTTTGGTAACGATGGTCCAGCCGTCTTTTTCAGGGCCGTCCTTGATTTCCTTGCGCCCGGCATTGATCATCGGCTCGATGGTGAAGGTCATGCCCGGCTTGAGCTCTTCCAGGGTTCCGGGTTTGCCGTAGTGCAGCACCTGCGGCTCTTCGTGAAACACCTGGCCGATGCCGTGTCCGCAAAACTCGCGCACCACGCTGAAGCCTTGGCTCTCGGCGAACTTCTGTATGGCCCAACCCACATCGCCCAGATGCAGGCCCGGTTTGACCACCACAATGCCGCGCCACATGGCTTCATAGGTCAGGCTGCACAGGCGCCGCGCCGCGATTGACGTTTCGCCCACCACAAACATGCGGCTGGTGTCGCCGTGCCAGCCACTCTTGATCACCGTGATGTCGATGTTGACGATATCTCCGCGTTTGAGTGCCTTGTCGCTGGGTATGCCATGGCAGACCTGGTGGTTGACCGAGGTACAAATCGATTTCGGGTAGGGGGTGGTTCCGCCACCGCGGTAA
>JANLVB010000084.1:0-6222 GCA_031363785.1 Betaproteobacteria bacterium
GGTGTTTGAATTACCTATCCTCAAACCACCGCCCTGCAGGCGTCCGGTCTCACATTGCGCCACCAGCGACAGCGTAAGACCTTCCGGGCCGATCAGTGGCGGTGGTGGGTTCCAGGTGTAAAGCCCGGTCGCCCGGTAGTCGCCTGAATGAATCGAGTAGGTGATGCGCCCATTGCTCACACCCCATTGCTCACCTGACGGATCCTGCTTCGTCGACTGCAGCTTCAGCACAAAAGCGCCAGCGGGCGGTGCGGGTGGTTGAGGCGGCGTTCGTACCTCTGGCGCAACGGGTCCGGTCGTCGGCGAGGTGGTGACGCCGGTGGAGTAAACGCTGTTGGCATTGCCCCCGCCACAAATCTGATTGCTATCCCCCGTGCAAGGCATGTTGCAGTTGTTGGCCGGCCCGAAGCGGCCATAGCTGTTGCCGCACAGACAACTTTCACTGTACTGCACGCCGGCGAACTTGAAGCCCAGGTTGGCGCAGGTGTTGATGCAACTCTGAGGTGTGTTTTGGGCACTGCGACCGAGATGGCCGTCGAGGTCGAAGGGGCTGTTCGGGTCCCTGAAGCAGCCCAGCAAACGGGGTGCGCCAGTGGGCGCGGTGGCGGTGCCGGTGCCACCGCCGGCGATGGTGGCGCGCCAAGGCAATTGGCCGCTGAAACGGTTGCAGCCAAAGGTGCCACTGGCCTCTCTGCCTTGCAAAGTGCCGGTGTAAACACATTCGTAGCCATCGGTGCTTTGGCTGCGGCGGATCGTCAGCTGGTTGCCATTGAGGCTCATCTCCAGCACCGCACGCACGCGGCCGTTGCTCCACGAGGCATCAAAAGTGTTGCTGCCGGGTCGGCGCGTCCAGATGGCACGCTCGGAGCCTTCAAACTCATTCCAGACATCGCCAAGAGCTTCGATGACGGGTGGTCTTGGGGGCGACAGAGGCGTCACGGGTGGCGGCAGCACCCCGGATCTCAGCGATGTGCTGGTGCAGCGGAGGTCGAAGCGAGTACCGCCGGGATACATGCCGCGGGCCAGATTTTCGGTCTCGATCCTGGCACCAAACACGGCGGTGTAGCCGTTCTGCGAGCGTGTGCGATGAATGCGCACTTCCGTCGGCGATACCAGGTCGAGCGTCAGCTCTCCGCGGTCGACTTGACTGCCTTTGGTGTAAGTCACATCAAAGACGTTGCTGCTGCCTCGGCGCACGTAGACGCCTTCCCACTGATGTTCGCCCGTTTCCAGAAAAGTAGGCGAAGTCAGCCAACAGCTAGCGCCCGGTGGTTGTGGCGGTGGCGGGGGTGGTGGCTGCACCGGCGGCGGCACAGGCGGGGACGGGGGCGACACTTGCCCTGAGCCTACACAGACCACCTGCGTGAAGCCGACACAGTTGCCACCCTCGCAGATCTGGTTGTCGGCCAGCACGACGGTGCGTCCCGGGTTTCGCACCTGGAAGCTGCGTGCCGGGCCGTGGCCTTGGCGGCGACAGAACTGGTCCGCGCCGCCTTGTCCACAATTCGCGCCCCAACTGGCGCAGTGGTCCACCAGCACGCCGTTGAGCGCCGGGTTGTCGTAGCGCACATCGCCACCCGGCAGCGTCGCGGGGGCTGTCGGCGGCGGCGCCACCCCGGTCATCACGCCAGAAACGCAGCAGGTGTTTGGCGTCGGTGCTGGCGCCGGGTTTTTCAGGTAGCAGCGCGCCTTGGGGCCTTGCACGCCCGGTTTGACAAAAGTCCAGGCGGCGCAGCGGCTGTCGCCTTTGCAGCGCTCATAACACAGCTGTGGCACGGCCACCTGCATCTCGATGTTGGCGAAGTCCGAGCCTTGGCGGTTGGTGTCGACTTCCATCTGCGCGCCACCATCCAGGATGCGCGTGAAGGTGCCCGAGATGCAACAGTTGTTGGCCGTTGCCGGTGGCGCGGGTGACTTCAAGTAGCAGCGTGCATTGGCGCCTTGCACGCCAGGTTTGACGTAGGTCCAGGCCAGGCAACGGTTGTCGCCCTTGCAGCGGTCCAGGCATTGCTGCGGCTCAGCGCGAGGCAGGTCAAAACTGGCGTAGTCCGAGCCACTGCGGTTGGTGTCGATTTCGAACAGCGGGTTGCTGACAGGACCGCCGCCGGTGCTGCTGTCCCGAGGCACGACCAGCCGTGCACCCCGAAACGTGACAAGCGCCACCTGTCCGGCGCGCACACGAATCGTCGCACCACGCTGCGGCGTCAGCAGTACGGAACCATCGCCAACGTAGACAAAAGTCGCTTGGTGCTGGGCATCGCGGTGCACAAGGAACGAGGTGCCGTCGGGTTCGATGGTGGCTTCCGGTGTCTTGATAGCGCCACCCGGGCCGCCGCCCTTCAGCGTGGCATTGATCGTGGTGCCCTGTTCCTCGGCAAGGCCGGCGGCCGCTGGCGTCAGTACATCGAAATCCCCAAATTCGCGCTGCGTGAGCCAAAAGCCCAGCAGTGACATGGCCACCATATCGGCTTTGGAAATCGACGCGACGGGCAGCGGCACATTCAGGTCCAGCGGCGGGTACAAGCCCAGCAGCACGGACTCGGGGCGGCCGACGGGCCCAGCGGCTGGCGCCAGCGGCAACTGACACTTGATCTCCGCCGCCAGGTTTTGTGAGTTCAGCATCCGGATCTCGAACTTGTCCAGATGGTGCTGCAGCCTGCGCCGCATGTCCGGCGTGTTGCCCGGCAAGTTCTGTCCGATGGCGCTGGCCGATTGCGCCTTGGCGCGCCAGCGCTGGCCCCAATCCTGCAACATCGGCTGCACCCGCTCCCGCGCGCGGAGGAGCAGCGAGGCCAGTTCGGTATCGGCAGCGACCCCGGCATAGTCGTTGCGCACGCCTTTACTGGCGATGCTGTCCTGCAACTCGTTGTCGATGCCGATGGCGATACCGTCGGCGAGCAGGCCCAATTTATCAGCCGCCGTGTTGGCGGTGCTGACGAGCTGGCCAATGCCGGCGCGCAGCACGGGCTGAGTGGCCAGGCGCAGCGGATTGATGTCGGGATACAGCAGTTGGTTCTTCAGCACCGCGATGGCCTGCAGCTGCCTGAGGTATTCGCTGGCCAGGGCGTCCGGACAGGCCTTGCCTTGCACCACGGGCGGTGGTGGTGGTGGTGGTGGTGGTGGCAGCGGTGGTGGTGGGGGTGGTAGCGGCATTTCGACACCACAGTTGCGCCGCAGCATGCGGACATCGATCTCGATGTCACGTTCGATGATGAAGTTCTGCACCACCTTGGTGTCGACATTCGGCCAATATCGAGCCTTGGAAGCCCACAAATTCGAGCCTGGCGTGGTTGTCGTCCAGCGCTTTGGCGGAGATATCCCACAGGCGGCCTGGCAGCTGAAACAGCGCGCGACCGTTGGCGTCGCTTTCGCGAATGACGTCGTTGTTGTTGATGCTGCGCGACTTGAACCTGACGTCCACACGCGGCATCGGCCGGGCTTTTATTGGCGGCTGGTTCCAGCAGCGCTCAGACACCAGCACCCGTACGTTGTTTAGCTGCGCCTGCACCGTTGCAGGCAGCGCCACAAGGCAGAACAAGGCAAGCCCAAAGACAGCGGCACGCAGCAGTTTGTCCACGGGTCCTCCTTCGATAGGCAGCGACCGATTCAACGCCCGCGTTTGCGGTCCTGCGATCAGGGTTCACCCTAGGTCGCTTGCCGTTTGGGACAACATCCACCCTGGCTGAGGGGGGGTGGTGTTGGCGCGTCGACCATGAACACATCGAAGAACCAGCGCCGGGCTCGCACAGCTCGCTGGCGAAGCGCTTGCAAGCCGGGTTGGACTACTTGAGGCTTCGATCTGTGGTGACGAACAAGCCGGTTAATGTGCGATCAACAAAAAAACAGCCGGGCACAGTTTGCCCGGCTGTGGACATGCAAGGATCTTTGAGGACCAGAGGATCAGCGCTGGTTGTGCCGTGCCGGCTTCGGGCCATCACCCAGGTCCCACACTTCATGATTGACAGCGAGGGCAACTCAGTCGGTTTGCACTCACCCCATTGACGTGGCGGGCGATGATCATGACCACATCAAAACCCAAGGCCCTTGGCGCCTGCTTGCTGATTGCCGTTTCACTGGCCGCACCAGTCTGCGCCCAGACAGAGCCCGCAACCCGACACACTGTCGTGCACATTGAAGTCCTTGGCGTCGATGCGCCACGATTGCAGGGCTTTTACCGGGACTTGTTTGGCTGGGCGGTGACATTGAATCAGGTGGGCTACGGTTATGTCCCGATCGCGCCAGCGGCCAGCGCGCCGCTCACCGGTGGAGTCGGTCCAAGCCCGCAACGCCAGCCAGGGACATTGGCTACACCGTCAACGTCAGCGCCGTGCCAGAACCAGCGGCCATTTTGTTGCTGTTGGCGGGTATTCCCATGGTCAGCGGCCTCTCAGCACGGCGCCGTCGTCAAGCCATTGCGAAGCTCTGAGGCGCCGTCGCAGCGCAATGTTCATACCGCCCGTGGCAAGGTCCGGGCGTAAAGGTCCAGGTAAAGCCGCGCCGGCCCCTGCCACGACAAATCCTGACCCATAGACGCGCGCATGCGCTGCGTCCAGGCCGTGTTGTCGCGCCTTAAATTGGCAGCGCGCATTACACATTGAGCAAACGCTGACGATGTGGCTTCATTGAACACAAAGCCCGTGGCCTCGAAAGCTGAGGCTTCCGACGCAAGCGATTTGGGCACGGGCGCAGTGGCCAATGCTGGATTGGCCATCGCCACCTCACGCACCGTATCGGCCAGGCCGCCCACTCGCCGCACTAGCGGCAAAGTGCCGTAACGCAGCCCGTATAGCTGCGTCAGGCCACAAGGCTCAAAGCGGGACGGCACGGCGATCACATCGGCACCCGCCACCAGGCGGTGCGCACGGGCTTCGTCATAACCTATGCGCACATGCACACGGCCAGGGTGGGCTTGTTGGGCGGCAACGAAGGCGGCCTCCAGCGCCGAGTCGCCTGTGCCTTGAATTGCGAACTGCACCCCCGCCTGCACCAGCGCTGGCAATGCCGCCAACACCAGGTCCAGGCCCTTTTGTGAGGTCAGCCGGCTGACGATGGTGAGCAACAGCGCGTTGTCGTCGCTTTGCAGCCCCAGTTCTTTTTGCAAGGCGCGCCGGCACACCGCCTTGCCCGCCAATCGATCAGCGTCGTAGAGCTGGGCGATGGCCGGGTCGGTGGCCGGGTTCCAGATTTTGTCGTCGATGCCGTTGACGATCCCGCTCACGTCGGCACCGCGGCCGCGGATGACACCGTCCAGGCCGCAACCAAATTCATGCGTGGCAATTTCACGGGCGTAGTTGGGGCTGACGGTGGTGACGCGGTGGGCAAACTTCAACCCCGCCTTCATGAAACTGAGCTGGCCGTGAAACTCCAGCCCGGCCGGTGACATCAGCCGCGACGCCAGCCCCAGGGCCGACCACTCGTGCATCGAGAACAAGCCTTGAAACGCCAGGTTGTGGACTGTGAAGACAGTCGCGGCCTGGGTGGGCGGGTGTTCGGCGATGTAGGCACAGGCCATCGCGGCATGCCAGCCGTGGGCGTGCACCAGCTCGGGCGACCAGGCCGGGTCGGCTTCGTCAGCCACCAGGTGCGCCGCCACCCAGCCCAACAACGCAAAGCGCTGCAGGTTGTCCGGCCACTCTCCACCTTGACTGTCCTGGTACGGACTGCCGCCTCGCTTGTAAAGATACGGTGCGTCGATCACATACACCGGCAGCTGTGTGCGCGGCATGCGGCCCAGCAGCAGCCGCACGCGCAAAGCACCAAAACAAGTGCCGATGTCGATCACAGTGCGTGCACTTTGCACCGCCTCCAGCACCGCAGGGTAACCCGGCAGCAGCAGCCGCACGTCAGCGCCCTGCTCTGCCAACGCCACCGGCAGTGCTGCCACCACGTCAGCCAGCCCCCCTGTCTTCACCAAGGGGAAGACCTCGGCGGCCACATGCAAGACCCTCATACCTGACGACCCCTCAACCATCGCTCAACCACCGCGGCCAGGCGCTGCAAGCGGCCTGACGCTGCCCAACCGTGACCGTTCAGGCGACCCGACTCGCAGGGCCGCTGGAGTCGGCTGCGTCCGAGGGTTTGCCGGACCGATGGAGGCGGCCTGATGACGAGGGATAACCCGCGGACGGTGCCCGAGAAGGACGATTTTCGGCGGCGCCGTCAACGCCCAACAGACCGCAGCCGCCTCCGAAGACAGATTCAAGCGCACCAGGTGCCGTGTTC
>JANLVB010000115.1:0-17037 GCA_031363785.1 Betaproteobacteria bacterium
GGCCCGAGGATGGCCACGGCCGGAAACTCCCGTGTGAATTGCTGCAGTTCGGTGCGTGCTTGGCGTAAATACATCATTGCAATTATTCCATGTGATGGAATAATTGCAAGGTAATAATCTGACCACACCGTTCCAATTCCGGCCAAACTTCCTTACAGACAGTAAGTTTGTATGCTGCCAGCCGCGTGATGAGCCAAGGGGACCCATGCGTTGTCTCCGCGTGGTGAGGTTCCACCAAAGGGCTCATTTCGCAGGGCCTTGAAACAGGCCATGGCAGCGTCGCTCAGGCGAAAGTTGTCCAACAAGTGTGCACAATACACACGATGACCAGTGCTGATCTGATCAAGCAGATGTTGAAATCCGGTTGGGTTTTGCGCGGCATCAAGGGCTCGCACCATGGGTACGTGCACCCGCATCGCCCCGGGCATGTGGGTGTGCCGCACCCGCGAAAGGACCTCGGGATGGGTTTGCTGCGCAAGCTGCTGAAGCACACCGGTCTGGACCCATGACGATTTTGAAAGGCAACGCCATGCGTTATCCAATTGCGATTGAAACTGGCACGGACACACAGGCGTTTGGCGTTGTGGTGCCCGACCTGCCCGGCTGCTTCTCTGCGGGCGATACCCTGGATGAGGCGATGGATAACGCCAAGGAGGCCATTGAGCTGTGGTTGGAAGTGGCCATAGACGACGGCGAAGCCGTCCCCGAGCCAACTACTCTGGCTGCTCACCAGGCCAATCCCGAATTTGCAGGATGGACCTGGGCGCTGGTGACGGTGGATTTGGCTTCTCTGTCGGACAAAGCAGAGCGCATCAACATTACCCTGCCATCCCGTGTTCTGCGCCGGATCGACCAGGCCGCCAAGGCGGCTGGTGAAACACGCTCGGGGTACATTGCGCGGCGGGCTTTGGCTTGAATCGCGGCCTCACGCCGGCTTCGCCTGCCGACCGTCGTGCATGCTGCCGCGTGGGCCGAGCTTTGGCAAAGTCTTGATGCTGGCGCCAGTTTTCAATTCGGCGATCCGCAGGTCATAGATGGTTTGCAGGTTCAGCCAGAACTGCGGGCTATTGCCGAAGAAATGGCCCAGGCGCAGGGCAGTGTCGCCGGTAATGGCGCGCTGGCCTTTCAGAATTTCACTAATGCGGTTGCTGGGTACCTGCAGGTGGCGGCCGAGTTCCGCCGCGCTCATGTTGTTCAGAGCTTCGAGCTGCGCGGCAAGATGTTCGCCCGGATGTATCGCATTGCGTCCCATGATGTACTTCCTAGTGGTAATCCACAATCTCAACGTTGCCGGGGCCTCGTGCCGTCTTGGGCCATTCGAAACACAGCCGCCACATGCGCCACATGCGACATTCCATTGTTACTGAGACCGGCACACCGATACGCATGCGTTTGGAGTGGTCGTGCACGATCTGCCGGGTTGTTTTTCTGTCGGACAAAGCACAGCGCATCAACATTACCCTGCCATCCCGTGTTCTGCGCCGGATTGACCAGGCGGCCAAGGCGGCTGGTGAAACACGCTCGGGGACCATTGCGCGGCGGGCTGTGGCTTAGAGTCGCCCAGCATTAATGAATTGACTACGTGCTTGGCAGGAATGCGCCTGTTGACTCTATTTCCCCTCCCAGGGTTCGCCGGTGATCGAGGCAGGCGACATCCTGTTAACGTTGGTGGTTTGGCACTTGAGGATTTGTCGATGGATTGGTCGCGCGAAGAGATTGACATGATCGTGGCCGACTATTTGCGCATGTTGACGCTCGAACTGGGCGGGCAGTCATTTAGCAAAACTCTTCACCGTCAGCGGCTAAAGCAAAAACTTGTTGCGCGGTCCGATGGCGCCATCGAATTCAAACACGGCAACATTAGCGCCGTGATGATTGAACTCGGTTTCCCCTACGTTCAGGGTTACAAGCCCAGGTCCAACTTTCAACACGAGCTTGCTCAAGTAGTTGCCGCTCAGGTTCAGCGGGAGGTGCTGCTGGACGAGGCGGCTGTCGCTGCCGTGCAACAGCCTGCGGTAATGCCAGTGCCAAATGACTTTGCAAAGGTGAAGACAGATGCCCCTGTCCGTGCACATGCCGCAAAGCTATCCATAAGCCCGTCGGTTTATTGTCCGTTCAAAAGGGACTACCTGGAGCGGGAGGCGGCGAACAGTTCGCTTGGATTAGCCGGTGAGGAGTTTGTTGTTCAGTTTGAACACTGGCGATTGGTGGAGCTGGGGCAGAAACGATTGGCCGAGAAGGTCGTGCATGTTTCCAAGGTGCTGGGCGACGGGCTTGGATATGACGTCTTGTCATTTGAAACTGATGGCCGTGAACGGCTGATCGAAGTGAAGACAACACGGTTTGGCAAGAGCACTCCGTTTTTCCTATCAAAGGGGGAGTTGGCTTTGTCGCTGCAGGCTGCGGATAAATTTCACTTGTATCGACTATTCGAGTTTAGGAGAGAGCCCCGACTTTTTGATTTGCCAGGGCGCCTTGACGTCAACTGTGTCTTGGACCCGATTACGTATCGTGCGAGTTTCGGCTGAGCTGCGGCAAGTGGGACAAGTTCAGCCTCGACATGTTGATCACGCTGGCTGCGCGGGCGGGCCGCAAGGTCGAGCTCGCGATGGCGTAGTGTGCCTCTTGTCGGCCTGCCCGCTACGCGTAATATGCCGCCACATACTCCGCAAAACTCCCCTGGTCCGCCGCTTCGATGCGCTTTTGCCGTTCCAGCGACTCGGCCGCGCTGTGGACAAACCGTTGTAGCGTCTCACCCTGCAGCGGTTGCGCCAGCAGGTTGCGTTTGTGTTGTTGTGATACCGCCATGGCGTATTTGAAAAAGCCGCCGTGGTCACGTGCAGCCTGCAGCACCTCGGCCGAGGGACACAGGTCGGGGTTGTTGATGCGCTGGCGCAGCAGCGCCATGGCCTGGGCGTAGCGCTCACCACCGTAGGCGGCGTCCAGCATCTCGGCGTATGGCGCCATGTCGTCGAACAACTCATGTGCCAGCGTGCGCAGCGGTTGCTCCTGGTTGTGCACCAGCAGATGCAGGTCGGGTTGGCGGCCGCGGGTGACGACGCGGCGTTTGTTCTCGTCGTTCTCACCCTGCTCGCGGGCGCTGATCGGCGGGCTGTCGCGAAACAGGCACATCAGCAGCAACACGTCGGCAAAGGTCGCCTGCTCGGGCGTGATGCCGATGTCCACCATCGGGTTCAGGTCAAACAGTCGCATCTCGATGTATTCCACGCCCTGCAGACGCAGCGCCTTGGCCGGGCGGTCGCGGGCCACGCGTTTGGGGCGCATGGCAGCGTAAAACTCGTTCTCTATCTGCAGCAGGTTGGCGCTGAGTTGTTTCCAGTGCTCGCCGTCCAACACGCCAATTTGCTGGTAATACGGGTCGGGCGTGCGGATGGCGGCTTCCAGCGCCTCGGTGTATTCAGGCAGCGAGTTGAAGTTCACATGCAGGTTGCTCTGGGCGCTGTTCTGGTACCCCAGGTCACTCATGCGCAGGCTGGTGGCATGCGGGCCATACAGCGTGCCAGGCACCAGCTCCTGCAGATCGGCCTTGCGCCCGCGCAAGAACGAGTGGCAGATGGCCGGCGAGGCGCCAAACAGGTAGGGCACCAGCCAGCCATACCGAAGGAAGTTGCGTATCAGGCCGAAATAACGGGTGCTGGTGAAGTCCTGCAGGGTGTCCTGGCTGGCGCATGCGCTGTGCAGCGCGCTCCAGAAGTCGTCTGGCAGTGACCAGTTGTAGTGCACACCGGCAATGGTCTGCATCTGGCGGCCATAACGCAGGCCCAGCCCCTCGCGGTACACGTATTTGAATTTCGCCTTGTTTGAGCTGCCATAGTCGGCCAGCGGGATCAGGCTGTCGTCGCCCAGCAGGCAGGGCATGGAGCTGGCCCACATGGTTTCGCTGCCCAGCTTTTGTGCCGTGTAGCGGTGGATGTCGCGCAGCACCTGCAGCGGCTCGGCCGGGTCAATGCTTGGCGGGGTGATGAATTCGAGCAGGGCCTCCGAGTAGTCGGTGGTTATCCAGGGGTGGGTGAGTTTGGAGCCCAGCGCGGCCGGGTGCGGGGTTTGCGCCAGGCGGCCGGCGTCGTCAACGCGCAGGCATTCTTTCTCGTATCCGCGCCGGATGCCTTGCAGCACCTGGGCCTGGACGCGGCCCGAGAACTGCGACGCGGCGTCGCAACATGTGAACTTCAGCATAGGTGAATATCTGGGGTGGCAAAACAGGATTGCAACGGTGCCAGGCGCTGGGCCTTGGCGGTCATCAACCCGAGGGGCTGGCAGTATGGCAGGTTTCTGCCCATCAAGCGCGCGGGAGCTACAGGGCAGGCACGCGGTGGAACCAGGGCTGCGCCTGCTCCAGCTGCGCTGCCACGGCCAGTAGCTGCGCATCGGCGCCAAAACGACCGACCAGTTGTACGCCGATCGGCAAACCGTCTGCCGACCAAAACAGCGGCAGGCTGATGGCGGGCTGGCCTGTGGCATTGAAGCTGGGGGTGAACGGTGCCAGGCCGAAGGTATTGGCCATGAACTGGTCCAGATCGTGGCCATCGGTGCGCAACACGCCCAGCCGGGGTGGCGGCGCGGCCATGGTCGGCGTCAGCAGCAGATCCACGGTCTCGAAGAACTGGCCGATGCGCCGCACCTCGCGGTTGATGCGTGCAAACTGCGCCGCGTACCGCATGCCGGTGATGGTGCGCCCGTGGGCGATGGCGGCGTGGGTGATTGGCTCCAGTTCTTCGCTGCGCGCCAGGCGGCCGAGCTGCTGCTCGCGCGCAGCCACGTTGGCTGCCAGCCCGGTCAGCATGATGGTCATCACGGCGTCCAGCAGTGCCGCATGGTCGAACTCCGGCGCGCGGTGTTCCACCGTGTGGCCCAGGCCGACCAGCAGCATGGCGGCGTGTTCCACGGCAGTGCGACATTCGTCGTGCACTGCGTTGCCGGCGAAGTCGTGCGTGGTGAAGGCGATGCGCAGGGCGGTCGGTGGCCGGGTGATGCTGTCCAGGTAGGACATGGCGGGGCGCGCGGTGAAATAGGGCGCTCCCACGTCCGGCCCGGCGGTGGCGTCCAGAATCGCCGCGCAGTCACGCACGCTGCGTGTCACCGCGTGTTCGTGGCTGATGCCGTGTGCCGCGTCACCCCGGTGCGGGCCGTAGGGCAGCAGCGCCCGCGTGGGTTTGAGGCCGATCAGCCCGTTGCAGGAGGCAGGTATACGGATCGAGCCGCTGCTGTCGGTGGCGTGGGTGGCGGGCAGGATACCGCTGGCCACTGCCGCTGCGGCGCCTCCGCTGGAGCCGCCGGCGCTGTGTTCCAGACTCCACGGGTTGCGGGTCGGCCCTTTGAAAGCCGGCTCGGTCGATACGTTCATGCCGAATTCCGGCGCATTGGTGCGCCCGGCAATTACAAAACCGGCGCTGCGCAGGCGCGTCACCAGCTCGGCGTCAAAGTCGAACACATTGTCGGCAAACAGGCGGCTGCCGTGGGTCAGTGGCATGCCCTTGACGGGTGCATGCAGGTCCTTGATGAAATACGGTACACCGGCAAACGGGCCGTCGGCACCGGTGACGGGTGCGTTTGCCTGAACGGCGGCCGGGTCCAAATACGTCACTGCATTGATGCGCGGGTTGACCGCCTCCAGCCGGGCCATGGCACAGGCCATCACTTCCTGGCGCGACACGGCACCTGAGCGGATCAGTGCTGCCAGGCCCAAGGCATCGTGGGCACGGTAGTCGTCAAACTGCATGGGCTGGTCTCCGTCCTGTTTTGTCTTGTGTGGCGCACCGGGCTGCGGCATGCACCACAATGGTATTTCGATTTGTCAGCTTCAGTGCAGAAGGGCAGGGTTCACCATGAAAGTATTTGGCGCGGCGGCGGTAGAGGCCCTGTTGCCGGTGGCCGATTGTGTGGAGGTGATAGACGCCGCCATGCGTGCCTTGTCCGATGGTCAGGTGTTGTCGCCACTTCGCACGGTGCTGCCACTCGCTGGCACAAACGCCATGGGCGTGATGCCTGGTGCCATGCTGGAGCACGGGGTGTTCGGTGCCAAGGTGCTGGCGCTGTACCCGGGCAACGGCGCACTCGGCTTGCCCAGCCACGCCGGCGCGGTGATCGTGTTTGACGCAGCCAGTGGCGCGCCGCTGGCGGTGATCGAGAGCAACAGCCTGACCGCCATTCGCACGGCAGGCGCCAGTGCCGTGGCCACGCGTGCCTTGGCCAGACCAGACAGCCAGGTGTTGGCGCTGCTCGGCACCGGCCACCAGGCGCTGTGGCATGTACATGCCTTGCGCGCTGTCCGCAACTTCACCAGACTGCAACTATGGAGCCGCAGTGCGACTGGCATGGCGCGGTTTGTCGGGCATCTGGGTGCCCTGCCGGGGGTGGAGGTGGTGGTGTGCGACAACGCGCACGACGCTGTGCGGGGTGCCGACGTGGTGTGTACGGTGTCCGCCGCGCGGGAACCGATTTTGTTTGGCGAGTGGTTACGACCGGGGCAACATGTCAACCTGGTTGGCGCCAGTGTGGCAGCGGCGCGCGAGGCCGATGGTGAAGTCGTCCGGCGCAGCCGCTTTTTTGTCGATGCCCGTGCCAGCGCCGCCGTGCAGGCCGGCGAGTGGCGTCAGGCCCTGGCCGACGGGGTGGTCACGGAGTCCCACCTGCTGGGCGAGATTGGTGAAGTGTTGTTGGGCCGTGTGGCTGGCCGCCTGGGGAAAAACGACATCACGGTCTACAAGTCGCTTGGCCATACGGCACAGGACATGGCCGCCGCCCGGGCGGTGGTCGAGCGCGCGCAGAGCCGACCGGGGTTTGCCGATGTGCCGTGGTAGGGCGGCGCCGGCCTATGCCTGCTACTTGATCGGCGGCAGCGCCACCGTGCCCAATGGCACCGCTGTCACGCTGTTCTGCGGCGAGCCGTCGATCAGCCGGTCGGAGTAGGTCAGGTAGACCAGTACGTTACGTTTGCGGTCCACCATGCGCACCACGCGCAGTTTCTTGAAGACAGCCGAGATGCGCTCGTTGAACATCTCCTCCTGCTGCTCGATGGCCTTGCCGGTGAACGAGATCGGCCCCACCTGGCGGCATGCGATCGAGGCCTCGGACTTGTCTTCGGCCAGACCGATCGTGCCCATCAGGCCGCCGGTCTTGGCGCGCGAGACATAACACGCCACACCATTCACCTTGGGGTCGTCGTAGGCTTCGACCACCACCTTGTGGTTGGCGCCGATCAGGATGAAGGCGGTGGAGACCTCGCCGATCAGCTGGTCGGCGCGCACACAGGCAATCAGGGTCAGGGAGAACAGCAGGGCAAGAATTTTTTTCACGGTGTGGGTCTCTCGAATGGTCAGTCGGCATGGCCGCGGTACCAGTACTGGTAACGCTCGGTGAATCCATACTGCGCGTACAGGGCACGCGCAGGCACATTGTCGGCGCCCACCTGCAGGTAGGCGTTGCGGGCCCCGATATCCCATGCCGAGCGCAGCAGGCCCTGCACCATCTGGTGGCCCAATCCCTGGCGGCGCGCTGTCGGCTCGGTGACGATGTCGAACAAGCCGGCCCAGCCATCTTCAACGATGGTCAACCCGGTGGCAACGACGGCACCATTTTGTCGCAGCGTCAATGCGCGCATGGGCAGCAACACACTGCGCAGCCGCTCCAGGTGGCTGCTGCGGTACAGCGCTGATGAACCACGCAGTTCGCCGACCGCCTGCACCCACTCTGGCAATGCCAGCAGGTCACCTCGGGCGGGTTGGATCTGCGTCGGGTCGATCCGCGCCGCTTCCACCGCCGTCGTGTCAAATCGCGGGTAACCCAGCGTTTCCAGCCGGGCGTCGAGATCGGGGGGTTCGGAAAATGGTGTGATGCGAAAGATGGTCGGCAACTGGCGGCTGGCATACAGCGCTTCGCAGTAGGCGACTTTTTCGGCCAAGGGGCGCTTCGAGGGGTAGACCGCATTGACCGAACGCGCCCGCTTGGCCTGGCCGGGCAGCAAGCGCAGCAGCCAGCCGTCGTACAGCAGTTGGCCTGGCGGCGCCGACGAATTCAGCCCGAGCTCTTCAAGGCGGCGCAGGTCGGTGCTGTCGTGCATGGGTGAATTCAGTGTAAGGGACAGCCCTGCCAAATCCGGCCTCAGGCTGGACGGGAAAGCGCCGATAAGCAGAGATGGACAGTCAGGAAACAATACCGGCCGACCGGCCTCCCCGGCCGAGCCACGGCCCGGTGCAACTTGATTTTCGCTCCGCGCACTTCGCCCATGGGGCGTTCGCACTGCAACGCCTGACGGGGCGTTCCCTGCTGCTGTGCCGTCAGGAATTGTTCATCGCCGAGGGCAACGTCGTCGAGGCCTGGCACGTGCTGGTTGGTGGCCCGGCGGCTGACTCGCCGCGGGTCGTGATGCACTGACCCGCAACGGGTCAGTTGGCAAAAAGAGTCCGGCGCGCCATTTCTGCTTGCTTGCCCGATTGACAACGGGGCACAATGCTTCGTCGTGGTCGCAATTGCCGATTGACCCCGCTAAATGGAGGCCCACCATGCCAAAACCCGCACATGCAACCCAGCCCACCCGCCGCGCCAGTCTCAAGTGGTTGGCGGCCGGCGGGGCTTCGCTGGCCCTGCCAGCCCATGCTGCCTGGCCCGACAAGCCGATCAGGATCGTCGTGACATTTCCGCCTGGCGGCGCCAGCGACATCGTGGCGCGGGTGATGGCGGAGCAACTGGCGAAGAAGCTGGGCCAGCCCGTGCTGGTGGACAACCGACCCGGCGCCGGCGGCAGTGTTGGAGGTTCCCTGGTGGCGCAGTCGCCGGCCGATGGTTACACCCTGATGTTGTCCAACTCCACCCCGGTGTCGATTGGCCCTTTCGCGCTGGACAAGCTGCCGTACGACCCGGTCGAGGCGTTCACCCATATCGCGTCGGTGGGCGCTGCGCCCTGCGTGGTGATGGCCAACCCGGCGGCCAATTTGCGCACCCTCACCGACGTCGAGGCACAGGCGCGCAAGCTGGGCCGGCTCGATTTCGGGTCCGGCGGGCCGGCATCGATCGGCCATATCTATGGCGAGCTGATGAAAAAGGAGCTGGGCCTGAACCTGGTGCATGTGCCCTATCGGGGTGGCGCACCCATGACGACCGACCTGATCGCCGGTGTCATACCCATCGGCATCGACGTCTTGACCGCCTATCTGCCCTTCTTCAAGTCCGGCCAGCTGGTGCCGCTGGCTGTGACCTCGGCCAAGCGCACACCGCTGGTGCCCGATGTGCCCAGCGTGGCCGAACTCAGCAGCTACCGCAAGCTGGTGCTGGATAATTTTTTCGGTGTTTCGGGTCCGGCCAGGATGCCGGCTGACATCACCGCGCGCATCAATGCAGCATGCAACGAGATTCTGGCGCAGCCCGACATCAAGAAGCGCATGCTGGACCTGGGCATAACGGTCACGCCTGGCACGCCAGCAGCCTTCACCGCCTATGTGCGGGAACAGGTTGCTGCGCTGGCACCCACGGTCAAGGCCGCCGGTGTGAAGCTCTGAGGTTGGGGTGGCTTGGGGCGCTGCATGGACCATGCGCACGCTGTTGTTTCTGTTTCTGCTGCATTGCGTACACGTGGTGATGGCTGCTGAACCAGCACCGGCCGGTGCTTCGGCGGCGGCAGCGTGCCAACCCGCAGCGCTGGCGGCAATGCAGCGCCGCACTCCAGTGGCTGCCTACTACGAACTCAAACTGGCGGCGGTGCAGGGCAGGGTGATCGAATGGGGTATCGGCGGCGCGCCACGCTCGGTGCCGCTGGCTGCGCTCCAGGTGGCGGTCGCTGGCAGCCACGGCTACGCGGTGGACAGCCGGCACCGTTTGATAACCTGGGTTGCGGGATCAAACCAGCGCGACGTGTTGTTGGACAACACGGTGTGGCTGGCGGCCGGCGACAGCGGTCTGATGGCGATCCGGTGTGATGGCAGCCTGTGGCGACGGGCAACAGGTGCCCCTCAGTGGAGCCGGGTGGCAGGCGCGGCAGTGCATGCCTGGGTCGGTGACGGTGCCGACTACTATGTTGACCCGGTTGGCGGTCTGTATGTGCAGGGAAAGGCGCATCGCGGCCAGTACGGCGACGGCAAACTGACGGAGGGTGCAGGCTGGACCCGGGTGGCCACGGATGCCGTGGCGGTGGTCGCCCATACCGGGCACGCTTTGTACCTGCGCCGCGATGGCGCAGTGCTGGGCACCGGCGGCAATCGGTTCGGCCCACTGGGTCACCACGGCCTGGGTGACAAGGCTGATGTGTGGGGCGTGATTTTTGACGCTGCAGCCACGCTCGCCACCGGCAGCCGCCACTCGCTGGTGATCCGGGCCGATCGTTCGCTGTGGGTCTGGGGCGCTGAAGACGGTGTAGCGCCCAAGCAGGTATTGGCGGCCGTGTTGGGCGCCGCCGGCGGCTTGCACGACAGCGTCGCACTGACGGCCGACGGCGCGTTGTGGAACTGGCTGCCGGGAAAACTGCCGCAGCGGCTGGTGTTGCCGCCGTAGCCCGCGCGGCCCCGCTCCGCGTTGCCTCAGCTTGGGTGCACCACCACCAGCCAGGCGGTTGCGACGCTTTTGCCGACATTGCGGATCACATGGGCCCGGTCCACGGCGTAACGTGCGGTTTCTCCGCTCTTGAGGCGCTGGGTCACGTCGCCGGTGGACAACTCGATGCTGCCGCCCACCAGCGTGAGGTGTTCGCGGGTGCCGGCCTCATGCGCCTGCGAATCCAGTGCGCCCCCGGGCTGCAGGGTCAGCGCGTACCACTCGAATTGACCAGCCAGTTCGATGGGCCCGAGAATGCGCAGCTCGCAGGAACCGTCCGGGTTGCGCAAGGACGGCGTCGCCTGCACTGGCACGACGCTGATGGCGGGCTGCGCCGGCGGCGTGTTGTTGCCCAGCAGCTCGCCCATCTCCACGCCCAGCGCGTTGGCCAGACGCCATACCACCGCCACCGTCGGATTCGCCTGCGCACGTTCGATCTGCGACAACATCGATTTGGAGACGCCAGCCTTGCGCGACAACTCGTCGAGCGACAGGGCGCGCGCCAGGCGCAGGGCGGACAGGGTGTCGCCCACCCGCGGTGGTTCGGATGGGCCTGTTCTGGATGGGCGTGTTGCCATGGTCTGGGGCCTCCAATCATTCGGAATCATTCGATATATTGCATTTGTGTTCGATATACTGCACAATTGCGAAAATCAGGCTAAACGGCATTGTGCCGCACAAACCAGCCACTGCGAAGGACCACCATGCCGGAACACCATGACTTTTACCGCCACATCGGGCGCGAGCTGCAGGGCATCCGCGATGCCGGCCTGTACAAGAACGAGCGCATCATCGCCACGCCCCAGGGCGCACACATCCGCACGCTGGCGGCCGACGGCAGCACGCGCGAGGTGCTGAATCTGTGCGCCAACAATTATCTGGGCCTGTCATTTCACCCGCAGGTGGTGCAGGCGGCCCACGAGGCGTTGCGCACACACGGTTATGGCCTGAGCTCGGTGCGCTTCATCTGCGGCACGCAGGACCTGCACAAGACCTTGGAGGCCAGGCTGTCGCGCTTCCTGGGCACTGAGGACACGATCCTGTATGCGGCGGCGTTTGATGCCAACGGTGGCCTGTTCGAGCCGCTGCTGGGCGAGGATGACGCGGTGATCAGCGATGCGCTGAACCACGCCTCCATCATTGACGGCATCCGCCTGTGCAAGGCGCGCCGCTACCGCTACAAGCACAACGACATGGCCGATCTGGAGCGTTGCCTGCAGCAGGCGGCCGCTGAGGGTGCGCGCTTCCCGCTGGTGTTCACCGACGGCGTGTTCAGCATGGACGGTACAGTGGCGCGGCTGGACGAGATGCGCGTGTTGTGTGACCGCCATGGTGCGCTGCTGGGTGTGGACGAATGCCACGCCAGTGGTTTCATGGGCGCCACCGGGCGCGGGACACATGAACACCGCGGCGTGTTCGGCAAGATCGACATCATCACCGGCACACTGGGCAAGGCGCTGGGTGGTGCCTCCGGCGGCTTCACCAGTGCACGCAGGGACGTGGTCGAGCTGCTGCGCCAGCGGTCGCGGCCCTACCTGTTCTCCAACACCGTGGCGCCGTCCATCGTCGGAGCGTCGATTGCCGTGCTGGACCTGCTGGAAGGCTCTACTACGCTGCGCGACAAGCTGGCGCACAACACCCGGTACTTTCGCCAGGCCATCGCGCAGGCGGGTTTCGACATCAAGCCGGGGGAACATCCCATCGTGCCCATCATGGTGTACGACGCGGCGCGGGCGCAGCAGCTGGCGGCTCGGCTGCTGGATTTCGGTGTCTATGTGGTGGGATTCTTTTTCCCGGTGGTACCCCAGGGGCAGGCGCGCATCCGGGTGCAGATCAGTGCCGTGCACGAGCAGGCCGACCTGGAGCGAGCGGTGGCGGCTTTTGCCCGGGCCGGGCGTGAGCTCGGCCTGCTGGCCTGAAGCCCGCGCCATGCAAACGCGTATCCTGATCATCGGCGCCAACGGCCAGATCGGCACCGAACTCACCCATGCGCTGGTGCAGCGCCATGGCCCATCGGGCGTCATCACCAGTGACCTGGTGCCCGATGGCCGGGTGCTGGGGGTGCGCCATGAAGCACTGGATGCCACCGAGATGGGGGCCTTGACCGAGGTTGTGGAGCGGCACCGCGTGACGCAGATCTATCTGCTGGCTGCGGCATTGTCGGCGCGCGGAGAGCAACATCCAAAATGGGCCTGGGAGCTGAACATGAAGGGTCTGCTCAACGTGCTCGAGATAACACGCACGCACAAGCTGCAGCGCGTTTTCTGGCCCAGTTCGATCGCCGCCTTCGGCCCCGGCACGCCGCGCGAGCAGACACCACAAAAGACAGTGATGGACCCGACCACGGTGTATGGCATCTCCAAACTCGCCGGGGAGGGCTGGTGTGCCTGGTACCACCGCAACCACGGCGTGGACGTGCGCAGCCTGCGGTATCCGGGCCTGATCAGCTGGAAGACCCCTCCGGGCGGGGGCACCACCGACTACGCGATCGAGATTTTTCATGCTGCCATCAAGACCGGGCATTACACCAGCTTCCTCGGGCCCGACACCGCATTGCCGATGATGTACATGCCGGACGCCATCCGCGCCACGCTGGAGCTGATGGACGCTCCTGCGGCCAGTGTGAAAGAGCGCCAGTCTTACAACCTGGCCGGTATCAGCTTTACGCCAGTGCAGATTGCCGCCGCCATCCGGCGCTTGATGCCGACTTTCGAGTTCGACTGTGCACCGGATTTTCGCCAGGCCATTGCCGATAGCTGGCCGCGATCCATCGATGATTCAGCGGCACGCGCTGACTGGGGCTGGCGGGCTGACTTTGACCTGGACGCCATGGCGCGTGACATGTTGAGCAACTTGCGCGCACAATTGGCTCGCTGAGTCGCTACAAATCTTTGCGTTTCGGGCGCTGGGGTGCCGATAGAATTTGCCCCACATCAATGATCCCGGGGACAATCGTCTCTGGCGGAGTCCATGACAGCCCAATTGCGTTCAGCCGACTGGAGGTCCTTCGCCCTATGGGTGATCGGCATCACCGTGGCCGGCCTGGGTATGGTCTGGGTGTTGCGCAGCGAGTCGCAGCACCAGATGGAACTGGCAATCACCGAATCAGGCCTGCGCTGGGCCGAGCTCGCCGCCCGTGCCGTCCCCGATCTTGAACAGGTGCTGGCGGGCCAGGGACTCACTCCGGCAGCCCGTGCGCAGTTGATGCACCTGCGGCGCGTGGACGACGTGTTCCGCTTTCGTCTGTTCGACCGCATCGGTCTGCTCACACTGGCGTCGGAAGACCTGGACCTGCCTGTGGCACCGACATATGCCGCGTCGCAGGGTGTCGGACCAGCGGCGGCGGATGCCGACCGGACGTCGATTCGTGACCGGGTGCTGGCGGGCCAGAGCCATGTGGGAGCAGTGCAGTCGGGCAAGGACGGCGCACCCAAAGTCTTCAGCGCGGCTTTCGTGCCAATACAAAAGGATGGCGCCGTGCTCGGCGTGGCCGAGGTACACGTCGATCAGACCGCCCGGATGGCGAACGCACGCGCTGCCTTCAAGCGTATTGGCGGCGCGGTGTTGTTGTTGTTGTCCATCGTGCTGGGTGTGGCTGCGCACCAACTCTGGCGACGCCTGGCCCGGCAACGTGTGGTCAATTCGCGCGTGTTGTACATGGCCCACCACGACGTGCTCAGTGGTGCCTTGAACCGGGCCAGTTTCAACGATGTGCTGCAGCAGGCGGTCTGGCGCCGCGCCCAGGGTGGTCCGCCGTTCGCCCTGTTGTGTATTGATCTGGACCATTTCAAGGAAGTCAATGACTCACTCGGGCATGCCGCGGGAGATGAAGTGCTGCGTATCGCCACGCAACGCCTGAAGACCTGTGTGCGCGAAGGCGACCACATCGCGCGTCTCGGTGGTGACGAGTTCGCCGTGGTACTGATGGGGGTGGCCAACGTGGCTGCGGTCACGCCGCTGGCACAACGCATCGTGGATGCACTGGTGGTGCCGTATGACGTGGCCGACCAGCGGCTGCGCTGCAGTGGCAGTGTGGGCGTGGCCATCCACGGCGTCGACGCGACTGAGCCGGACGACCTGCTGGGGCGCGCCGACATGGCGCTGTACCGTGCCAAGGCGCAGGGCCGCGCCACCTTCAGTTTCTATGACGTCGCGATGGACCGCCAGATGCAGGCACGGCGTCAGCTGACACACGACTTGCGCGAGGCCATTGGCGCGCAACAGCTGTCCTTGCACTACCAGCCGTTGTTCAATCGCGACGCGCAAACCTTGACCGGCTACGAGGCGCTGGTGCGCTGGCAACATCCGACCCGCGGCAACGTGCCGCCGGCCGAATTCATTGCGCTGGCCGAGGAGACGGGTGTCATCGACTCGATCGGCCTGTGGGTGCTGCGCCATGCCTGCGCTGAAGCGGCGCGCTGGCCGGCGCCGCTGACGGTGGCCGTGAACTTGTCAGCGCTGCAGTTTGTCTCCAACAATCTGGTGCAACAGGTCACCGAGGCGCTGGCTGACTCCGGCCTGCCGCCGCAGCGGCTGGAGCTGGAGATCACCGAGTCCTTGCTGATGCACAACACCGAGCAGGTGCTGAGCATATTGCGTGCGTTGTCAACGCTGGGTGTGTCGATTGCAATGGACGATTTCGGGACCGGTTATTCCAGCCTGGCCTACTTGTGGCGTTTTCCGTTCGACAAGGTCAAGATTGATCGCGCATTCACGCACAACCTGGGCCATGATGACAAAGTGGCGCTGATTGTGCATTCGATCATTTCGCTCGCCCATTCGCTGGAGATCCGGGTCAACGCCGAGGGCGTTGAGACGCCAAGCCAGTTGGCCGCGCTGCAGGAGCGTGGCTGTGATGAGCTGCAGGGTTTCCTGCTGGGGCGTCCCGGGCCTGCCGCTTCGTTGTCGCACCAGGGGCACAACGAAGCGCGCGCATCGCCAGAACGCCGCGTCACGCCCAGGCGCCCCCTGTTCGGCGTGATCCCGGTTGCCTTGCCGACCGGGCACACCGGGCCCATCGTGTGAGCAGGCGTCGCATGTTGCACCGAAGCCTGTCTTTTGTGCTTACCGTAGCTGTGTTGCTCGGCTGCGGGGCACCGGTCAAGAACCCGGTGACCGGGCGTGCGGAGCGCACCGTACTCGACGAGGCGGGCGAAATTGCGCTCGGGCGCAAGGAGCACCAGCAGGTGCTGCAGGAATATACGGCGCTCGACAACCCCAGGGTGCAGGCCTATGTCAACACACTCGGTCAACGCCTGGCCAGACAATCGCACCGCAGCCAGCTCGAATGGCACTTCACCGTGCTCGACAGCCCGGAGATCAATGCCTTCGCCCTGCCCGGTGGTTATGTCTATGTGACGCGCGGCCTCATGGCCTACATGGAAAGCGAGGCCGATCTGGCTGGCGTGCTGGGCCACGAGATTGGCCACGTCACGGCGCGCCATGGCGCCCAACGTGCCACGCGCCAGCAGGATGCCGGACTGGGTGTGCTGGCGGCAACCGTGCTGGGGGCGGTGCTTGAGAGCAGGGGTGTCAGTGGCGCCGGCCGTGTCGCCAGCGAGGTGTCGCAAACTGCCGCTGCCGGTTATGTGGCCTCGTACGGCCGCGAGCAGGAGCTGCAAGCCGACACCCTGGGCGCCGAATACCTGGCACGGGTGCAGTTCAGCCCCAGCAACATGGTGGACGTGATACGCGTGCTGAAAAACCAGGAGCTGTTCGCGGCCGAACTGGCGCGAGCCCAGGGCCGCCCGGCGCCGGCACAAAGCAGTTGGCTGGCATCCCACCCGAGCAACGACCAGCGGCTGGAGGCGATCGGCCGGTTGACTGCGCAATATCGGGGTCAGTACGGAGACGAGGGGCGTGCGCGCTACCTGCAGGTGATTGACGGCCTGCCGTTCGGCGAGACCGCACAGCAAGGACTCACCCGAGGGCGCAATTTCTACCATGAGAGCTTCGGGCTGGCGCTGACAGCACCCGCACAGTGGGCGATCCAGAACGCGCCGGATCGGGTGCTGCTGGTCAATGCCGCGCGTGATGCCGCACTGGTGGTACGGTTGGCGCCGGCCGGCCTGGGCGCCAGCCATGACGAGGTCATCCGCAATCTGATCAAACCCAGCTCGGGCCGCGCCGAACGCATCACGCTCAACGGCTTGGCGGCGACGCAGTTCACCGGTGTACGTGCCGGCGCCCAGGGTCAGGCCGAGCCGGTGATTGCCACCGTGGTGTCCGGCCCGGGCAGCAACCGCTTTGTACTGTTATGGAGTGCACGCGACAACGCCGCCTTGCAGCGCGCACGCGGCGCGTTGCAAGACGCGCAGGGTTCGTTTCGTCCCCTGTCCGCCGCCGACCGGGCGGAAGCTCGCCCGTGGGTCATGCGTGTCGCGGCTTTGCCACCCGGTGGTCTGGCTGAACTGGTGCGGCGTTCCCCGCTGGACATGGCAGAACAGCAGCTGCGTCTGATCAACGGTGTGTACGGCGGTGGCACGCTGGCACCGG
>JANLVB010000142.1:0-35215 GCA_031363785.1 Betaproteobacteria bacterium
CGGCTATTACGTCGCAGCCTCCAAGGGCTACTACAAGGCCGAAGGCCTGGACGTGACCATCAAACCCGGTGGCCCGGACATCTCGCCGGTGCAGGTGATTGCCGGCAAGGGTGCCGACGTGGTGGTGAACTGGATGCCCGACGCACTCGCTGCCCGCGAAGCCGGTGTGCCGCTGGTCAACATCGCCCAGATCTTCGACCGCTCAGGCCTGATGCTGACCTGCAAGAAGGCCAGTGGTGTCACCAAACCGGCCGACCTCAAGGGCAAGACCCTGGGCGTGTGGTTCGGCGGCAATGAGTACCCATTCCTGAACTGGATGGCCAAGCTCAACCTCAAGCCGGGCACCGACATCAAGGTGCTCAAGCAGGGCTTCAACGTCGATCCGCTGTTGCAAAACCAGGCGGCCTGCATTTCCACCATGATCTACAACGAGTACTGGCAGGTGGTGGACGCTGGCATCAAGGAATCCGACCTGATCACCTTCTTTTACGAAGACCAGGGCGTGGCATCTCTCGAAGATGGCCTGTATGTGCTGGAGTCGAATTTGAAGGACCCGGCCTTCGTCAAGCGCATGGGCAAATTCCTGAAGGCCACCATGAAGGGCTGGAACGATGCCGTCAAGAACCCGACCGAGGCGGCCCAGATCGTCGTCAAGGCCGACACATCGGGCAGCGCCAAGGAAGCGGTGCAAAAGCGCCAGATGGAGAACGTGGCCAAACTCATCAAGACTGCTGGCACACCAAAACTGGGCTACCTCGAGCCGGCCGCGTTTGAGCGCACCGTCAAGGTGCTGCTGGCTGGCGGCGAGTCGCCAGTGATCAAGAAGGACCCGGGCAAGGCCGCCTACTCACACGCGGTGTGGGAAGCGGCGAAGTAAATCGCGGCTATGCCTTGAAGACCTGGTGCCACTTGGTTCCAGGTCGTCGTAAATGCCTCAATGGCCAGGGCCGTTGAGGCATTTTTTGTGGCAAATGCGTAATGGCCTGACAACCCCCATCAGAACCAGGCGACCAGCGGATCAAAACCCCAAGGCTGGCCGTCCCGGTAGTCGTGGTCAGTCTCTGTCAGGTCTTGGGTGCGACCTTGTCCTGCGTCTTGGTATCGAAGTCGCTCGCCTCGTGCCGCTCGTGCAGCTGGCTGGCCGGGTCACCAGCCACCCTGTTCACCATGCGACCGCGCTTGACGGCCGGCCGTGCGGCGATCAGGTTCGTCCAGCGCTGCACGTGCTGGTACTGCTGCACCTGCAGGAACTCGCCTGCGCCATAGACGAGACCTTTGGCCAGCGCGCCATACCAGGGCCACACCGCCATGTCGGCAATGGTGTACTCGTCCCCCGCAAGATAGGCACTGTCGGCCAGGCGCTGGTCCAGCACGTCGAGCTGGCGCTTGACCTCCATCGCAAATCGATCGATCGCGTATTCAATCTTGAACGGCGCATAGGCGTAAAAATGGCCAAATCCGCCACCCAGGTACGGAGTCGCGCCCATCTGCCAGAACAGCCACGACAGGCATTCGGCCCGCTTTGCAGCATCGCTCGGCACAAAGGCACCAAATTTCTCGGCCAGATGCAGCAAGATCGCTCCCGACTCAAACACCCGGATTGGCGCCGGCCCGCTGCGGTCGACCAGCGCCGGTATCTTGGAGTTCGGATTGGCCGCCACAAAACCGCTGCCGAACTGGTCACCGTCACCGATTTTGATCAGCCAGGCGTCGTATTCGGCGCCGGTGTGGCCCAGCGCCAGCAGTTCCTCCAGCATTACCGTCACCTTCACGCCATTGGGTGTCGCCAATGAGTACAACTGCAAGGGATGCCTGCCCACCGGGAGTTCCTTGTCGTGGGTCGCGCCGGCAACCGGACGGTTGATCTTGGCAAAGCGCCCACCGTTCTCCTTGTTCCAGACCCAGATTTTTGGTGGTGCGTAGGGGGATGCGTCGGTCATCGGTTGGGCCTTGAATAATTGGACGATTGTCTGAAGAGAAAAGCGGGTGCCGGATAAGCCAAGCGACTTTACGGGAAAACCGGGCTGCATGCTGCTCCAACGGGGACGGATCAACGATTGGAGCCTCAACGCCATTGGCTGAGATACTTGCGCTGGCACCTGCAAAATCTTGAAAGTGAGGAATCCTCGATGCGGAACCATGCGACGACCGGGCGCGGATGGTTGGCATCCGTGCTGACCTTCATTGCCGGGGCCAGCCTGACGCTCTCGGCGCTGGCGACCCAGCCGCTTAAGTGCTACGCCCTTCCGGCGCCCGACAAGGTCAGCACGAACACCTTTGTGCTGCCGGACCCCTGGCAGGCGTCGAGGCCCGATCCCTGGGGCAATCCCGGCGCACCGACAATCGCCGGCACCTTTCCATGCGCCAGTGTGGCCAATTGCGATCTGAGAACGGTATTGGCCGAAGCCAACGTGTGTGCCCTGCTGGTGATCAAGCGGGGAAACCTGGTCCATGAGTATTACGACACCGCAAACCAGTACTGCGCCGACACCGACGGCCCGAACGGCCCGGGCAAACTGTTTGGAGTCGCCTCCCTCACCAAATCCATAGTCTCGACGGCCTTCGGGCACATGCTGTCACAGCCTTACCGTTATGGCCCGATCTCGCTGGACGACACCGTCGCGGCCTTCGTGCCAGCACTGCCGCCAGGCAGCCACCTGAGCGCCGTCACACTGCGTCAGGCATTGACCATGACCAGCCGCATCAGGTTCGACCAGCAAAACAACTGTCTGCAGGAATGGACGACCGAACACGCCTCCAGATCAGCGCAAGGCAAGACCTTCGTCGAGGCCGCCGGCGCCTACCCAAAGCAGGACTTGTGGTTGTGGCCAGGCTACCCGTTTCAGTACTCCAGCCTCGACACCACATTGCTGGGCATGACAATGGAGGCCATCTCCGGGCGCGCAGCAAGGGCAGAGAGGCTGGACGAGATCCTCGCCGAACTCATCTGGACCAAAGCCGGCATGCGTGACAGGGCCCGATGGAAGGTTGACTTGGCAGACAGTCCCGCACCGTACTGCTGCTTTTACGCTACCGCCAGGGACATGGGTCGTCTCGGGCAACACGTGCTGGACAACTTCAAGGCATCCGGCAATTCAGCCGCCACACCGATACACGACTGGATCGTGCAGGCCACCGCGGCGCAGGTCTGGGCTGGCAACCGGACCTGTCTGGTCAATCGGAAGAAGATACAGATCAGCTACGGCTACCAGTGGTGGCACCTCGGTGGCCGCGAAGGCTTTACCGGCCAGGGTACCGGTGGACAGTTTCTGCACATCCTGCCCGACGACGACACCGTCATTGTGCAGTTGGGCTCATGGCCCACAGACCATTGGCCGCAGACCACCGAGTGCAACGTCTATGCCGCGCACCGTTTCCTGGTGGACCACTACGCAAAGTGAGCCTCTGCCAGGCCGCACCTGGATGGGACGGCAAAGAGCAACCGGACTACAGGTATATTTGAAGCAGTACGCACGTGCGTTGCACCTTTTTGACGACGGCGACGCAACCGAAAGGCCTCAGTCCCATGCTCGATCTCCTGGTCACCAACGCCGCCCTGCCTGACGGCCGCAGCGGCATGTCGCTGGCGGTGCAGGACGGCCGCATCGTCGAGGTTACGGCTGGCCTGACGGCACCGGCCCACGAAACGCTCGATGCACAGGGCCTGCTGGTTTGCCCGCCATTTGTGGATGCGCATTTCCACATGGACGCCACGCTCAGCTACGGCATGCCACGCGTCAACCAGAGCGGTACCTTGCTGGAGGGCATCGCATTGTGGGGCGAGCTAAAGCCAAAGCTCACGCACCAGGCGGTGGTGGAGCGCGCCCTCGCCTACTGCGACTGGGCAGTGGCGCGCGGCCTGCTGGCGATACGCTCCCATGTGGATACCAGCGACCCGAGCATGCTGGCGGTGCAGGCACTGCTGGAGGTGCAACAACGCGTGGCGCCGTATCTGGATCTGCAATTGGTGGCCTTCCCGCAAGATGGTGTTTTGCGCACAGCCGGCGGTCTGCGCAACCTGCAGCGTGCGCTCGATCTGGGCGTGGACGTGGTAGGCGGCATTCCGCATTTCGAGCGCACCATGGCCGATGGTGCCGCCAGCGTACGGCTGCTGTGCGAGCTGGCAGCCCAACGCGACAAGCTGGTCGACATGCACTGCGACGAGTCCGACGACCCGCTGTCGCGGCATATCGAGACGCTGGCTTACGAGACCCAGCGTCTGGGCCTGCATGGGCGCGTCACCGGCTCACACCTCACCTCCATGCACTCGATGGACAACTACTACGTGTCCAAGCTGCTGCCGCTGATGGCCGAGGCGCGGGTGCATGTGGTGAGCAACCCGCTCATCAACATCACGCTGCAGGGCCGCCACGACAGCTACCCCAAGCGCCGCGGCATGACGCGTGTGCCCGAGCTGATGGCGCAGGGCCTGACGGTCGCCTTCGGTCAGGACTGCGTGATGGACCCCTGGTATTCCCTCGGCAGCGGCGACATGCTGGAAGTGGCCGGCATGGGACTGCACGTGGCCCAGATGACCAGTCAGGCGGCCATGCGCCAGTGTTTTGAGGCGGTGACCAGCAACCCGGCAAAGATCATGCAGCTCGAGCGCTACGGCCTGGCCGCCGGCTGCCATGCCGATTTTGTGCTGCTGCAGGCGCGCTCGCCCGTAGAGGCCATCCGCCTGCGCGCCACCCGGCTCAAGGTGTACCGGCGCGGCAAGCTGCTGGCCGAATCACCGCCCTCCACCGTCAGCCTGCACCTGCCCGGGCGCGGGGCCAGCACCACGTTTCTTGCCAATTGACAGGGCCGGGTGCAGCAACATTGGTCGAGCAGTACAGCCTGGAACCGCAATGCCAGCCTGCGGGGTGGCTTCTTGGCACAAGCCGTGGTGGACGGGGTGCCCTATTGCGGCGGCTAACGCTCGGGTGCTATCGACTCGGCATAGTCATAAAGTTCACCCAGAATCGCTTCCCCCCGCTCATCGGCCGCCTCTGACAACTTGTCGATCTCGTTGAACAGAGCATCGATGGTGCGCGCACCACCAGCACCGTCGAACAATAACCCGGCACGATGTTCTTCCCAACGTTGCTGGTCCTCGGCCGAGAGTGTCGCCGGGAAGTTGCGCGCGCGGTAGCGAAACACCAGTTCCTCCAGCCGCGGGTCGTCGAAACCATTGCGCGTGGTGGCGAGTTTCTCGGCCGACAGGCCGCGCAGGGTGGTGAGTCGGCGGCGGTCGGCGTTGCCGACAAAGCCGCCATAGAGATCTTCATCCACATCCGGTGCCGCCTCCTTTGGGCGCTGGAACACCGCCGGCCAGATGCCGCTCATGTCGGGCAGGCCGGCGGCCAATTCGGCGTGGCGCAATTGCGCACCCAGGTCCAGGCCCCAACGCGCCGCCATCTCCGGCGTCAGCGTCTTGAGGTTGGCGGTGACCATGGGCGACTTGTTGAGGTGGATGGTCTTGATGGCCAGCCGTTGCACGCCCGGCGGCAGGTCATCGGTCTTGCCGAACAAACGCGCCCGAATGTCGTCAGCGCGCAGCGCAGCAAGCTCGCGCGGGTCCTGCGCCAGGTCCCAGGCGATCAATTCGTTCTTGTTGGTCGGGTGCATGGCCAGCGGCCACATCAGGGCCAGGCAACCACGCTCGGAGGGGAACATGCCCGACACATGCAGGAACGGCTTGGCCTGCGCTACCGTGGTTGGCAGGCCCAGCTCGGCCGCTACCCGGTCCTTCTTGTGCAGGCCGAGGCAAAAATCGAACAGGCGCGGTTGTTTGTCACGGATCAGGCGCGCCAGCGCAATCGTGGCACGCACGTCGCTCAAGGCGTCGTGTGCCGCTTCGTGCACCAGGCTATTGGCGGCTGCCAGGTCGGTCAGCTTGAAGCTGACGCCGCCCTCGGGTTTGGTTGGCCACTGGATGCCGGCCGGTCGCAGCGCATGGGCCATACGCACCACGTCGAGCAGGTCCCAGCGCCCGCACTGGTTCTGCCATTCCCGCGCATAGGGGTCGAACAGGTTGCGCCAGAACAGGAATCGCGTTACCTCGTCATCAAATCGTATCGTGTTGTAGCCCACGCCTATCGTGCCAGGCTGTGCCAGCGCCTGCTCGATCATTGCGGCAAACTGGTACTCGGGGATGCCCTTTTCCAGGCACAGTTGCGGTGTGATGCCGGTGATCAGGCAGGACTGCGGGTCAGGCAGAAAGTCGTTCGCCGGCTGGCAATAGAGCATCAGCGGCGCACCAATCTCGTTCAATGCAGCATCGGTGCGAATGGCGGCAAACTGCGCCGGCCGGTCACGCCGGGTGTTGACACCGAAGGTCTCGTAGTCGTGCCATAAAAACGTGTGGCCGGAAGATTCGTGCGTCATCGGTTGCCGTTCAGCGCCGCCGGGCGGAGCGCACACCGGCCAGCGCGCGCACCAGCGCCAACACACGCTGCAAACGCCCGGAGTCGGCAATCTCGACCGTGAAGGTCATCCAAGCCGTGCCCTTGACCGACTGCGTTTGCACTCCGATCACGTTCATTTTCTCCTTCGTGAAGACCTCGGAAATGTCACGCAGCAGGGCCTGGCGGTCGGTCGCTTCCACCGCCACGTCTACCGGGTAGACGGCACTGTCGCCCGCCCTGGATTCGCCCCAGCCGGTTTCGATCACGCGGTCGCCGTTTTTCGCCACCATCTCGCGCAGGTTGCTGCAATCAGTGCGGTGCACACTGACGCCTTTGCCGCGCGTGACAAAGCCGCAGATCGCGTCCGGCGGTGCTGGCTTGCAGCAGCGCGCCAGTTGTGTCATCAACGAGCCCACACCCACCACCAGCACGCCGCCGCCCGAGCCTTTGTCGCCCTGGCTCGGCTTCTTGATGATGGGTGCATCCGACAGGGGCTCGGCCGGCTCGGGTGGGCGCAGCAACATTTCGATGTTGCGCAACGAGAACTCGTCCTTGCCTACCACCTCGAACAAGGCGTCGGCCGAATCGAAGCCGAGCCGCGCTGCCACGTCGAGATGGTTGACAGCCGTCTTGCCTTCGCGCTGCAACAGCTTTTCTACCGCCTCGCGGCCGCGGGCAATGGTTTCATGCGTGGCCAGGGCGTTGAACCAGGCCCGCACCTTGGCACGGGCCCGGTGGCTGGCCAGAAACCCCAACTCTGTGTTGAGCCAGTCGCGTGATGGGCCACCCTCCTTGGCGGTGCTCACCTCCACCGTCTGGCCATTCTTCAGCGGCGTGTTGAGTGGCACCATGGCGCCGTCCACCCGTGCGCCGCGGCAGCGGTGTCCCAGATCGGTGTGTACGCTATAGGCAAAATCAACCGCCGTGGCACCCTGGGGCAACTCGACGATGGCCGCGTCCGGCGTCAGCACGTAGATGCGGTCTTCGAAAAAGCCCTGTCCGGTTTCGCCGGACAAGTCGCGCTCCCAGGCCAGCAACTGGCGCAACACCGCTATCTTGGCGTCGTACTGACCGCTGGCCGACACACCGGCATACCCCTTGGTGCCGGCCTCCTTGTAGGCCCAGTGTGCGGCAACACCGTGCTCGGCATGGTCGTGCATGGCCTGGGTGCGGATCTGGATCTCTATCGGCTGTGCGGCGGCATCGCGCACGATGGTGTGCAGCGACTGGTAGCCATTGGCCTTGGGCCGCGCTACATAGTCGTCGAATTCGTCGGTGGCCGCCGCAAAACGGCTGTGCACCAGGCTCAGGGCCTGGTAACAGTCGGCCACCGAGGCGACGATGATGCGCAGGGCACGAATGTCGTAGACCTGCCCGAAACCGAGCGATTTGCCACGCATCTTCTTGACGATGCTGTAGATATGCTTGGGGCGACCTTGCACTGTGGCCGCGATACCCTCGACCTTCAATGCCGCATGCAGCTCGGCGCGCAACTGCTCGACACCACTTTCCCGCTGGGTGCGCTTTTGGTCCAGCAGCCGCGCCACATCACGGTAGGTCTCGGGCTCGAGAAAACGAAATGCCAGGTCTTCGATCTCCCACTTGATTTCCCAGATGCCCAGACGGTTCGCCAGTGGTGCGAACACCTGCAGCGACTCGCGCGCCAGGCTCGGTGGCACCGGCAGCTTGCTGGCCGCATAGTGGCGCAGGGTTTGCAGGCGTGACGCCAGACGCAGCATGACGACGCGCAGGTCGCGCGAAAACGCCAGCAGCATCTTGCGGATGTTTTCGGTCTGCGCTGCGGCAGTTTGCGCCATGGGCGCTGACGCGGCGGATGACTGCGCCAACTGCTGGCTGGCCCGGGCCTGGCGCTGCACGCGCACCAGCTTGGTGGTTTCCATGGCCAAAGCGGCCAGACTGGCCCCAAAGGCTTTAGTTATCACGTCCTGTGGCTTGTTCAGGTGTTCACATGCATACACGAGATACGCTGCGGCCTGCATCAGGTCCGATCCGCCAATGGATTTCAGGATGGCGGCAACGGCATGGGCATGCGCCAGCGTATTTTCGCCGGTGTCCAGCGTCTCGGTGGTTATCAGCGGCTCGGCGAAACCACGTGCCCGAGCCACGGCATCCGGTTGCTCGATGCTGTCGGCAGCCGTGGCCTGCAGCAGGCGCGACATGGCCTGCGGCGGTTGTTCGGCGTTATGGCTTTTCATGCGACTCGGTTGGCCGGATGCCTATTGGTCAAGCAGGAAACCTGCCACGCAATCGACCTGGTCGTCGGCGACCAAGGTTGGTGCATGGCCCACCCCGGCGAACTCGATCACACTGGCGCGGGGCCCGCGCCGGGCCATGTCGGCCGCCGTGGCTGGCGCCAACATGTCGGACTCGGCACCTCGCAGCAACAGGGTGCGGGCCTGGATGTTGTCATACAGCTGCCACAACATCGCTTCGCCTTGCACTGACGCTTCCTGCGTTGTGGCACGCACCGGTACCGCTATCGCCGGGTCGTAGTGCAGCGTAAACGCACCATCGCTGCCATTGATCGGTCGCACCATGGGCCGCGACAAAGCCAGCCACTGCTCCGGGGTATGTGGCCCGAATCCAGCCGATATCGCCAGCATGGCAGTGGCGGCCTCCTGCACCGAGGCAAAACGCCCGGTCTGGCCGAGATAGGTCTTGATGCGCTCGATCACTGCCCATTGAATGGCCGGGCCCACGTCGTTGAGTACCAGGCGACGCACCGGTACCGGCAGCGGCAAGCCGGGTTGGCCACACACGACCATGCCAATCAGACCCCCCATGCTGGTGCCGACCCAATCCAGCACCTTCGGTTGAAGGGCCTGCAACAGCGCCAACATGTCGGCGGCGTAGTTGGGCACCTGGTAACCCAGCGGGTCTTTCAGCCAGTCGCTGCGCCCGCGCCCCGCCACATCCGGGCAAACGACGCGAATCGGTGCCTGGGCCCTCTCGCACAGGGCACGTGCCAGCACGTCGAAATCCCGCCCCTGGCGCGACAGCCCGTGCACGCAAACCACCACGTGGGAGGCGGCGGCATCACCCCATTGCCAATAGGCCATGCGGTGCGTACCGCTGGCATCGGGACATTCGACAAAAAGCAGTTCAGGCTCGGTGATGCTGGCGGCCATGGGGTGGGGTCAGATGGATGGGGGGTTGTCGCGGGATAATCGATTGATTACATCGTAATTGAAATAGAGGACGACCATGCTCCAAGGGAAAACAGCACTTGTTACCGGCTCCACCAGCGGCATCGGCCTGGGGATTGCCCATGGCCTCGCGGCGCAGGGCGCCAACATCATCGTCAACGGCTTCGGCGATGTCGACGGCCCCCAGGTCGCCCTGGCCCGACATGGTGTACGGGTGGGTTACCACGGTGCCGACATGAGCCGGCCCGTCGAGATCGAGGCCATGATGGCCTACGCGGCGAAAGAGTTCGGGCGCGTCGACGTTCTGGTCAACAACGCTGGCATCCAGCATGTGGCGCGTATCGAAAACTTCCCGACGGAACGCTGGGATGCCATCGTCGCCATCAACCTGTCGAGCGCCTTCCATGCCACGCGGCTTGCCCTGCCGGCCATGCTCACAGCCAACTGGGGCCGCATCATCAACGTGGCGTCGGTGCATGGCCTGGTGGCGTCGGCGGAAAAATCTGCCTATGTGGCGGCCAAACACGGGCTGGTTGGCCTGACCAAGGTGACGGCGCTGGAAAACGCGACGACCGGCGTGACGTGCAACGCCATCTGCCCGGGCTGGGTCCTCACACCGCTGGTGCAAAAGCAGGTGGATGCCAGGGCCACCACCAACAAGGTTTCCAACGCAGAAGCCACGCGCCAGTTGCTGGGAGAGAAAGAACCGTCGATGCAATTCACCACCACCGAGGAACTGGGTGCACTGGCGGTGTTTTTTTGTTCGCCCGCAGCCAACAACGTCCGTGGCGTGGCCTGGAACATGGACGGCGGCTGGGCAGCGCAGTAGAAGGCCTGAGCTGCGTCGGGCCGCCCCAAGCTAGCTCGCACCGCAGCCCGGCAGGGCGAAGGTTACCTGATGAGCCCCGGTCAGCCGATATCACACGCCAGGTGGGCCAGACAGTCCCCGGGCGCGACCGGGGTCGGCACGCGGCGGCAGACCACCACACCATCGCCAGGAAACTCCACCTTGCGCGGCGCGCGCTCCGGCTCTTCGGGGAAATGAATATGACCGGCCAACTCTCCAGCACGCACCGTGTCGCCCAACGAGAAGGCGGGCTCGAACAAGCCCCGCACTGGCGCGTAGACGTAATGCGCCGGGCCTTCGACCCGCATCATGCGGGTTGCCGCGGGCGCTGGCAGCACCTCGTCTGTCACCCCCAGATGGGCCAACAAGCGACGTACGCCCATGTCGGCGACGGCCTGGGTCTGTGGCCTGGTGGTCGCACTGCCGCCGAGTTCGGTGGCGAAGTGCAGATGGCCATGCGCCATGGCCGCAGCAGACAGGGTGCGTGTCGATCCGGGCTTCTCCACCATCAGCGTCATGGGGGCGCCAAAAGCCTGCAGCGCTGCGTGCTGGCGCGCCCGCAGCCCGGCCTCGACCGGCACCGGCGCGAACGCACAAGGCAGGTAATCCAGCGAGGAGCCGCCCGAATGCAGGTCGACGCTGATCTGCGTCATGGCAAGCAGCACCGTATCGACGAAGTGGGCGATCTGCGCCGTCAGGCCCCCTTCCGGATCCCCAGGAAAGGAGCGATTCAGGTTGCCATCGTCCACCGGTGAGGTGCGTCTTCCGGCGGCAGCGGCCGGCAGATTGAGCTGCGGAGCTATGATCAGGCGGCCTGCCACCTTTGCCGGATCGAGGGCGCGAATCAGCTTGAGCAGCGTTATCTGTCCCTCGTATTCGTCGCCATGGTTGCCCGCCGTCAGCAGGATGTCGGGGCCATCGGCACCGCGCAATACTGCAACCGGCATCGCCAGGCAGCGACCGCGCGATCAGGACGACGGGATCATGGTTGCCCAGTCGCGGGTCCTGAACCAGTAGCCGCGGCGCTCCTCCAGCCAGCCTTTGTTGCTGGCGATCCAATCGTTGAACAACTTCAACGTCGCCGGGTTGCCCTTTTTCAGGCCCATGCCCTCGAAGCCGCCCTCAAACAATTCACGGTTCGCCTTGAAGAGCTTGTCACCATGCTCCAGCACCTTGAAGCTGGGCAGCGGCTCGGAGCCGATCATCGCATGGGCATTGCCGTTGACCACTTCCTGGTACCCGACGCCCTGGTCGTCGAACTGGCGCAGCGTCGCCTTGGGAAAGGTTTTTTCGATGAACTGGCAAGGCGTCGAGCCGCGCCGGCAGGCGAACGTGACCTTGGTGTCGTTGTAGCCCTCCGGCCATTTCAGGCTCGACGCCAACTGCTTGTTGGCAGCGACACCCAGACCTGAGTTTGAATACGCATCGGTAAAGTCGATCTGCTCCCTGCGCGCCGGCGTCATTGTCATACCGCCAATGATCACGTCGAACTTGCCGGCGATCAAGGACGGGATGATGCCGTCCCACGCAGTTGGCACCAGATCGATCTCGACTCCCATGTCCTTGGCGAGTTTGGTTGAGACGTCGATCTCGAAACCCACCCACTTGCCTTGCTTGTCACGCATGGCCCACGGCACGAAGGTGGCAAATCCGACCTGCAGCTTGCCGCGCTTCTTGATCGCGTCGACCGAACTGTCCTGAGCGAACGCCGGTTGCGTGAACGCAACAGCCGCTGCAACGACAGCCAAACCACCCAACAATTTACCCATCAGTTTCATATTCATCTCCTGAGAAAAATTCCGGTTTCCCGGGCCTGAAACATACGCCGCAAAGGTCATGCCAGAAACGACATGCCCGCAACGCACCAAACTCACCGCAACAACCTCCAGCAGCCACTTCAAACTGGCTTGGCCGCACCAATTTGGGTGGCCGCCCAAGCCCGCTGCATCACACCGAATTTCACTCTACGGGCAACAAGCCGCAATGCGGAAATACCCTCGTGCGCCAAACCCGGCGGCAGCACCTCACAGCGACGCCTTGGCTCGACTGCGTAATCCGGCCCAAATCTCCCGGTGTGCAGCCCAGTAGCCATGCCGCACCTGAATCCGGCCTGCGACCAACTCGTTCAAAACTGGCAGGGCGTGAAACGGAACCAGCGCGGCAAGATGGTGCTCCCCATGAAAATTCATGTTCCAGGCCAGGAACCGCCACGGCCACGCCACGCGGGTGGTTCGGGTGTTGCGGGCCACATCGGGTTCATTCAGGCAACCCACATGTTCGGTCATGCGGATGAAGCGCATCACAGGCTGACCAAGCAGCAAGGGAATCACCCAATACACCAGCAGGACGTGCCATCCCAGCGTAATCATGCCGGCTGCGCCGACATAGAGCAGCACAAGGGCGCGCGACTCCCATACCACCTTGCCGAGCTCCGTCTTGGGGATGAATTGCTGCTCCTGCGCTGTCAGTCGCCCGCTGGCCCGGCGCAACAGGCCCAGGCTGTTGCTCCACCAATAGGGCAGTCCCGTCAGGTACCACAGATACTCGCTCCAGCTCTGCGGCATCGGGATCAACTCCGGGTCTTTGCCGATCAGGTTGGTGTTGGTATGGTGGTCGGTGTGTTCGTACTTGAAGTGCACCTCCGGCACCAGGATGAGCGCGCCGCAAATCCAGGACACCACGTTGTTGGCCCGCTGCGATTGAAACGCGGTGCCATGCGCGCACTCATGCTGGGCCGCAAAAAGGTGCGTCCAGACAATGCCCATCAGGAACATGGCGGGCCAGACCAGCCAATGGTCTCGCGCTGCCCATACCAGTGCACCAGTCCCCGAGAGGGCCAGGGCCAGGCCAAAGAGCTGGCGCGCGGCAGGGCCGTTGGAGCGTGTCATCAGGGGTCGCAGCGCCGCCCGTGGCACCAGCGTCTGACCGCTCCCGGAAGAAGCCACCGTGCTCATCAGGCAACCTCCGTGCTGCGCACTGCGGAATTGGCCCTTGGGAACGGCCCGGCGGCGCTCATGCCACCTCCCTGGCTTCTGTCGCCGGCTCTGTACCGCTTGCCGTTGTCATCTCGCCAGGCTTGAGCGCAGATGGCTGACCATTGGCGGTCTGCAGCCATCCCTCGATGAAGCCAGCCAGAGAGCGGTCGATGGTGACGACACGACAAAGCGGGGCCTCCGGCGGGCGCTCGACCACTGCGGCAACGCCCCACAGATCGGTGACCGTGGCCGTCCCGGCCGCAAACGCAGCGTCCGATACATCCAGCGCGGTGCCCTGGGCCAGGACGCTGGCCGCACCAGGACCCGCCAGTTCGAAGCAGGCAACCATATCGCTGGTGCAGCACACATCTGCCGACCCGAACGGGCCGAATGCATCGTGCAACTGTCGCTGCAGTCGCTCTTCGTCGAGCATTGGGGCTGTGATGACACATCGGCGGGGCCCGAGCCAGGCCACTTGCCAACCAGACGTCGACCGGACCGAGGTATTGGCATCGGATGGCAACTGCAGGCCGACGGCGCGCAGGGCGGCAGCCATGGCCTCGGGCTCGCCAGCAGCCTCGAAGCGCGCGGATGGCGCAAGCCGGCGAATCGACACCTCGTAACGAGCAACTGTCATGGGCGCTCCGGCGTACAACGGGCCACCACCAAATGCAGCCTGCATGTTGAAAAAAGGTTCATGACTTCACCCGCCGCCTGTCGGCATCGTAGAACACCGCGGGTGCGACCAGCATCGGAATCACCCGTCCATACACCCGCGCATGCACCGTCTCGCCCAGCCGGGCACGGCCACTACGCAGCAATCCGAGCGCAATGCTGCGTTGCAAGGCCACGCTGCGCACGCTGGCGCTGACAAAACCCTCCTGATCGACCTTGGCTCCGCCCGGTGTGATGGGGGCACCGTCGGGCACGACCAGCGACGGGTCAACCGGCAGAAAGCCCACCAATTCTGCGCGTTGCGGCTCCACCGACCGGCGCAAGAACATTGATCGTTTTCCGATGAAATCCGGCTTGGTGCGGGACACCATGGCACCCAGACCGAGGTCGATCACATCCGAGGTGCCGTCCACCTCGTGCCCTGTGGAGATATACCCGGCCTCGACGCGCAGGATGTGGCTGGTCTCCGACCCGACCGGCGTGATGCCAAACGGCACTCCGACTGCCATGATGCGCTCCCACATGACCAGCGCGTGGCGCGGCGCGGTGTTGATCTCGAAACTGAGCTCACCTGTCCAGCTGACCCGCATGACGCGCACCGGCAACTTGCCAAGATGGCCTTCGCGCATTGCCATGAAGGGCAGCGCCGCAGCGGACACGTCAAAGTCCGGCTCCAGCGCCTGCAGCAGCGCACGCGCCCTCGGACCGCACAAGGTCGCGTTGGCCCATGCCGACGTCACCGGTATCACCGACACCACCAGGTCAGGACGATGCACGTTGAGCACGGTCTCGATATGCTGGTGCACCCGCTCTGCGGCACCGGTGGACGAGTGCAGCAGCCAGTGCGTGTCGTCGAGCCGGAACGTGACTCCGTCGTCCAGCAGCAGTCCGTCGTCGCTGAGCATGACGCCATAACGGCCACGCCCCGGCTGCAGCCTGGAAAAGTCATTCACGTACAGCAGATCGAGCAGCGCCGGTACGCCCGGACCCTTGAGCATGAACTTGCCCAAAGGGGTTCCGTCGTACACCCCGACGGCGTTGCGCACGGCCAGGGCCGCACGCTCGGCAGCCTCCTGCCAGGACTCGCCTTGCTTGGGGTAATAACCAGGCCGCTGCCAGCGCATGCCGGCGTCCACCATCACCGCGCCATTGGCCAGGTGCCAATCGGTCAGCGGTGTGTGGCGCCAGGGAAACATTTGCGCTCCCGAACGCGCACCGGCGATGGCACCGAACTCGACTGGCACAAACGGCGGCCGGAAGGTCGTCGTGCCGACGGCGGCCGGCGCGACGCCGGTCATCGCCCCCACCACGCCAATCACATTCAGGTTGCCGGTCTTGCCCTGGTCCACGCCCATGCCGGCCGTGGTGTAGCGTTTGATCAGCTCTATCGAATCGAAACCCTCGCGGATCGCCAACCCGAGGTCGGCGGTGGTCACGTCGCCCGAAAAATCGACGAACACCTTGTCGCGACGCCGCCCCTGCGCGACCGCCCACAACGGTGCCCCGACTGCGCACAGTTCGTCCTGCGCTTCAGGCAGTGTGATTGGCGCACTGGTGCCACCCCACGCCGTGACGGCCGCAGCGCCGGCGCGCCCACCGTCTTCGAGACACCGCGACAAGGCGAACACGCCGTTGGCGGCGCCCGCAAGCTGCAGATGGTGCGATGTGGATAGCGCCACAAAGCTCTGCACCACATCGCTCCAGGCGACCCGCGCCAACCGGCTCTGGGAAGCGAGGTGAATCGCTGGATTCCAGCCGCCGGAACTGGCGAGCAGATCGCAGTTCAGCCGACGCGTCCTTCCCGCCGAGTCGACCACTTCGACCGCTTCGACACGCCTGCCACCAAAGGCCTTTCGCACCTGCGCGCCATTGTGGCAGTCGACGCCCAGGGCGAGCGCGGCGCCCTGCAGTGCCGGCACGGGTCTGGGCCGCGGATCTACCACCTGCACCAGGGCACCAGCACGGGCCAGGTCGCAGGCCGTGGCATAGGCAGAGTCGGTGTTGGCAAACACCACGGCGCGGCGCCCAGGCAACACTGCATACTGGTTCACATAACTGCGCACAGCAGACGCCAGCATGGTGCCCGGCCGGTCGTTGTTGGCAAAGGCAATCGGCCGTTCGATGGCACCGGCAGCCACGATGACCTGCGCGGCGCGTATTTTCCAGTTGCGCAAGTCCAGCCCCGACGCATCGACCGGGTTGCGTTCCAGCACCGTCACCAGGTTGTGCTCGTGGTAGCCCCAGACCGAAGAGCGACCCAGTACGCGGACATTGGCGCAGCGACGCAGTTCGGCCAGCACGCCATCAACCCAGAGGTCGGCTGGCTTTGCATCGAGCGTGGCAGCGTCACCGGCCAACCGGCCACCGAAAAACATGCCATCGTCCACCAGCATGACGCGCATGCCGGCACGGGCTGCAACCAGGGATGCAGTCAAGCCGGCCGGCCCGCCCCCCGCAACCAGAAGATCACAGTGGCCGAAGCGGCTTTCGGTGCACGGTTGCCAGGCGTCGCCCCCGGGCAAGCGCCCCAGACCGGCCAGGCGCCGTATCGATGGTTCGAACCAATCGAACCCGGGAGACATGAAGGTCTTGTAATAAAAGCCCGCGGGCAGCAGCCGTGAAAACGCCTGCGTGACCGAACCCAGGTCCACAGACGCACTGGGCCAGGCGTTGACACTGGCCAGGCGCATGCCATCCACCAGCGGCAAGGTGGTCGCGAGCTGGTTGGTGGAGGGATCAGGGTGCAGCCGGTTGACCAGGATGCCCGAGTATTCGTAGCCGGCGCCAAAGAAACCGCGCGGTCGGTGCAGCTTGAAGCTGCGCCCCACCAGCGAAACACCATTGGCCAGCAGCGCGGACGCTACCGTGTCACCGGCGTAGCCGACAAGGGATTGGCGGTCGAACACGAAGGACAGCGGTTGGCTGCGGTCAATCACACCGCCGCTTGGCAAACGGGCTGTTTGCGTCACGGCGAGTCCTCCACGGCAGGGTCGGTTGGCAGCAACTCGTGCGTCACCGTATTGCGCCGCAGTACAAACCAGCTGCCACAACCCCGGGCGTGCCACCAGCGCTCGGCATGCTCGCCACGCGTGTTGTCGCGCAGCACGACCCAATCGGCCCATGCCGCGTCGGTCATCGCCTGCGGATCGGACGGGCGTGGCGGCAGCACCTCGCCGGCACAGACAAACTCGGTCTCCGGGCGCACACCGCAAAATGGGCAGGGGATGGGCAACATGGTGTGTTCAGCGCTGCGACACGAGGCCGACCTCGATCATGAACTTCATGCCGTCGAAGCGCTCCAGCCCGAACTGGTCGGCCAGCGGATGCGGCTTGTCCGTAGCCAGCAGGTGCGCGTAGGTCAGGCCACCAACCGGAATCGCCTTGAAGCCGCCCCACCATCCGGTGCTGACATACAAGCCACCCACAGGCGTGGCCGAAATTATGGGGCTGGCATCATGCGCGAACTCGATGGCGCCACCCCACTGGCGCAGCATCTTCAGGCCCTTGAAACGGGGAAACAGCTCCAGCATCGCCGCCACCACCTCTTCGAAGACCTGGAAGTTGCCGCCCTGGCGGTAGGACGGGATCGGGTCGGTGGTGCCGCCGATCACCAGCTCGCCCTTGTCGGACTGCATCAGGTAGACACCGGTGTCGGGGCAATTGACGATCACATCGACCACCGGCTTGACAGGCATCGACACAAAAGCCTGCAGGTTGCGCGTCACCAGGGGCAGCCGCAGCCCGGCCATTGCCGCCACGTGACTGGTGTTACCCGACGTCGCGAGCGCCACCTTGCCGGCGCGGATGTCGCCCCGGTTGGTCCTGACCCCGGTGACCCTCCCGGCAGCGTTGCGCAAAAAACCGGTGAGCTCGGTCTGCTGGTGGATCTCGACGCCACGCGCGTCGGCCGAGCGTGCGTACGACCAGGCGATGGCGTCGTGGCGCGCCATGGCGGCTTGCGGATGCACGACACCGGCCAGGGGTGGCAGGCGCGCGTTCTTCAAATCGCCCATGGCCGGTACCAGGCGGTGCACCTCCTGCATGTCGACAATGTTGTAGGTTGGACCATGCAGGTCCATCGCCATGGAACGGCGGCGCAGGTCGCGCAATTTGGAGGAACTCTGCACCAGGTCCACCATGCTGCGCTGGCTGAACAGGATGTTGTAGTTCAGCTCCTGCGTCATGGCCTGGTACAGCTTGACCGACTTGTCGTGGAACTTGATGCTGGCGTCGCGCAGGTGGTTGGCCCGTATGGTGTGGGTATTGCGTGCGGTGTTGCCGCCGCCCAGCCAGCCTTTCTCTATCACCGCCACGCTGGTGACGCCGTGCTCCTTGGCCAGGTGGTAGGCGGTGGACAAGCCGTGCCCGCCGGCGCCGACGATGACGATGTCGTAGGACGCTTGAAGCGGCACCGATCGCCACGCACGCTGCCAGTGCTCGTGGTAACTGAGCGCATTGCGCGCCAGGGAAAAGAATGAATAACGCTGCACGGTGATTGCGATGGCCCGCGAGGTGAATTGTCCCGTGGCACTATGCCGCCTTGGCGACCGCCGCCAGCGCCTGCAAAGCACGGTCATTTTCCTGCGGCAACCCGATGGTCATTCGAATAAAAGTCTCAAAACCCGGGTCCCGCCATTCACGCAGAAAGATACCCTGTGCCGTGAGCTTCGAAATCACCGGCGCTGCGTCGGGCCCGTAATCAAATGAGACGAAGTTGGCCCGCGAAGGGAGTGTGCGGTAGCCCATTTTTTCGATCAGGCCGCTTACCCGCTCCCGCTCGGTCAGCGCTTTGGCGATGCAGTCCTGGGCATAGGCCTCGTCGGACAGTGCCGCCTCGGCGGCCACGACGGCCAGACAACTCAGGTTGAAATTGAGTTTCACGCGCACCAGGCCATCGGCCACCTCCGGCGAGCCGGCCAGCCCGTACCCGATGCGCAGGCCGGCGATCGCGTAGGCCTTGGACAGGGTGCGGGTGGACAACCACGGGCCGCGCCTGCGGTGCAACTCAGGCAACGCGCCAATGCCACCTTGCGCCGAATCGAACTCGAAATAGGCCTCGTCCACCACCAGCAAAACATCCTCCGGCACACCCTGCACCAGGGCCCTGATCTCGTCTTGCGGCAAGGGTGCACCACTGGGGTTGTTCGGCGTGCAGGCGAACACGACCTTGGTGCTGGCATCGATGGCAGCCAGCAAACCAGCGACGTCGTTGCGGCCGTCGTCCAGGTTGCGCACCATCCGCGCCTCGGCTCCCATGGCGCGTGTGCCGAGCCGGTAACGCGGAAATGACGGTGTCGGCATGACCGCGTTGTCCCCGGGCCCCAAAGCCATCTGGGGCACCAGTCCCAGAATTTCGTCGGAGCCGTTGCCGATGACGACATGGGCCGGTGCAACGCCGTTGCGCGCGGCAATCAAGTCAGCCAGTGCACCAGGGCGAGGATCGCCATACCGGTTGACCGATGCCACGGCGTGGCTGACGGCCTCTATCACCCGCGGTGACGGCGGGTACGGGCATTCGTTCAGATGCAGCAATGCCGGGTTGTGCACCGAGCCCTTGCGGGCCAGCGATGTAGCGGTATGAACGCCGCCAAATGCACTCAAGGTGCGAACCGCTGGCGACAGAAACCTGGGTGAATTCATGCAACGATCCCCGTAACGGCACCTGGTTTCCTCAACCAAGTTTCTTCACACGAAAAAATAATCTTCTGCAGGCAACCTGCAAACTAGCATACCATGGCCTCAACTCCCCTGCGGGTCGGGCATGGCCCGGCGCGCCGAATCGTCCGCCGGCAACACCTCATGCCAGATCGGCCGGGTCTTCCACTGCGGGATCGGCGGTACCGCCCCGGCCCGTGGCAGATGTGCCGATTCCGCGACAAAACGCATGGTCGGCACATAACGCGGGCAATTGCCGAAAACATGCCGGACGGCAATCCGCAGCAGCAACTCCGCGCCAGGGTACCGCACCAACAGGGGATGCTCTGACAGCACTGTCGCCGTTCCGTTCACCCGCAAACGCTGAGGCTGCTCGAAGTCAATAAACAGCAGACCGACCTGCGAATTGGCGCGCATGTTGCCAGTGCTCAAAAACATGCCATTGCCGTTGTAACTCGGCAGCACAAGCGTGTTTTGGTCCAGCACCTGCACGAAGCCCGGATCGCCGCCCTTGTAAGAACACTCGGTTTGCCCCTGGTTGTCGGCGGTCGCGACGAACACCATGCGTTGCCGAGCGATGAATTCGCGATCCGCGTCGGTGAGCACCTGCCGGACGTGCACCTCGGCGACGCGGTCTGCCAGGCGCACGGAATCGAACTGTTGCTGCAGTGCGCGGGTTTCAGGGTGGTAATGCAGGGGTTCGGCCATGCTGCTCCTCGTTCGGTTGGAATGGACTCGCGCTGCATGTCTCACCGTCCCCCCCGTGCACGAACAGGGGGAACTTTGCTTGCACGACATGCAAATGCAGCAAAATCAGTATAAATTACGGGTTGATCCGCGTCGAGGGTATCGAACCGGGCAATCCTGCAAGGAAATCCAACCATGGTCGAACATAGCCCCAACCCCGCAACAGTGGCATCGGTAGAGCGGCGCGTCGCGGCCATGGAAGCATCGCTCGAGGCGCGCGGGCTGCATCCGGCAGAGTTCATCGCCGCCCAGAAGGATTTCATCCAGGACCACTGGGACCCCAAGAACGGCGCCCGGGTGGTTGCCAGGGCGTGGACTGATCCGGCGTTTCGCCAGCGCCTGATGTCCGACGGGCGCGCAGCCGTGATGGAGCTTGGCATCCCGATGCCGGCACACCACCAGCATTTGGTGGCGCTGGAAAACACGCCACAGGTCCACAATGTCATTTGCTGCACACTGTGTTCCTGTACCGCCTTCACCGTGATCGGATTGCCTCCCGACTGGTACAAGGACCTGGAGTACCGGGCCCGAATCGTGCGCCAGTCCCGCACCGTATTGAAAGACATCGGCCTGGACCTGCCCGCGTCGACCGAGATCCGGGTTTGGGACACCACGACCGACACGCGCTACATCGTGGTCCCGCAGCGCCCGCCAGACACCGAGGGTTGGACGCGGGAACGCCTGGCGGGCATCGTCACGCGGGACTCCATGATCGGTGTAGCCCGTCTTTGACGGCTGCCACATTACCCTTAACCCGGAGTTCAACAAAAACACCATGGACGGCATGCACGATCTCGGCGGCAAACAGGGTTTTGGCCCGGTGCGCTACACCACCAACGCTCCAACATTTCACGCACCCTGGGAGCAGCGCGTCAACGCCATGTATTCGCTCGCGGTCAAACATGGTGTCTTCAACATGGACGAGTACCGGCACGCGATCGAGCGCATGGAACCCCGCCACTACCTGTCAGCCAGTTATTACGAACGCACACTCACCAGCCTGGCAACGCTGTGCGTGGAAAAGAATCTGGTACCGCTGGCAGAACTGGAGCTGCATGCCGGGGGAGGCTTTCCGCTGGCACTGCCAAGCGCACCGGGGCGTGGCAACTCACGCAACCGGGTGGCATTCGCAGTCGGCGACCGGGTCCGCGTCAGCACGGCGCTGGTAGCTGGCCATGTGCGCATGCCGGCCTACGTGCGCGGCAAGACGGGCCTGGTCGTCGGGCAATCGCCGGCCTATCCCTACCCTGACGCCCACGGCCATGGCGTGACGGCCGACAAGGAGGTCACCTACGACGTGCGTTTTGATGCCATGGATCTGTGGCCTGATGCGGCCGATCCGGCTTTTGTCCACGTCGGGTTGTTCCACAGTTATCTGGAGCCGGCTTGAACTCTGACATGAGCGGCAGTTCGGCATGGGCAAGGATGGCCGAGAAGGCAGCCGACATGATTCTCCAGGATGCACTGCATCCGTGATATCGAACCACAACCAACCAAGTGAAGGACCTCCCACCATGACCCCCAGGATCCGCGGTGTGCTCGCCCCGGTATTGACGCCGTTCGACCAGCATCTTGAGCCGGATGTGGGCCGCTTTGTCGCGCATTGCCAGTGGCTGGTCAGCCAGCAGGCCAGTCTGGCCATATTTGGCACCAACTCGGAGGCGGCATCTTTATCGGTGGCCGAGCGCCTGGTGCTCACCGACGCATTGCTGGCAGCTGGTGTGCCCGCTGCACGCATGATGCCGGGCACCGGCGGCTGCGCACTCACGGACGCGACCACCCTGACCCGACACGCCGTCACCCATGGTGCGGCTGGTGTCCTGATGCTGCCGCCGTTCTTTTTCAAGGGCGTGGCCGACGAGGGGCTGTACGCTTACTATTCCGAGGTAATAGAGCGCGTTGGAGACGCGCGCCTGAAGGTCTACCTGTACCACATTCCCCAGATGACGCAGGTGCCGATCACGCTCAAGCTGATCGAGATGCTGCGCAAACGCTACCCCGATACCGTGGTCGGTGCCAAGGATTCCTCGGGCGTGTGGGACAACACCCAAGCCATGATCGACGGCTTTGCCAAGGACGGCTTCGATGTGTTTCCGGCAAGCGAATCCACACTCTCCAAAGCACTGCCCATGGGCGCCGCCGGATGCATCAGCGCCACGGTGAACATGAATCCGGCAGGTATCCACGCCGTTTACCAAGGCTGGAACACGCCAAATGGCGCCAACCTGCAGGCCAAGGCGGATGTGGTGCGCAATATTTTTCAGGCCGTCCCGATGATCCCGGCGATGAAACGGGTGGTCGCCGAATTCAGCGGCCATGCGGCGTGGCAAAACGTGCGCCCGCCCTTGGTGAATCTGGAGGATGCGGTAGCCCAAAGCGTGTTGGACCAGCTGGCACAGGCAGGTTTTGCGATGCCGTCCTACCCCCGGCTCTAAGCGGCCGGTGCGCCAACATCGGCCTTTGCAGCGCGATGCAACTGCGGATCGATTGATTCCTGCCAAGACAACTAGTTTATCTGTGGTTAAAATTACACTGCATAGTCAGACCGCTGTGGCCCTGCAATAGCGTCTTGAAGCGCGATCACTTGAAATACTCGATCTTTTCACTGGCCCGAAACGCGCTCACCCGCCACGAGAACTGGCAGCGCGCGTGGCGAAGCCCCACGCCCAAAGCAAGTTACGACGCGGTGGTGATCGGCGGCGGCGGCCATGGGCTGGCCACCGCCTACTACCTGGCCAAGGAACAAGGCATGACCAACGTGGCCGTGCTGGAGAAGGGCTGGCTGGGCGGCGGCAACACCGGGCGCAATACCACCATCGTGCGCTCCAACTACCATCTGGACGCCAACGCGCACTTCTACGAATTTGCGCTCAAGCTGTGGGAAGGTCTGTCGCAGGATCTGAACTTCAACGTCATGTACAGTGCCCGCGGCGTGCTCAACCTCACGCATTCACCGGCCGAGGTCGATGCGGCGATGCGCCGCGGTAATGCGATGCGGCTGAACGGCATCGACGCCCAGTGGATGTCGCGCGACGAGATCACGCGCTGGATTCCGAATCTGGACTGCTCGCCGCAGGCGCGTTTCCCGATCCACGGCGGCCTGCTGCAACCGCGTGGCGGCACCGTGCGCCATGATGCCGTGGCCTGGGGTTATGCGCGGGCAGCAGATGCACGTGGCGTCGATATCATCCAGCAATGCGAAGTGACCGGTCTGCGCACGCAGGGCGGCGCTGTCACCGGGGTCGAAACCAATCGCGGTTTTATCACCACGCCCCGGGTCGGTCTGGCGGTGGCTGGCCATTCCAGCCAGTTGGCGGCGATGGCTGGCATTAGACTTCCCATTGAGTCACACGCGCTGCAGGCGATGGTGTCCGAGCCGGTCAAGCCGGTGCTCGACACCGTAGTGACTTCCGGCGCCGTGCACTTCTACATCAGCCAGTCTGACAAGGGAGAGCTGGTGATGGGCGGCGACCTGGATTTCTGCAACTCGTTCGCCCAGCGCGGCAACCTGCCAGTCGTGGAGCATGTAGTCGCCGCTTGCCTGACACTGTTTCCGGACTTTGGCCGGCTCAAGCTGATGCGCACCTGGGGCGGCATCATGGATATGACCCTGGACGGCAGCCCGATCATCGGTACGCTGCCGGTCAAGGGCCTGACCATGACCGGCGGCTGGTGTTACGGCGGCTTCAAGGCCACGCCAGCGTCAGGCTGGTTGCATGCACACACCATGGCCACTGGCACACCGCACGCGCTGAATGCAGCGTTTTCGCTCGAGCGTTTTACACAGGGTGCGCTACTGGACGAAAAAGGTGCCGGCCCCACCGCCTGGGCCCATTGACCAGGCATTCCCACCATGATGCTCATTCCCTGCCCCTGCTGCGGACCGCGCAACCAGACCGAATTCACCTATGGCGGTGACGCTTCGGTCAAGCGGCCAGCGCCCGACGCGCCCGAAGCCGAGTGGTTCGCGTTTGTCTACCTGCGTGACAACCCGAGCGGCTGGCACGAGGAGTTGTGGCTGCACAGCGCTGGGTGCCGAAGCTGGTTCAAGCTGCGCCGCGACACGCGCAACCACGAGATTGCCGCGAGTGCACCTTTGCACCAGGCCTTCTGCGCGCAAGGTGTGCCGGCATGAGCCAACCCTGCCGCGTCGCGTCTGGCGGATTGGTGAACCGCGCGCGAACCCTCAACTTCAGCTATGACGGCATTGGCTACCAGGGGTACGCTGGCGACACGCTGGCGTCGGCCCTGCTCGCCAACGGCGTACACCTGGTCGGCCGCAGCTTCAAGTACCACCGGCCGCGCGGCATCCTCAGCGCCGGGTCGGAGGAGCCCAACGCGCTGGTTCAGCTATTGACGGGTGCACACACCGAGCCCAACGCCCGCGCGACACAGATCGCTCTGTTTGAAGGCCTGAGCGCCAGCAGCCAGAATTGTTGGCCGTCGGTCAAGTTCGACGTGGGCGCCATCAACAACACGCTGTCTTTTCTGTTCCCGGCCGGCTTTTACTACAAAACCTTCATGTGGCCAGCCGGCCCGGCCTGGTGGCTGCGTTACGAGCATGTAATACGGCGCGCCGCCGGCATGGGCCGCACCGCTACCACGCCCGACCCGGACCACTACGAACACCGCTTCGCCCATTGCGATGTGCTGGTGGTGGGTGCCGGCCCTACCGGGTTGGCGGCAGCGGGCGCCCCGGGGCGGGGGGGCGCGCGCCCCCGGGTGTGGACGGGGGGCAGCAGCATGGGCGGTAGCCTGGCAGGTGGCAATGAAGTGATCGACGGCATGCCCGCCGCCAGCTGGATCACACAAACGGTTGCCGCTCTGCAGGCCAACCCAAACGTCACGCTGCTGGACAACACGACCGCATTTGGTGTCTACGATGACAACCTGGTCGGACTTGCGGAACGCGCGGGCGACCTGCAAGGCTCGCCGTCGGAGTATCAACCGCGCCAGCGCCTGTGGAAAGTGCGCGCCAAATCGATGCTACTGGCCAGTGGCGCCCACGAGCGGCCAATCGCCTATGCCAACAATGACCTGCCAGGCACCATGCTGGCGGGTGCAGTACAGACCTATGTGCAACGATTCGCCGTACGGCCGGGTTCGCGCGCCGTGGTGTTCACCAACAACGACTCGGCCTACGCATGTGCGCTGGCCCTGCAACAGGTCGGTGTCGCAGTCGAGGTAGTGGATGCCAGGGCGGAATCGGACCTGACCGGCAGCCTGGTCGCGCGGGCTCGTGCCAGCAGCCTGCCGATCCACGCCGCCAGTGTTGTGACCCTGGCCCATGGGCGCACCCATGTTCACGCCGTCGATATCGCGCCGCTCGGCGGCGGCGGCCAGCGCCGCGTCTCCTGTGACCTGGTCTGCATGTCGGGTGGCTGGAGCCCGGCCGTGCACCTGTTTTCGCAAGCCCGTGGAAAGTTGCATTTCGATGAGGCTCTGGCGGCGTTTGTGCCCCAGCCGTCGGCCGCACCCATCTTCCCGGCGGGAGCAGCGAGGGGCTGCTTTGCGCTGGACGCGGCACTGGCGGACGGACACGCGCAAGGATTGGCGGCATCGTTGCACGCAGGCTTTACAGGCGGCACGGAAGTCACAACACCAGTGGCTGAAGCCATCGCATCCGGGCCGCTGCGACCGTTATGGGAAGTTGTAGCGGCCAACCCAAGGAGCAAACGTTTCGTCGATTTCCAGAACGACGTCACCGTGAACGATGTGGCACTGGCTGCGCGCGAAGGTTACCACTCGGTGGAACACACCAAGCGCTACACCACGCTGGGCATGGGCACTGACCAGGGCAAGACCAGCAACGTGGTCGGGCTGGCGTTGCTGGCACAGCAGCTCGGCAAATCGATCCCGGCCGTGGGCACCACCACCTTTCGAGCGCCCTATACGCCGGTCACCATGGGTGTTTTTCCAGGGCACGCCACCGGGCTGCACATCGAGCCGGTGCGCCAGACCGCCATGCACGCGTGGCATGTGCAGCATGGCGCGCGCATGGTCAACGGCGGCTTGTGGCGCCGGCCGCATTCTTACCCGCGAGCCGGCGAATCGGAGTTTGACGCGGCGAACCGCGAGGCGCTCAACGTGCGGTCCCAGGTCGGGGTGGTGGATGTGTCCACACTGGGCAAGATCGAACTGCAGGGGCGCGATGTGGCCGAGTTCCTCAACCGCATCTACTGCAACCGCTGGGACACCCTGCAGGTCGGTCGCTGCCGTTATGGGCTGATGTTGCGCGAGGACGGCATCCTGCTCGACGACGGCACCACGTCACGCCTGGCCGATCATCATTACCTGATGACCACCACCACGGTCAACGCGGTGAAGGTGATGCAAAACATCGAGTTGCTGCTGCAGAACGACTGGCCCGACCTCGAGGTGTTTGCCACCTCGGTCACCGAACAATGGGCCGCCGCTGCAATCTCCGGGCCCAATGCACGCGCCCTGCTCTCCACCCTGCTCGATATCGACCTGGGCAACTCGGCGTTCCCGTTCCTGGCCGTGGCCGAGTGCCAATTGCGCACCGCAAGCGGCAGTATTGCGGCCCGCCTGTTCCGCATGAGCTACTCGGGCGAAAGCGCGTACGAGGTCCATGTGCCAACCAGCCACGGCCTGGCGATGTGGGAGGCGATCATCAGCGCCGGTGGGCCACTGGGCATCATGCCCTACGGCACCGAAGCCATGAGCACGCTGCGCATCGAGAAAGGCCATGTGGTGGTCGGTGCCGAGGCCGATGGCCGCACCACGGCGGATGATCTGGGCATGGGCAAACTGGTCACCGCCGCCAAATGGTGCGTCGGCAAACCCTTGCTGAACCGCCCCGATCTGACGCGGCCAGACCGCTGGCAACTGGTCGGGCTCACCGCGCTGGACGGCGCCGAAATGCCACGGGCTGCCAAACTCGTCGAGAACCCCGACGCCGCCTTGCCCCATGCCATGCTCGGACACGTCACTGCCTGGTGCTGGAGCCCGAATCTGAATGCCTGGCTGGCCTTGGCACTGTTGGCATCAGGCCGCCAACGCCATGGCCAGACCCTCTGGGCGGTGTCGCCGCTGGCCAACGCAAAAATCCGGGTGCAGGTCAGCGCACCCTGTTTCATCGACCCGGACGGGGAACGACTTCGTGTCTGACACCACATTCATCGGGTCAAGCAAACCGGGGCGTTATGGCGTCGCCGGGCCGTCGCAGTTGACGCTGCAGCGCGTTGCGACCGGGACGGTGTGGAACCTGCAGGGTGCAGTCGATAACCCGGCCTTCGTAGCACAGGCTACCAGTCTCTGGGGCGTTGGGATGCTGCCGACGCCGCATCGCGTCGTCAGCTCGGCAACGCACCGCCTGTTGTGGATCGGGCCAAAGTCCTGGCTGGTGTTCAGTCTGAGCCCGCACACGTCGGCAGGTGCGGCACTGGGGCCGGCCTTTGCGGACAGCCGCAACCGCCTCAACGCGGCCGGTGGTGCCTTGTTCGATGGTTCGGATTCGCGCGTCGGTTGGACGCTGCGCGGCCCCAAGGCATTGGATGTTCTGGCGAGTGGCTGTCCGCTGGACCTGCACCACAAAACATTTGCCCGTGACAGTTGTGCCCAAAGCCTTCTCGGGCATGTGGCGGCGTTGTACTACCGCCATGCCGATGGCGATTTCAGCGTCTACGTGGCACGCAGTTTTGCCGATGATGTGTGGGCGGCGCTGTGTTTCAGCGCTGCGCAATACGGCTACGAGGTACTTCCTGCGGCGCTTTGAGTCCGCGGCGCGGCTCAGCGTTTCAGATCACCAGCCGTGCCATCTCGTCGTCATAGATGATGGTGGAGAGCATCTTGATCGGCAGTTTGAGCAATTTCTCCGGCCCGTGCGGAACGCTGCCACGGAAAGTCAGGGAGTCACCGGCACTGAGCATGTAGTTCTTCTTGCCATGGCGGTAACTCAGTTTGCCCTGCAGGATATAGATGAACTCTATGCCCGGATGCTGGAAGCTGGGGAAAATTTCACTCTTGTCGTTCAACGTCACCAGGAACGGCTCGAACACCCGGCGCGGCCCACGCTCGATCGACAACAGCTGGTAGGTGTGGCCGCGTTTGGTGCCACGGCGCACCACCTCCGGACCCTGCCCCGCCTTGACGTGCTGCGCACCGCCTTCGTCACTTGAATAACCGGCAAAAATGCTGGCCAGTGTGGTTCCCAATGCGTCGGCCAGGCCGGCCAGCGAATCCAGGCTGGCAGACGTCTGTCCGTTCTCTATCTTGCTGAGCATGCCGCTGCTGATGCTGGCCTTGCGGGCGATCTCGGCAATCGTCAGATTTTGCTGCAGCCGCAGCTTGCGCACGGTTTGCCCGATGTGGCGCTCCAGGTCCCGTGGAGCGGGTTCGGACGGTTGTTCTTTTTCAGCCATGGTGGTGGTGTTGCCCTGACTACTGTTGAGCAGCAATCTTAACCCCCATGCAAGGATCCTGCATCACCCCTTTGTGCACTCGGCTTGCAGACCCGCAGAACATCAGAACCGGTCGCGTCCCCGCCCCGGAATCCAGTCTGTCCCTGCCAGAGGAACTCCGGCCATGGCCGCCGCCTCGACGGTCAACGCCACCAGGTCTTCGCGCTCCAGGTGGTGCACATTCTGCTTGCCGCAGGCCCGGGCAATGGTCGTGAGCTCCATGTTCATGGTCTTGAGATAGTTACGCACGCGCCGGGCGCCAACCACGGGCTCCAGCCGCTGCTCCAGCACCGCGTCCTGTGTGGTGACGCCGACCGGGCACTTGCCGGTATGGCAGTGGTGGCATTGCCCTGGTGCCGTGCCCAGCTTGACATAGTCGTCCACCGCAGAATAGTTCTTGCCGTTGTGGCTGTAGGTCTCGCCATTGCAACCCAGCGCCATCAACATGCCCTGGCCGATCGACACGGCGTCGGCGCCCATGGCAAGCGCCTTGGCCACGTCGGCACCTGTGCGTATGCCGCCCGACACCACCAGTTGCACCACGCCGCGCAAATTCAGTTCTTCCAGCGCCTCGACCGCCTGGCGCACCGCGGCCAGCGTCGGCACACCGACGTTTTCGATGAACACCGTCTGCGTTGCGGCGGTTCCACCCTGCATGCCGTCCACCACCACCACGTCGGCGCCGGCAATCGCCGCCAGCTTGACATCGTTGAAGGTCCGGGTCGCACCGACCTTGACATAGATGGGCTTCTCCCAGTCGGTGATCTCGCGCAGCTCCTGGATCTTGATCACCAGGTCATCGGGGCCAGTCCAGTCCGGGTGCCGGCTGGCCGAGCGCTGGTCCACTCCCTCGGGCAGGTGGCGCATGCGCGCCACACGCGGATTGATTTTCTGCCCCAGCAACATGCCGCCGCCACCCGGCTTGGCACCCTGCCCGATCACGATCTCGATGGCGTCGGCGCGGCGCAGGTCGTTCGGGTTGAAGCCGTAGCGCGAGGGCAGGCATTGGTAGACCAGTTGTTTTGACGACTGCCGCTCCTCGTTCGTCATGCCGCCGTCACCGGTGGTGGTCGATGTGCCCATCTCGGTGGCAGCCATACCCAGCGCCTGCTTGACATTGGCGGAAAGCGACCCAAAACTCATGCCGGCGATGGTGATCGGTATCGCCAGCTCGATCGGCTTCTTGGCGAACCTGCTGCCCAGGATGGTCTTGGTATCGCAACGTTCCCGGTAACCTTCCAGTGGATAACGCGACAGCGATGCGGCCAGAAACAACAGGTCATCAAAATGCGGCAAACGCCGCTTGGCACCCAGGCCGCGTATCTCATACAAACCGTGCGCCGCCGCGTGCTGGATGTACTCGATGGTGCTGCGGCCGTAACCCCAACTCTCTTCCCCTTGCGGGTTCTGGACAAAACGAACGGGGTGATCCATCAATACTCCTGATTGGCGTCGGCGTTCCAGTGGTACAGGCTGCGCATCGACGCCACCCGGCGGAACTCCTTGGGGTCATGGGACAACCCGGCCTGTTTGAGCAAATCGGCAACCGCGGCATGGTCTTGCGCCGACATGGGCTCTTCGTGGGCATCGGCCCCGAGCGACTTGATATGGCCGCGCACATAGATCACGGCTTCGTACAGCGAGTCGCCCAGCGCGTCGCCGGCATCACCACACACGACCAACCGGCCCTCCTGCGCCATGAAGGCCGAAAAGTCTCCGACGTTGCCGGCCACGACGATGTCGATGCCCTTCATCGATATGCCACAGCGCAACGAAGCGTCACCATCGATGACCAGCAAGCCCCCCTGGCCGGACGCTCCCGCCGCCACCGAGGCAAAACCCTTCACGTGGACACGACCGGACATCATGTTCTCAGCCACCGCCGGGCCGACGTTTCCGTGCACCGTCACACGCGCCTGCTGGTTCATGCCGGCGGCGTAGTAACCCGCATGGCCATGGATGTCGATATCCACCGGTGCGTTCACGCCCACCGCGATGCTGTGTGCGCCGTCCGGGTTGTGCACCGCAACACACAGCGGCCCCGGTGGCAAGGCACCATGCAGGTACTGATTCAGAGTGCGCAGCGGCTGCTGCGCAAGATCGAAATTCACGCTCGCCATAGGTAGATCTGCTCCGGCTTGGGCTCGAAGATATTGGCGTTTTTGACACCCGGCAGCTTGGCAAGGGAGCGGAACTCGGAAGAGATTGCGACATAGTCATCGGTCTCGGCGACGATGGCTGGCTTGCAGGAAAAAGCGTCACGCACAAGGGCCAGCTCGTCCTTCGTGCCCATCAGGAAAGTGTAGAAACCATCGAGTTCATTGAAGCCTTTTTCGAGCGCCGTCTCCAGGCCATCACCCTCGCGCATGCGCCACTCCAGGAACCGGCAGGCCGCCTCGGTGTCGTTGTCGGTCTCGAACTTGATGCCCAGCGGTTCGAGCTTGCGTCGCACGCTGTTCGGATTGGACAGCGAGCCGTTGTGAACCAGGCAAAAATCCTCGCCCGCAGTGAACGGATGGGCACGTGCAGGGGTGACCGCGGTCTCGGTTGCCATACGCGTATGGCCCACCAGATGCGAGCCGGTGAGCGCCGGGAAGTGGTACCGCGCAGCAACTTCGGACGGGGAACCGGTATCTTTGTAGAGGTCGATCGACTGGCCCACCGACAGCAGGTGGTAACCCGGGTAATTGGTCAGCAGCCACGCGCGAACTGTGTCGGGGGCGGCCGCCGTTTCCAGCACCGCGTGGTTGGCGCGTATCTGCACTGTGGATCCGACCCCCAGCTCGCGCACGGCCGCGGCCTCGAACTGGGCCCACGGCGCACTGGCGGTACCGCTGTAGACGCTGAACTTGCGCCGCCCGTCCGCTACAGCCGACGTGAACACCGCCATGCCGGCCGATTCCGGCCCGCGCTCCGTCATGCCAATCAAGATAGGCATCATCAATGTGCCCAATTGCCCGCGCAACTCGGGCTTCTTGACGAGTAGTCCGACTATTCCACACATACTGGTTCGTCCAATCAGAAAAATTCGAGGTAGCGGTTGGTTTCCCAAGCCGATACATGGCGTGAGTACTCGACCCACTCCATGCGTTTGAGGCGAATGAATTCGTTCGACAGGTTCTCGCCTACCGCGTCGCGCAGCACTGCATCGGCGGCAAATGCGTCGACGGCTTCGTTCAGGTTTTGTGGCAGGATGGGTATGCCCTGCGCCGCCACCTGCTCGGGAGACAGCTCGTACAGATTGGTGTTGTTGGCCGGCCCCGGATCCAGTTTTCTCTTGATGCCGTCCAGCCCGGCGGCGATGATGCCGGCAGTTGTCAGGTAAGGGTTGCAGGAGCCATCGGGCAGGCGCAATTCCAGGCGACCGTACGGGATCCTGACCATAGCCGTACGGTTGTTGTCGCCGTAGGTCACATAAGCTGGTGCCCAGGTCGCGCCCGACAGCGAACGCCCCACCACCAGCCGCTTGTAGGAGTTCACCGAGGGTGCCGCCAGAGCCGTCAGGCCGCGCGCATGCGCCAGGATACCGGCGAGAAAGTGGTAACCGGTCTTGGACAGACCCATGCCCTGTTTGTCCTTGTCGTCGTGAAACAGGTTTTTCGTCTTGGCGTCACCCACCGAGATATGGAAATGCGAACCGGTGCCGGCACGGTTCGCAAAAGGCTTGGGCATGAAGGTGCAGACCATGCCCATGGAGTGCGCGATCTCCGTCGCCGCCATCTTGAACAGGGTGTAGTTGTCAGCCGATGTCATGCAATCGCGGTACGCGAAGTTCACCTCGAACTGGCCGTTCGCATCTTCATGGTCGATCTGGTACACGTCCAGGCCCGCCACCTGCAGGGCGCTGACGAGTTTGCCCAGATAGTCACTGCGCCGTGCCAGGCCTTTGTAGTCATAACAGGGCTTGTCCAGCGTATCCGTGCTGTCAAACGGCGCCAACGAGCCATCCGCCTTGCGATCAAGCAACATGAATTCGGGTTCGATGCCTGTAAACAGGGTCAGGCCCATCGCACCGAGTTTCTTCACCTGGGCGCGCAACGCCACCCGCGGGCAGTACTCGTACGGCTTGCCCAGCACATGGCCGTCACAGGCAATGCGGGCGTAGCCAGGCATCCAGGGCACCAGCGTCAGCGTCGACAGGTCACCGACTGCCGTATATTCGGGCCCGTGCGGCCCCATGCCCAGGCCCCAGATGGCGAAACCGGCAAAACCGGCGCCGGTGGTCAATAACGCCTCGAAATGCCCGACCGGCACACACTTGGCCTTGGCCGAGCCGTGGATATCCACGAATTGCGCCAGCACAAACTGGATGTTGTTCTTCTTGAGAAATTTTCGCGCGTCTGCAACGTTCATGAATGCCTCATGCGATGTGGAATCGAACCGACCGGCAGCCGGTTGAAATGTTTCATGGGGGGAATTGTTATTACCTGTACGATATCATGCACCAAGTCGGCGCGCCGCGCAACCTGTTTCGCAACTGAACCTGACCGCGCGCATCGGTCGACCATGGCCGGGGGCAATTGCCAATCAGGAGAACCACGATGGACGACGACACGAGGCGGATTCTGGCGCTGGCCAGAGACTATCCCCTGCTGGGCATCGACGCCGTGCGGGCGGGGCAGATTGCCGACGAATGCAGCAGCCTGCGTAGCGCCTGTGATGCGGCCACACAGCGGTTCAGCGCATCGGATTCGACACAGTTCGCCGCCTTCTTCACAGCGCTGGTGTACGGTGCCCGGCCGCAATGACCGCGCCCGACCAACACCACCTGAGCCAACTGACGGCCGCGCTGCGCAACGGCCAACTGAGCGCCGTGCAGGCCGGCACCCAGTGCCTGGAGCGCATCGCACTCCACGACGGCGCACTCCATGCCTTCGTTGCCGTCGAACGAGAAGCTGCGCTGCGTGAGGCGGAGCAGCTGGATGTTGCCGCGCAGGCAGGCCAACCCATGGGGCCGCTGCATGGTGTGCCGTTGGCAGTGAAAGATGTTTTCCAGCGATTGGGCAAAACGACAACCGCTGGCTCCACCGTATACCCGCGGCCTGCCAGCGCTGACGCGACAGTCATCACCCGGCTCCGGCAGGCCGGAGCGGTTCTGCTTGGCACCCTGAATCTGGACGAATTCGCGGCTGGCGGCACGGGCATGAACGCGCATTTCGGACGCTGCTGCAACCCCTGGGATCTGGAGCGCATCACCGGTGGCTCCTCGTCTGGCAGCGCCGTGGCAGTGGCTGCCGGCCTGGTTCCCGTCACACTGGGCTCCGATACCGGTGGCTCCGCACGCGTGCCAGCCGCCTACTGCGGCGTGACCGCCATCAAGCCGAGTTTCGGACTGGTCAGCCTGGACGGCGTGTTTCCCCGGGCACCTCCCTTTGACAGCATTTCACCCATGGGGCACAGCGTGGAGGACTGCCAGACCTTGCTCACGGTCATTGCGGGCGGGCTGGTTGAGAGTGCCCCCGCTTTGCCGGCACTGGATCGTGCCCTGGCACAGGCAGCCAAGCTGCGCCTGGGCATCGCCGTCGCCCAATTCACTGACGCGGTCGATAGCGCGGTCATGGACAAGCTGGAGATCGCCGTTGGCGTCCTGGGCCGCGCCGCGTCGGGGCAACGCAAGGTCCAATTGCCCGATCTTGATCTGATGACCAGCCTGCACCAGACCGTGGTGAAATTCGAAGGTGCGCGCATCCACCGCGAGGTTTTGCGCACGCAAGCCGGCCGCATCTCGCTGGCCGCCAGAGGCGCCATCGAAACCGGTTTGTTCCTGGATCCGTCCCTGGCCTCCCGCGCCCTCGCCGGGCGCGCTGCCATTCTGGAACATTTCCTGGCCATTGCGTTTGCCGACGCAGACGTGTTGCTGCTGCCAGTGACGATGGCGGTGGCGCCTTGTGCGCAGGACGTATCACAGGCGTCAGCCAGCGACGTCGTTGCCTTCTTTGCGCAAAGTGGCCGCGCCTGCCGGTTCGTCAACTACCTCGGCCTGCCGGCCCTGTCGCTGCCCTGCGGTTTTGTCGATGGCCTGCCAGTGGGCCTGCAGCTGGTGGGCCGACCGAACCGGGAAGAAGAACTGTTTGCGTTCGGGCGCGCCTACCAGCAGATGACCGACTTTCACCTGCGCCGGCCAGCCGCATGGGACTGAAGTGCGGCGGTCTTACGGTGCCGGTCTGCCTTCCACGATCACAGGTCGAGTACCAGCCGTGCAGATTTGGCGCGTGACACACACACCATGACGAGTTCGCGCTGCTCGGCATCCGACAACACAAAGTCGCGGTGATCCGGCTCGCCGGACAGATAACGTGTGGTGCAGGTGCCGCAGACCCCGGCAAGCCCCCGGCCT
>JANLVB010000165.1:0-14513 GCA_031363785.1 Betaproteobacteria bacterium
CCGAGTACAGCACCCGGTATCCGCATGCGTTTTCCGGCGGGCAGCGCCAGCGCATCGGCATTGCCCGCGCACTGGCGCCGTCGCCGCGCCTGATCGTGTGTGACGAGGCAGTGTCCGCACTGGACGTATCGATACAGGCGCAGATTCTGAACCTGTTGAAAGACGTGCAAACCGAGTTTGGTGTCGCCTACCTGTTCGTCTCGCACAATTTGGCGGTGGTGCGCCATCTGTCACACCGGGTGGCGGTGATGTACCTGGGCCGCATCGTCGAGGTATCGGACGAGCCGGCCCTGTTCGCCCGGCCGCTGCACCCCTACACGGCGGCATTGATATCGGTCGTGCCCGAGCCCGACCCGACCCGGGTGCTCGGCCCGCCAGTTCTGGAAGGTGACCTGCCCAGCCCGCTGGAGCCGCCCTCCGGCTGCACCTTTCGCACGCGTTGCCCGATCGCCAGCGCGCGTTGCGCCAACGACGCACCAGCATTGGCGCAGCATGCGCCAGGCCGCTGGGTGCGCTGCCACTTTCCAGGCCACTACCAGACGGAGTCCAGATGATCATCGAACGCACCCACTACTACGCCAAGCCCGACCAGAAGAACACCGTGCTGGCGCTGCGCCGCCGTGCCTGCGATGTGCGGGTGGCCATTGGCCTGGCGGCGGGCACGATCCGCGTCAAGGCCGATGGCAGCGCCGACGGGCCCGATGTGGCCTGGGAATGTGCCTTCCCGGGCAAGGCGGCGCACCAGGCCGATCTGGACGCACGCGCCGCCAGCGCCGACTTCGAAGCCGTGCGCGCCGACATGCGTGGTGTGATCGAGCGCTTCGAGCGCCTGTTCGAGGAGCGTGTGGCGGGCGCCGGTGGCTGGGCCGGTGACATCGATGTGGCAGCGCTGGATTGCGTGCCGACGGTGCACGAATTCAAGAGCGGCCAGTACGATCTCAAGGGTTTCCTGTACACGCCGCCGGGCTTGGGGCCATTCCCCTGCATGCTGTACAACCATGGCAGCGGGCTGATGCAGGGGCACGAGGACAACGCCACCCCAGGTGTCGCCGTATTGCTCAATTCCTGGGGTATCGCCTGCTTCTACCCGCACCGGCACGGTTACGGCTTCTCGCCCGGGCCGACATGGCGCGCCGAGTGCCCGGCGCCGGCCTTCAGCCCCGAATACAACACGCAACTGGTCAAGCGCCTGGGCACCGAAAGTGATGACGTGCTGGCAGCCTTCAATTACGTCTGTACGCTGCCTGTGATCGACGCCGCGCGCGTGGGCGTGATGGGGTCGTCGTTTGGCGGCGTCAACACCCTGCTGGCAGCGGCGCGCGAAACGCGCTTTCGCTGCGCCATCGAGTTTGCCGGTGCCGCCATGAACTGGGACCGCAACCCGCCCATTGCCGCCTATATGGTGGAGCAGGCCAAAAAGGTCCGCATGCCGATCTTCTTTGCCCAGGCGGCCAACGACTTCTCCGTGCGCCCGACGCAGGAGATCGCCGCCGCTTTGGTCGGCACCATGGTCCGCTTCGAAGCAAAAATCTACCCGGCGTTTGGCCATACCCAAGACGAAGGGCATTACCTGGCTGGACGTGGCTCGCAGTTGTGGGGGCCGGACGTGCGCCGCTTTTTGGAGAAACACCTGTGAGCGACCCAACCGCACCACATGGCGTCTGGCTGGAGACACTGAGCTGGCCCGAGGCGAAGGAGAAAATCGACCAGGGCTGGCCCGTTGTCGTGCCGATCGGTGCCATCTCCAAGGAGCACGGCGCGCACCTGCCGCTGAACACCGACTACCTGGTGGCGCGCGAGCTTGCCAACCGCATCGCGCAGCAGTTGCCGGTGATCATCGCGCCGGTGCTCACGCTGGGGTATTACCCGGCCTTTGTACGTTACCCCGGTAGCCAGCACCTGCGCCCCGAGACCTTCCAGGCGCTTTTGACCGACGTGTTCGACAAGCTGGTCCGTGACGGGGTGAAGAGCATCGCCGTGGTCAACACCGGCGTGTCGACCGAAGCGCCGCTGCGCATCGTGGTGCGCGAGTTCTATGAGCGCACCGGTGTGCGGGTGTTGACTGCCGACATCGCCTCGCTGGGCAAGAACACCCGGGCTCTGATGCAGCAGAAGATCGGCGGGCACGGCGACGAGGCCGAGACCTCGATGATCATGGCCATCGCCCCGCACGCGGTGCGATTCGACAAGGCGGTGGTGGACTACGGTCATGCGCTGGCACAGTCCCGCACAGTGTTTTATACGCCAACCATTTTCGACGGCGATCCGGCCAGTGGCGCGGATTATTCGGTGTCTGGCGTGCGCGGCGACCCGACCCTGGCGACGAGCGAAAAAGGCCAGGCCGTCCTGGCCGACATGGCGGCCGAGCTGGTTTCCGGTCTGCGGGCCGCATTCCCCGAGAAACTCGCGTGACCGTCAATTCAACCAGGAAGCGCTGGGACCAGAGCACCGATGTGGTGGTGGTCGGTTGCGGATACGCCGGCGCCATTGCCGCGATCACGGCGCATGACGCCGGCGCACAGGTGCTGTTGCTGGAAAAGATGCCCGACCCCGGTGGCATCTCGATCTGTTCGTTCGGTGGTGTACGTGCGGCGCAGGACGCCACAGCCGCGTTTGCCTACCTGCAGCGCACCAACGGTGGCACGGCGCCTGACAGCGTGCTGCGCGCCCTGGCACGTGGCATGTTGGGTCTGCCGAAACGGGTGGATGCGATGGCGCGCGCCGTCGGCGCCACCACCGCGCTGCGCCCCGGGGCGGCCAACTACCCGTTTGCCGGCAACGACACCTTCGGTTTTGTGAACATTGAGACGGTGGCAGACTTTGATGCGGCGAAGGCCTACCCCGATGTCGTCGGAGCACCCGGTGGGACTCTGCTGTTCGAGGTGCTGCGGCGCAACTTGCTGCTGCGTGGCATCGCGGTGCACACTGGCCACCGGGTCGAGCGGCTGTTGTGCAGCACCAAGGCCGGCGCGCTGCAGGGAGTGGCGGTGCGCTGTGGGCGCACGGCAACAAACATCCGTGCGCGACGCGGCGTGGTACTGGCCTGCGGCGGCTTCGAAGGCGACGCTGCCATGCAGCGCGCGTTCTGGCCCGAGGGCGCCGTAATGTCGGCGGCAGTGCAAGGCAACACCGGTGACGGCATCCGCATGGCGCAGACGCTGGGTGCCGACCTGTGGCACATGTGGCACTACCACGGTTCCTACGGCTTCAAACACAGCGACCCGGCCTACCCGTTCGGCATACGCACCAAGCGCCTGCCAGACTGGCAACCCGGCACACCGCTGCGTGGTGATGTGGCCATGCCCTGGATCTTGCTGGACCAACGCGGTCGGCGCTTCATGAACGAATACGACCCCTATGTGCAAGACACCGGCGCACGCCCGTTTGCACGTTACGACCCTTTGACACAGGACTACGCCGCTATGCCGGCCTGGCTGATCGCCGACGCCCGTGGCGCTGCCATGTATCCATTCGGGCGCCCCACCTCACACGCACGCCGTGTGCACTATGACTGGAGTACCGACAACCAGAGAGAACTGGATCTCGGCATCCTGAAACGGGCCCGCAACCTGGGCGAGTTGGCCAAGGGCACCGGCAGCAGCGAAGCAGCGCTGGCCGCCGCCATCGAACGCTGGAACGCCGACTGCGCCGACGGGGAAGACCACGACTGGGGCCGCCCGCCGACCAGCATGGTGACGATACGCGAAGCGCCATTTGTCTATGCGCCAGTGTGGCCCATCGTCTCCAACACCCAGGGCGGCCCGGTGCACGATGCCGCGCAGCGCATCCTGCGGCCCGATGGCAGCGCAATCAGCGGCCTGTATGCGGCTGGCGAGATGGGGTCCCTGTTCGGCCATCTCTACATGTCGGGCGGCAACATCGCCGAGTGTTTTGTGGGGGGTCGGTTGGCTGGGTTGGGGGCGGCGCGCGGGACGCTGCGATAAAGCCTTGGCCGGTCGCGCGTTTGCCGAGTCAGACAGTGTGGCTGGCGACCTGGTCCGCAGCACGGGTCAGCCGTGCCAACAGGTCTTGTGGCGCATGCGCCAACCAGCCCGTGTTGGCACGGATTGCAAAGCGTCGCCCCTGCGGCTCAGGCAACATCACACCTTGCTCGCGTGCGCAAGTACGCAGCAAGGCAAGGTCCACGTCCCCCGCATCGAGCCAGGTGGTATTGGTCGGGTCGCTGCCGATGGGTGCCAGCGTGAAGCGGCCCTGGCGCTCAACCTGTGCGCGAAACTCGCCCAAATGCGCAAACACCTGCGGCCAGCTGTCGAGCCGCTCGTCCAGGTGGGCCAGCACCATAACGGCAAGTGGCCAGAGCTGTGGCAGTGCGCCGCCCAAGCGTCGGCGGTCATGTTCAGCACCGTCCAGCAGGGCGGCCGGGCCCGCCAGCGCGGCGCCAAACGGCAGGCCCAGCATCTTCCACAAGGAGAGATACACGGTGTCGAAAGGTACTGCAAACGCATCTATGCTGCGCGATGCCGACGCGGCGGCGATCGGCAGCCGGGCGCCATCCAGATGCAGGGCGACGCCTTGCGCGCGCACCTGCGTGGTGACCCGGTCCAGCTCGGCCAGCGGAAACATGGCGTTTGAAAATCGCCGGGCCGGTGTTTCCACCACCACGGCACCCACTGCCTGGCGCACCTTGCCCGTGCGCGTCGACTGGATTGCCTGAAGTGCAGCATCGGCCTGGAAGCCCGCACCGTCGGCCGCCAGCGTGACCAGCGTCAACCCCATCGCGGCGGCGGCGCCGTCACCGGTATCGGAAAAAATGTGGCTATCGGGGTGCACCAGAACCCGGCGCGCGAAACGCGGGCACAGGCGGTCCAGTGCCACCATATTGGCCAACGTGCCGGTGGCAAAGAGCACGGCGCGCTCTTTGCCCAGGCGCGCAGCAATCAGCCGTTCCGCCGCGGCGATCAATTCACCGTCACCATATTTATCCGCCGCATCACCCGCCAATGTGACGGCTGCGGCCAATCGGCGCGTGTATTCCACCGGTGACGGGTCGTCGCTGTCGGCATCGAAATGCACCAGGGTTTGCGTCATCCAAATTCCCTCAGGGTGTTTGCGACTGGCCGTGCTGTCGCGTCGCTGGTGACTATGGAGCTTCTCATAACTCATGACACTACAAGAGCGTAGCCTGCGTCCAGCAAGCGGCGATGATCGAGGGACGCTTTTGGGCGCTCTTGAGCTTGTTGCGGGCAGTGGTGTGCAACTCGCTCAGGTCGTTGGGACAGTAATTGGCCAGCGCGTGCCGCTTGAGCCAAGCCCACAGGTATTCCACCGGATTGAGGTCGGGGGCGTAGGCTGGCAAGAAGGCAATCTGGATGTGCCCGCCCAAGGTATCGAGGTAGTCGCGCACCAAGTGGCTGCGGTGCGCCTTCAGGCCATCCCAGATCACCAGCAGCGGCTGCTTCAAGTGGGCCTTGAGCGCCTTGAGAAATTGGACCATCTCCTCCTTCTTGATACTGCCCTCGTGCAGCCGGAACAAGCAGTTGGTGCGGGTGATGCCCGCGATGACCGAAACGTGCGTCCAGTTGAAGTGGAGCCCTGGGAGCCCAGGATTCGCCAGACATGCCCTTGGCTAAAGCGTACGCCATGCATGCGTTCGATGACCGCGCCCACCCGTTTGACGGTCCACAGTTCGGTGCCAAAGCCGTGCTCGGTCGGGCTTCGCAAAACGGCAACGCGCACCGCAGCCAGCTGCGTTGGGTCCAGCTTGGCCGGGCGGCCCGCCTCGGGCACCGCCCGCAGTGCATCGATGCCGCCCTCATCGAACAACGCTTTCCATGTGTACACGGTCTGTCGTGCCACTCCAACGGCCAGCGCAACCTCCGCGCAGCCCTTGCCCTTTTGCAGCATCCGCCCGCCTCGCACCCGCTTCTTTGCCGCTTCGCTCAATCGCTTTTGCACCATGCCAATATTCTCCAGCAGTGACCCTGGAGACATAACGCACGGGCAGACAATCGGTTGTCATGTATTTAGAGAATATCCATAGTTGGCAGGTATGCAGCGGCGTTGACATGATCCATCCTGTGCCTTGCTGGCAAAGACCCCCAGTTGAACAGGCGGTATGGCCAATGGGGTCTTGGCGCTTTTTGCGGTCTGCGCAGATCACAATTCCGGAAATTGCAACCACCAAGGACTCCGGTGCCGACCACGCGTCATGTTTCCCCCGCATCTGCCACCCCGGCAGCCGCAGGCCCGCTACCTGATGACTGGCAACCCGCCTTGCCCCTGCAGCGCCTGCGCGACGCAGGCGCGCAGGTGGTGAAGCTGCAGGGCAAGCAGATTGCCGTGTTCCTGCAGGATGGCCAACTCCATGCCTGCAACAACCGCTGCCCACACGAAGGGTTTCCGCTGGTGGAGGGTTCGCTGGACGCGGGCTGTGTGCTCACCTGCCAATGGCACAACTGGAAGTTCAATCTGCGCAATGGCGCCAACCTGTACGGTGGTGACGCGCTGCGCATCTATCCGGTGCAGGTGCGTGGCGACGCGGTATGGGTGAACCTGGTCGAAGCGCCACCGGCGGTGCGGATCGAGCGTGCACTGCTGCAACTGTCACAGGCGATGGACGATCTGGACCGCCCGCGCATCACGCGCGAGCTGGCGCGCGTCGAGCAGGCCGGCGGCAGCACGGAAGACGCGATAGCCCGCGCCCTGGTGCGTGGACACGACCGACTGCCCTACGGTATGACCCATGCCGAAGCCGGTGCCGACGCCTGGTTGCGCCTGCGTGACGAACTGGAAGACCCGGTGGACCGGTTGATCTGCGGCGCGGAGGCGCTGGGGTATCTCGCATTCGAAGTGCTGCGTGAGCCGCCAAGACCCTTCGACCGTGCGAGCAAACCATGGGATTCAATGCAGTTCTTGGGCGCGATCGAAGTACAGGACGAGTCTACGGCCGTGCAGCTCTTGCATGGCGCTGCTGATGAAGGGCTGGGCCTGGAAGGCCTGATGCCGACATTGGGGCAAGCCGCGCTGGCGCACTACAACGACTTCGGGCACTCTGTGATCTACCTGATGCACCTGCGCCGCTCGGTGCGGCGCCTGGGCTTGCCGGCAATGCTGCCCCTGTTGCGGTCCTGGGTGCGCTCCCTGGTCTATGCCACACGCGAGGATTTGTTGCCCGACTTCCGTGCCTATGCCGATGCCCTGCGCCGATGGCGTGACGCTACACAGCAGAAAACGACCGAACTGCCACCAGCCGGGGCTTTCACCGCGTTGTCGATCAAACGAACGCTGGAGCAGGTTCTGGATGCAGCCGGCCACTCCCCTGCCCTGTTGCTGGACAGGCTGACCGAGGCCGCCGCCCTGCACCTGCTGCGTTTTGACGAATCCATTGCGCACCGGGTCGACAACCCGCCGCAAGTCAACACCGGTTGGCTCGACTTCAGCCACGCGCTGACCTTTGCCCAGGCCATGCGCGAGCTGTTGCCCGCGGACTCACCGCAATGGCCCCGTGGGCTGCTGCAGATGGCCCTGTTTGTCGGCCGCAACAGCGCCTGGCTGGAGCCGGGACTCAGCAACCAGCAGGCGCTGGCACACTGGCTGGTGGGCGACGCGGCGGCATTCGATCAGCGTTGTCGCGCCCAGCTGCTGGACCACGGCCAGGCCGTCGACATTTTTGCCGTGCACTGGCTCAAGACCTGGTCGGCGGTGCGGGATTCTGTTGCAGGCGGCCTGTCAGCCAGTGCCCGTGACGCAAGCCTGGCGGCCGTCAATCGATTGTTCGGCGTGCAATTCAAGCAACACCATGCGCGGCGCAATGCACAGCAGGCGCTGACCTTTGTGGCACGCGAGGCTTGAGCTCAGCCGCGCAGAATCGCCGCCACACCGTCGGCAAAGATTTGGGTGCCCAGCACGATATCGTCGTCGCGGGTATCTTCGGACCAATGGTGGCTGATGCCGCCAATCGACGGCACGAACAACATGGCGGCCGGCATGGCGCGCGCCAGGATCTGGGCGTCGTGGCCGGCGGCGCTGGGCATGCGCGTGTGTTGTGTCGGCGCATGAAGTTCGGCGGCAGCTTCAAGCCTTGCCTGAAAAGCTGCTGCCATCAATGCCGGCTTGGTCTGCGACAGCTTGATCGCCTCGACTGCACAGGGTCCGCGGTTGGCCTCGGCGACCAAGTCATCGAGCGCCTCGCCCATACGCTCCAGCACCGCGGTGTCGACGTCGCGAAACTGGAATGCGAGCTCGGCACGGCCGGGAATCACACTCGGCGCCCCGGGCTCGAGTGTCACGCGCCCTACAGTCCAGACACTGCGCGGTCCCGCGACCCCGGGGAAGTGCTGGTCGATCGCCACAATCAGCTTGGCCAGTGCCAACCCGGCGTCCTTGCGTGCCGCCATGCGGGTTGTACCCGCATGGTTCTGCTGACCATGTGCAATCACCCGGTATTGCCAACTGCCGACGATGCCGGTGACGATGCCAATGCGTTGTCCGGCCTGATCCAGGTAGTCACCCTGTTCGACATGCCCCTCCAGATAACCGAGGTAGCGACCCGGCTCGACGGTGGCACGCGGTCCCGCATAACCGGCCTCGCGCAGCGCCGTGCGTAATGGAGTGCCGTCGCTGCGGTGCGCCGCGCGATCCATGTCGGCCTCGGTCAATTCACCGATGAAGGAACGGCTACCGAGAAAACTGCCGTAATAGGCCTCCTCGTCCGCCCAGGCGGCAACGTCCACACCCAGCCCGATGCAACTCGGGTCGTCGCGCACTGCGCGCGCGACTTCAAGACCCATCAATACGCCGAGTGCACCGTCCAGTCGCCCGGCCTCCGGCTGGGATTCGATGTGGGACCCGAGCAGCAGCCTGGAGCCTGGTCCGCGCGAGCGCCCGATCACATTCCCAATGCCGTCGATCGCTGCATCGAGCCCTGCCGCACGCAACCGGTCTACCAGCCAGGCGCGTGCCTGTTGGTCAGCCGCAGAATAGGTTGGCCGATGCACGCCGCTCTTGAACTTGCCGATTGCCGACAGTTCATCCAGGTCAGCCAGCAAACGCTGCGGGTCGATACGAGGCATGGGCAGATTGGTGTTGACGTGAGGTCGGTACCGGCGGCGGGAGTTACCAGATCAGGATCACTGGTCGTCGTTGAGGTGGCAGGCCGCCATGCGGCCGGGCGCGATCTCGCGCAGCAGCGGCGACTCGCTGCGACAACGTGCGCTGGCCTTCGGGCAACGCGTATGGAAACGGCAACCCGCAGGCGGATCGAACGCGGATGGAATCTCGCCGCTGATCATGGCGTATTCCTGCCGTCGCAGGTCCAGCCGGGGAACCTGCTCAAGCAAGGCTTGGGTATAGGGGTGGTTCGGTTGCGCAAATAGCTCCTTGCAGGGGCCAGATTCAACAATGCGCCCAAGGTACATCACCATCACCCGGTCCGCCAAGTGGCGGATCACGCCCAGATCGTGGCTGATGAAGACATAGGTCAGACCGAGATCGGCACGCAGCTCCATGAACAGGTTGAGCATCTGCGCCTGAATCGATACATCCAGCGCGGACACGGGCTCGTCGCACACCAGCAGATCGGGCTCGACCGCCAGCGCGCGGGCGATACCGATGCGTTGACGCTGGCCGCCGGAGAACTGGTGCGGGAAACGCGTCTGCATGCTGGGGTCGAGGCCGACACGTCGCATCGTCGCATCGAGACGCTCGGCGAAAGACCCGGCGGGCCACAGCCCATGCACCCGCGGACCCTCGCCGATCAGCTCACCCACACGCAGGCGCGGGTTGAGCGAACCAAAGGGGTCCTGGAAAACCATCTGACAGCGCAGCTGGTACTCACGTTGGGCGTGCGCATCAAGCGTCCTCACGTCCGCGCCTTTGTACCTTACCTGCCCGTCGCTCGGCTCGTGGATGCCGGCCAACATGCGTGCCAGCGTCGACTTGCCGCACCCGGACTCGCCGACCAGCCCCAGCACTTCGCCCGGCCATACCTGCAGATCGACCTGGTCGACCGCACTCAAATTCTGCTCGGTGAGATTGGCGCCAAGTCGGCGGAACATGCGTTCGACCCAATCGAGCCGCGTGACAAAGTTCTTCACCACCTTGTCCATGGCAATGAGCGGTTCGGCAGCTGCAGGCGCCACAGAGGCGGAGCGCAACACTTGGGGGACCGTGTCCTGCGGCGCGGACGTGTGGCTGGCCGGGTCACGCTCTGCCACACCAGTGTCGTTCGCTATTCCTACCGGGTGCACACAACGCACACTGCGTTGTGGCTCGATCCGAATCAGCTCAGGCGGCGCCAGGCAACTGGCGTCGGCACGTTGGCAGCGGGGCTGAAAGCGGCAACCCACAGGCAGTGCAAACGGCGACGGCATCATGCCTGGAATCTGCTGGATCGTGTGACCGGGGCGATTGCGGCTCGGCAGCGAGGCAATCAGGCCACGCGTATAGGGATGGGCCGGCCGGTCGAGCAGCGCATCAACCGTTCCCTGTTCGACGATGGTGCCGGCATACATCACGCAGATGCGGTCGGCCAGCCCGGCAACAACCGAAAGATCGTGCGTGATCCACAACACCGCCGTACCGTGTTTCTGCCGCAGCACCCGCACCTGGGCCAGGATCTGGGCCTGGATCGTCACGTCCAGCGCGGTGGTGGGCTCGTCGGCAATCACCAGATCGGGCTCGTGCAACATGGCGATGGCAATCACCACCCGCTGCCGCATGCCGCCCGAGAGCTGGTGTGGAAACGCTGTAAGCCGCTCCTGCGGCGACGCAATTCCCACCATCTCCAAGGCTTCGCAGGCGCGTTTGCGCGCCTGTGCCGGGCTGACCTGCCGATGGGCCAGCACAGTCTCGACTATCTGGGTGCCGATCGACAGCACCGGGTTGAGGGTCATCATCGGATCCTGGAAGATCATCGCGATCCGCGCCCCGCGCAGGGTACGCATGCGCTCGGCCGAAACACTGGCCAGGTCTTCGCCGTTGAACAGGATTTTCCCCGCAGCGATATAGCCAGGTGACGGTACCAGGCCCATGATCGAATAACCGGTGACCGACTTGCCCGACCCTGACTCTCCCACCAAACCCATGACTTCGCCACGCTCAATCGAAAAGCTGACGCCGTCGACCGCCTTGAGCGCGCCGCCCGCGGTGGCGAAATACGTGTGCAGGCCGTCCACCTCCAGCAGTGCGGTCATCGGGCCAGCCTCGGATTGAGAATGTCGCGCAGTTCGTCACCCACCAAATTGATGGCCAGCACGGCGATCAGCAGTGCCAGCCCGGGCAATACGCTGATCCATGGGTAACCCGACATCAGGTAGTTGAAGCCGTTCGCAACCAGCAAACCAAGGGACGGCTCGGTCACCGGCAATCCCAGGCCCAGGAAGCTCAGGGTAGCTTCGAGGGACACAGCGCCCGCCACTTCCAGCGTGGCAATCACGATCAGCGACGGCGTGCAGTTGGGCAGGATGTGGACCAGCAGAATGCGGGTGCCGCTAAACCCGAGCGAACGCGCCGACTCGACATACTCCTTGCCCAGCTCCGTCAAGGCCGCACTGCGGGCGATCCGTGCGTACAGGGCCCATTGCACAATGACCAGCGCCAGGATCACGTTGCCGATACCCGACCCGATCAGCGCGAGCAGGATCAGCGCCACCAGGATGGTCGGGAAACTCACCTGCAGGTCGACCAGCCGCATGATCAGCGCGTCGGTGCGTCCACCCCGGTATGCCGCAATCAGTCCAAGGACGGTCCCCAGGCTGAGCGCTATCAGCACGCTGATGATGGCGACGACCATGCTGATGCGCAGTCCCATGATGATGGCGCTCAACAAGTCGCGACCCTGGTCGTCGGTGCCCAGCCAAAAACGGACCAGAGGGCGCTCGATGCCTCCGGTAAGCTCAAGTCGAAGGTTGACGCTCTGCACGTCCGCAGGCAGGGTCAACCGCAGACCTTGCAGGTCGGCGGCACTCAGGGTCCAGATGTCCCCGAAGCGCGGACGCTCCCCGGCGGACAGCGCAGCCGTACGCGGCAGCCCGCTGATACGGGCGCCGACGAATGGGTCGAGTGGCCCCCTGGCCTTGGGGGCCACCACCAGCCGCCAGCTGCGCTGCCCGGAAGGGGCGTCTGGCACTGGTTCGACGTCGATCTTCACCGCGTCGAGTGGCGCAAAGTCTTCCCGCTCGACGCGGCTCACGCGCAAGGCGGCGCCAGCCGTGCCGGACGCATCGAAGGCCAGTTGCAGTGCGGTCTGCGACTGCTTGGACATCTTGATGTGGCCAGGGGGCCGACGCGCGTCGGCAAGGTCGATCGCGTTCAGGTCGTACGGGTTCTGCGGCACGATCCAGGGCGCGAAGATCGACATCAGCACGATCAGCAACAGCACGATCAAGGCTCCGGTCGCCACCCGGTTGGCGACAAATCGCCGCGCGACCTGCAACCAGCGCGAAGGCTCGCGCCGGGTGGACGCCGACGCGGCGGTAGTGGTGATGATGGACCCCATCTATCGCCCGCCCGACCCGCGCAGGCGGATGCGCGGATCGATCACCGTGTAGAGAATATCGACCACCAGATTGATGGTGATGAACATCAGCACAACCACCATCAGGTAGGCCACTGTCACCGGGCGATCCAGCCGGGTGATGCTGTCAATGATCAGCTTGCCCATGCCAGGCCAGGCAAAAATGGTCTCGGTGATCACCGCATACGCGATCAGCGAGCCAAGCTGAAGGCCGATCACCGTCACCAGCACGACCAGCGTGTTGCGCAGGATGTGCACGTAGACGATGCGCCGGCGCGGCAGGCCCTTGGCCCATGCGAACCGGATGTAGTCCAGCAGCGCAATCTCGCACACGTTGGTGCGCACCAGTCGAATGATCAGGGTGCACTGGGAGAGCGCAAGATTGAAGGCCGGCAGGAACACGTGGCTCCAGCCGTCCAGCGTCCACAGGCTGGAGCTGATGCCGAGCACGGTGACCGCTTCAGCCCGTCCGCCAGCGGGCAGCACCTGCAGGCTGACAGCCAGCACGAAGATCAACACCAGGGCCTGCCAGAAGCTGGGGATCGAGATGCCGACAATCGACGTGCCCATAAGCAGGCGGGCCATGGGGCGCTCGGGGTGCAGGCCGGCGTACAGGCCCAGCGGTATGCCAACCGTCAACGCCATGACCATGGCCACGAACACCAGCTCCAGTGTGGCGGGCATGCGCTGGAACACCAGGCCGAGGGCCGGTTCGCCATAGGCGAACGACCAGCCCAGATCGCCTTGGCTGAGGTTTGCCAGAAAGGTCAGGAACTGGCGCCACAAGGGCTGATCCAGCCCCAGTATCCGGCGCATGCGGTCAATGTCAGCCTGGTCGGCGTCGGCAGAAACCAGCAGCTGAGCCGGGTCGCCGATCATGTAGACGCCGATGAATACCAGCGTGGCCATGACCAGCATCACAGCGATACTTTGCAGGGCACGCCGGATGATGTAGATGCTCATGCCGCGCGATTGCCCGTCGTGACCTGGTGCGACGGCGACAGACTACTTGCGCGTGACCGACTCGGCGAAAGTGAATTGGTCAGCTACCGGCTCGATCCTGAGGTCCGCACGCCCGGCCCAGCAGCCAACCTCCGTATGGGTGGGAATGACCGGAACGTCTGCCATGGCAATGGCCGTCGCCTCTTGCAGCAAGCGGTCGTGTTCGGTCGGCACGACCGATTGCATGGCTCTCTGATAGGCCACCTCGAACCTGTCGTTCTTCCAGCCACCGTAGTTGTTGACCGAATTGGCCAGCAATGCTGGCGATATCACCGACGAGGTCTCGCCGGTGCCCATGCCGAAGCTGACCATGGCGAACGTGAACTCCTTGGCGCGGGCCTTGTTGAAATAGTTCGCCACCGGCTGCAACTCAACGGTCACCTCGACGCCAACCCGTGCCAGCATCTGGGCCACGGCCTGCGCCTGTTGCGAGTCGTTGACATAACGGTCATTGGTCGCATGGATCGTCATCTTGAAGCCGTTCGGATAACCCGCCTCTGCCAGCAGGCGGCGTGCGCGGGCAACGTCGTACTCGGGGATGGCAATCGCCGGGTTGTAGCCGCCAAACCCCTCGGAGGCGAACTGGTTGGTGGCGATCGCCATGCCGTTCATCACCGTGCGCACCATCCCGGCGCGATCAATCGCCATGCTCAAGGCCTGGCGCACCCGCAGATCACGCAGTGGATTGGTTATCGGCTTGCCATCCTTGGCCGTGATATGCAGCGCCTGTTCCCTTGAGACATCCATCATCCAGTAGAGCACCCGGGCCGAAGGACCACAGGCCACACTGAACTTCGGGTTGCGCTCGAGGGTGGGGACGTCGGCGGTCGGCACCGAAGCGATCACATCGGCGTCCCCTGACAACAACGCGGCAACACGGGTCGGGCCGCTGGTGACGAACCGCAGCACGACGCGCTGCCAGTGCGGCTTGGGACCCCAATAAGCCGGATTGGCCACGAAACTGACGCGATCGGCCGGAACGTAACGTTCGAAATTGTAGGGCCCGGTGCCAAACGCCTTGCTGCCATCGTTGAAT
>JANLVB010000184.1:0-4301 GCA_031363785.1 Betaproteobacteria bacterium
GGACCAAGGTCGCGCGCGAACGCAACATCCAGCTCGACAGCTGAGCGCCGCCGCCTGGCATGGCGCTGGGCCCGACCACCCCTCCCTTTATCCCTGAGAGCATCCATGGCACGCAATACCCAGGTCGCCGCTGACCACAACGCCCCGCCCGTCACCCAAATCCTGGCCGGGTTCGTGGCCACGCACCCCGGATTTGCGTCCGGCGGATGGTCCGCTGCGGTGGACCACGAAGCGCATCGCACGTTTTTGAACTGGTTCGGCTGTGCCGTCGGCGCGGCCCGCCACGAGGCGGCGGACGCCGCACTGGCCGCGGCCCAACTATTGCAGCCGGCCGCGCAGGCCAGTCTGCTCGGGCGCGCGGAGCAGGTCGACATGGCGAGTGCCGCCCTCATCAACGGCATCACCTCGCACACCTTCGATTTCGATGACACCCACCTCAAGACCATCATCCATCCTGCAGGCCCGGTGGCGTCGGCGCTGATGGCACTGGCCGAGCACACTGGTGCCAGCGGGCGCGCCCTCATCGATGCCCTGGTGCTGGGCATCGATGTGTCCTGCCGCGTCGGCAATGCCATGTACCCGGACCACTATGACCGCGGCTGGCACATCACCGGCTCCACCGGCACACTGGGCGCGGCGGCAGGCTGCGCGCGCCTGCTCGGCCTCGACACCGGCAAGACCGCGATGGCGCTGGGTATCGCCGCCTCGCAACCGGTGGGCGTGCGCGAGCAGTTTGGCACCATGACCAAGCCCTTCCACCCGGGTGCTGCTGCACGTGGTGGGCTGATGTCCGCGCTGCTGGCGAGCAAGGGCTTCACAGCGAGCCCCAAGGCGCTGGAGGCGCCACGCGGCATGATGCAGACCGTGTCAACCAAGAACGACTGGCGCGAGATCACCGACGCGCTCGGCCAGCGCTTCGAGATTTCGTTCAACAGCTACAAGCCCTTCGCCTGCGGCATCGTGATCCATCCCAGCATCGATGCCTGCGCGCAGTTGCGCGCCCAGGGCGTGTTGCCGGAGCAGATCGAGCGTATCGAGCTCAAAGTGCATTCGCTGGTGCTGGAGCTCACGGGCAAAAAGGAGCCGGCAGATGGGCTGCAGGCGAAGTTCAGTGTCTACCACGGCTGCGCCGCCGGGCTGGCGTTTGGTCGCGCCGCCGAGGACGAGTTCTCCGACGCGGTCGTGAACCACCCAGACATGGTGGCGTTGCGGCGCAAGGTGGTGGCGACCGTCGACAACGCGATCGACGAGGCCAGCGCCGATGTCACCGCCGTGCTGCGCGATGGCCGCAGGTTTCATGTATTCGTGGAATACGCCATCGGCTCGTTGCAAAACCCCATGGGGGACGCCCAACTGGAAGCCAAATTCCACGGCCTGTCAGACCCGGTGCTGGGTGCCGAACGCAGCCGCCAGCTGCTGCAAGCCTGCTGGGCGGTGGGTCAGGCCGCCGACGTGCGAGGCCTGGCGCGCCTGGCCCGGCCCTGATGGCGGCTGCATACCAGAGCGTTGCCAACGCACCTGTGCCGCGCCAACGCCGGGACTTCACCCGATTGACATGGTGTTTATTTCGTATACGATTTCTGTCAATCTTTTGCCTGAACTGCTGTAGTCACGGCGCCATTTCGCCCCTCGAATCGACTGGAGACAAACCATGAAAGCCAAGAATCTGCTTGCCACACTGGGTGTGGTTCTTTTTGCCGCCTCAGCCGCACAGGCCCAGCCGGCTGATTACCCGGTCAGCCGGGTCACGTTGGTCACACACTCCAGCCCGGGTGGCGGTACCGACGTGTTCCTGCGCGATCTGAGCAAACAATTGAGCACGGTCATGAAAACCAGCTTTGTGGTGGAGAACATCCGCGGCGGCAGTGGCGCGACAGCAGTGGCCGCCGTGGCCAAAGGCGCCCCCGATGGCTCGATCTTCTACGGCACGACACCGACCTACATCCAGACCACGCTGCTGTCCAAGCCACCCGTCGGCTACGACGGCCTGGATCCCGTGGTCATCGTCTTCCTCGACCCCGAGATCATCTACACCCGTTCCGAGTCGCCCTACAAGTCCCTCACCGAGGTGATCAACTTTGCCCGGGCCAACCCCGGCAAGTCACGCTGGGGCGCCTCCAACCCGGCCTCGCTGGAGCGCATTGCGATGGAGCGGCTGGCGCGGGCTGCCGGCGTCAAGGTGCCGATCGTGAGCCACGATGGCGGTGGCGATCAGATGATCGGTGTGCTCAATGGAACCTACGACATCGGCATCGGAGAGATGCAGGAGATCCAGGGGCAACTCGAAGCCGGCAAGATCCGTTTGCTCGCCACCTTGTCCGAAACACGGCTGCAGGGCCTGCCCCAACTGCCGACTGCCAAGGAGCAGGGATTCAACGTCGTGGTGCGCAAGTTCCGCGGCCTGGCCAGTCCCAAGGGCCTGCCGGACAATGTTGCCAAGGCCTGGGAAGACGCGATCCGCAAGGTGATCGCGTTGCCTGCCTACAAGGCGGAGTACACCCGCGAGCACCTCACACCAATCGTGATGGGCCGCGAGGCAGCGCGCAAGTTCACCGCCGAAGTGGCGGCTGAGACCATCGAATCCTTCAAGGAACTGGGCCTGGTGAAATGACCGCCGCGCCGGGCCGCCCCAAGCAAGGTCGCACCGCAGCCCGGCAGGGCGAAGGTATTCCAGTGAGCGCCGCCATCGGTGACCGTGCCGCGGCGTTGGTATCGGGCGGTGCCGGGCTGGCCTTCTCGGCGCTCTACATTCTGGCGGCCCGGCGCATCGAGGACAGCCTGTTGGCCGATTCGGTAGGGGCGGCGGGCGTTCCCGTGGCGATCGGCGGGCTGATGGCGGTGGCGTCGGTGGCGCTGATTTTCAAGGGTCTGATGGCAAGCGGCCGCCAGGTGCCAACCGAACCCGCGCCGGCCGAACCCGGCGCGTCCCGCCTGCGGTTGCACGGGCTCGCCGCCGGCCTGCTGCTGATCTTGGCCGTCTATCTGCTTGTATTGCCCTGGCTGGGTTACATCGTGTCGGTGGGTCTGATGGCGGCGGCCGCAGCGTGGTTTGCAGGCGGTCGGCAGGTGCCCGTGTTGCTGGGTTTCGCCGTGCTGACCGGGCCCCTGTTGTGGCTGGTTTTTGATCTGGCTTTGCGTATTCGGATGCCTGCGGGCATCTGGCGCTCTTTATTTTCCGGCTGAGCGATGGATGCCTTTTTGCAAGCCATGGGCGGCCTGGCGTCGCTCGGGGTGATAGCGGCGGCATTCGGTGGTGTGCTCTGGGGCATTTTCGGCGGTGCCTTGCCCGGGATTTCGCCGTCGATCGCGATGGCGCTGCTGCTGCCGTTCACGGTGGGCATGCCTCCGACCGTGGCTATTGTTCTGCTGGCAAGCGTCTACGTGGGGGCCGAGTACGGGGGCTCGATACCGGCAATCCTGATCCGGACACCCGGCACCAATTCCGCTGCCGCCACCGTGATCGACGGTTTCGAGATGGCGCGCCAGGGCAAGGCCGGCGAGGCACTCGGCATCTCGCTGGTGTCTGGCCTGGTCGGCGGCCTGTTCGGTTTGCTGGTGCTGGTGCTGGCCACGGAGAGCCTGGCCAAGGTCGCACTGGCATTTACGCCGGCCGCCTACTTTTCGCTCGGTGTTCTGGGGCTGTCGGTGATCGCGGGCCTGTCGGGTGGTTCGTTGCTCAAGGGCCTGTTGGCCGCCTGCGTGGGGCTGATGATCGCGTTCGTCGGCAGTGATCCGGTCTCCGGCGTGTCGCGCTTCACCTTTGGCTCGCCGCATCTCATCGATGGCGTCAAGCCGATCATCATCATGGTGGGGCTGTTCGCGGTCACCGAGATGCTGGTGCAAATCGGCGAGCCCGCCTGGGCCCGGGCGGACGCGGCTACGTCGCGTCTCAAGCTGCCCGACTGGGCAATGTGGAAGCGCCTGTTCCGACCACAGGCTATTGGCGCTGCGGTGGGCACCTTCGAAGGCGTCACGCCTGGCGCCGGTGGCACCGTGGCGGCCTTCATGGCCTATTCAGAAAGCAAACGCTGGTCCAAACACCCCGAGGAGTATGGCCATGGCTCGCCCGAAGGAGTGGCTGCGCCAGAGGCGGCAAACAACGTCGTGACCGCCACAGCCCTGGTTCCGCTGCTGAGCCTGGGCATACCGGGCTCCAATTCGGCTGCCATCCTGATGGGCGGGTTCCTGATCCATGGCCTGCAGCCCGGCCCGATGCTGTTCCAGAAGGCGCCGGACGTGATCTACGGCCTGTATGGCGGATTGCTGTTTGCCAATATCGCCATGCTGCTGATCGGCCTGGT
>JANLVB010000195.1:0-1726 GCA_031363785.1 Betaproteobacteria bacterium
GCCGCCGATCGGGCGAGGCATGAGCCGCGCCGCGCTGGTGGCCGACCCGCAGCTTACCCGGACGGGTGGGCCTGACCGGCCATTGGTCGAGGTGGCGGTGGGCGTGTTAGTACGTGCCGATGGGAGTTTTTTGCTGACCTCGCGGCCGGCTGGCAAGGCGTACCAGGGGTATTGGGAATTTCCCGGCGGCAAACTGGAGTCAGCCGAGAGCGTGCACCAGGCACTACAGCGCGAGTTGCTGGAGGAAATCGGCGTGTGTATTGGCGCCAGCGAAGACTGGCAGATGCAGATCGTCGACTATCCGCATGCCCTGGTGCGCTTGCATTTTCGCAAGGTGTTTTCGTGGGTCGGTGCGCTGACGATGCAAGAAGCGCAAAACTACTCCTGGCAGCAGCTGCCGGTGGCGGTGCTGCCGGTGTTGCCCGGGACCATTCCCGTGCTGGCGATGCTGGCGCGCGAACGCGGGTTCGTGGGTCCTACTCACGCAACAGGCGGCGCCACCATCGGTTGAAGTCGTATCCGCGCAGCAACTTTATTGCAGCGGGTGTTGGGGCAGTGCGGGGTCTTGCCCCTCAGTCGGGTCGGCGGCCAGCCTGAAGTCTTCATCGGCCCAGGCACCCAGATCAAGGCCCTTGCAGCGGGCGCTGCAAAATGGCCGGTGCAAGTTCGACGCCGCATAGACGCTGTCGCCCTTGCAGCGTGGGCATGCCACGATGCGCTGTCCGATGCCTTGCGGTGTGTGGTCCATTTCTGCAGTCAGCCTTTGAACGCCTCGTCAAGTTCTCAGGCGCACAGGGTCAACTGGAACGGGCAGTCGTCACTGGCCGCATGCAGCCGGTCATCGTCACCATGGCGCATGAAACGGATGGAGACCATCAGGCGGTTGCCACTGATCTCCGGGATCATGCCCATTGCCGGGTCGAGCTCCAGGCGCAGCAGCTGGAACGTGCGCCCCTGCGGCAAGTTCTGCTGGAACTGGCCCGCCCCGGCGATCACTTTCTGTGGTACGCCGGTCTCGCGCAACAACTTCAGCACCAAGGCCACTGCGTCGGACAACGGGATCAAGGTCTGTCCCCAGCGGCTCAAATCGGTGCGCCTCTCCTCTGCAGCACGGTGTTGCCATGCGTAGTAAGCAGGCAGGTCAAACTCGCAGGTGCCACCGGGAATTCCAACGCGACTGCGGATGCTCATCAGCCAATCGTTCTCGGTCAGCGTGTGCCCGGCCTTGCCCGGCAAATTGGCCAGTGCCGCATAACAGCGGTCAACCTGGAACACCACTGCTTCCAGTGCCCGCTCGGATATCGCCGGATTGCCGCGATAGGCGAGGAGGATCTGCTTTTGCCGCTCCAGGTCTTTCAGCAGGTCTGACTTCAGGTCGGCGCGTGCGCCCACATCCATCACTTCAAAGATGGTCAGCAACGCAAAATGGTGATCCAGCGGATGATCACGCGGTACCAGCTCGGCCATGCGGCGGAACAGGTGTTCCAGGCGCAAGAAGGTTCGGATGCGCTCGTTGAAAGGGTATTCGTAGAGGATCACGCGGTACTTTCGGGGCGTCCGATCATAGCCCGAAGCGTCGCGCCATCGTCGCCACATCCTGTTGCAATGCCGGCATCGACGAGCTGCTGTTGAATACCACGATGTCAGCGCAGTACAGGCGTTGTGTACGACTCGCCTGGGAAGCGATGATGCGCTCAATGGCGCTGCGTTCGAGCCCGCTTCGGGC
>JANLVB010000202.1:0-2254 GCA_031363785.1 Betaproteobacteria bacterium
TCGATGTTCGACCTCAATGGGCCGGAGGTGCCGGGCGTACTGGGATCGGCACCGAAGGGATCGGCGCCAGAGGGATCCGTGCCAGATAAAGGCTCAGCTGCCTGACCTCTTCAGGCTTGAGCTGCTGCGCCACCTTCAACATCACATGATTGCCATCATTTCGCCGCTTCGAGACTTGCCAGTCCTGCAGTTGCTGGACCAGGTAGAAGGCTGGCTGCGCATTCAACGGCGGCCCGTTCACCGTGCCCACACCTTCAGTGCCATGGCACTGCCCGCAGGCATTGACGTACAGCATCGGGGTCGTCGCGGCCAGTCCTTCCTCATTTGCAGGCGGCAACGCCTGCGGCGGCAGCGCAGCGTAAAAGCGGGCCACCCGCACCCGTTCGTCGCTGTCAAGAAAGCGCGCCACGTCGCGCATCACTTCGTGCGGCCGCAGGCCAGCGGCATAGTCTTGCATCTGCTTTTGCAGATAACCCGTCGGCAGGCCGGCCAGGCGCGGCGCGTCGAAACCATTGCCCTCGCCGCGCGCGCCATGACAGGTGGCGCAGGCGTAGCGCGCGCCACCTTCGCCGCCACTCATTGCAATGAGCGCGCCATCCCGACCCCATCGGTCATCGCTGCGGGTCATGCGGTCCGTGCAGGCCGATGCGAGCACCGCCATGATGAAGATCAGCGTCCGGCCGAAACGTTGCGGAATCCATTGCTGGAAAAGCGAAGGTTGTCTAAACATGGAAACTGAATCATCGCCGACGGCAAGGCGAAGCCGTACGAGGGCGCGTTCCACAACCATCGCAGGTCAGTGGTTATTACTTTTATGCCCGCTCCTTGTGGCCTGCGATGGCCCGCCCGACCGTACCCCAACGCTAGGCGATGCCAACACCACACGGGGTCGGCAACTCGTTTCAAGCAAGGGCTGCGTTGCGTGTCACACCTTCCCCGATGTGACGTGGCCGCGCGGCGGGCTAGGGCCCTCGCTGCAAAACTTCGCGCGACAGGGACTGATCGCCGGACGGCTGCCGAACCAGGCTGGCGTGTTGATGCAGTTTGTCCGAAACGCCCCCGCGCTGGTGCCCGGGACGGCCATGCCGGCCATTTTGATGACAGACCAGGAAGCTCGCGATGTCACAGCCTATCTCCTCACACTCAAGTCTCGCTGACGCATTGAGCGGCTGGCCACCGCCAGTGCTCGATCCGCACGGCCCGTTCTCGAACTCCGTCACCACGCTGGCCTGGGTATTGATCGCCCTCATGACGCTGATCTTCCTGCTGGTGTGCGCGGCCATGTGGGTGGCGCTGTATGGCAGCGACAAGCTGCGCGCCCAACTTGGCGGCGAGCGCGTCGTCAAATGGTTCGGGCTGATCGTACCGGCCGGGGTGCTCTTCCTGCTGCTGGCATGGGGCACGACGATGGTCGCTGGCATGACGACGATCAAGGGCGACGAGTTGCGCATGCGTGTGTCCGGCAACATCTACTGGTGGCGCGTGTCCTACCTCGATGTTGCGGGCAATGAAACAATGGCCGATGCTAACGAGCTGCACATCCCCGTCGGTCGCCCGGTGGTCGTCGACATGGTCTCCGAAGATGTGATCCACAGCTTTTGGGTCCCCAAACTCGGCGGCAAGATGGACATGATCCCGGGCCGCACCAACCGGCTCAAGCTGCAAGCCGACAAGGCTGGCAATTACGGTGGGCAATGCGCCGAGTTCTGCGGCGGGGCGCATTCACTGATGGGTTTCATTGTTGTCGCGCACGAGCCTGCTGACTGGCAGCGCTGGCTTGATGCGCGTCTCGCGCAGAGCGCGGCCGCAGCACCCGTCAGCGCCGAAGTACTGCGTGGCATGCAGCTCTTCAGCGAGGTTGGGTGCGCGGCTTGCCACCGAGTAGCCGGCACCTCTGCGCAAGGTTTGTCGGGCCCGGACTTGACGCACATCGGCTCGCGTCGTTCTTTGGGCGCAGGAATATTGCCTAACACCCGGGGCACGTTGATCGGCTGGATCGGCGACAGCCAATCGATCAAGCCAAACAACCGCATGCCGGCCTACCGCTCGCTGCAGGCCGCGGAGCTCAACGCGCTGGCCGCTTACATGGAATCGTTGAAATGACACGTAGTGCCCCCCCGGGCGTGGCGGGTGCCGTCCGCGATGCAGCAACTGTGCCGTCGGAGACCGGCTTCGACGCGCGGCTCTACGAGCGCTTTCCCACACAAGGCAACAGGCCACCCGGCGAGTTGGAAGCCCTGAAAAAAATCTGGGA
>JANLVB010000213.1:0-1995 GCA_031363785.1 Betaproteobacteria bacterium
CGGTGTGCCGACCGAGTTGTTGATACCCAGGCGCTCAGCCAACTGACGCAAGCAAGCCACCAAGTCCTCTTCCGGCCGGGCGGCACAGATCACCTCGCAGTCGGCAGGCAACATGCTGCTGGGTTTGCCGGGGTAACCGAAAAAACCCACTGGAGCCTTGGCGCCAACCAAAATCATGCGTCGCGTGCCGACAAACATCTGCAGCGCCTTGTCCACCACATAGGGCACGCGGTCGAGCATGACCCGGCCCAGCCCGCGCTCAACCCGCGCATTCGCCTGTTGCGTCAGAATCCGTGCGCCGGTTGCTGCGGCAATCTGGCTGGCAAGCGCCAGGCCTTCGTCGCGCAAACATTTGCCGGCCAGCAGGATGACAGTGTTGTGCTGGTTCGTGCCGGCCTGCCTGAGCGAGCGCACGACCTCGACCAGCCGATCATCGTCGACGCCGTGCGGGACGCTCGGCGCGGCGCCCCTGGTCGCTACGACGGTGGTCGGATTCCATGCATGGTCGGCGGGCAGGATCATGGTGCTGACGCGGCCCGGCGCGCTGCGCGCCTGGGTGATGGCTGCGTTTGCCGTACGCCCCACATCGTCGGCGCTGCTGCTGCGCCCAACCCAGTGCGACATCGGACGCGCCAGACTCTCGATATCCGACGTCAGCGGCGCATCGAACGGCAGGTGGTGGCTCGCGTGATCCCCCACCACATTGACCATCGGTGTATTGGCACGTTTGGCGTTGTGCAGGTTGGCCAGGCCGTTGGCCAGCCCGGGGCCGGTATGCAGCAGCGTGCAAGCGGGCTTTTCGGCCATGCGCGCATAACCGTCGGCGGCGCCGGTGACTACGCCTTCGAACAACCCCAGCACACAGCGCATCGCGGGTTGCCGGTCCAGCGCGGCCACAAAGTGCATCTCGGAGGTGCCGGGGTTGGCGAAACACACATCCACGTCATTGGCGAGAAGGGTTTCACACAGCAGGTCTGCGCCGTTGTGCTGGTGGGTGGTCAATTGGGGCTCCTGAAAAGTTCTGGTGCTGGTCCGACTCAGCGGGCGGTATGCAGGCCGAGCCCGCTCAAATCGCCACCGAGCGCTGACCAATCGGCTAATGTAGTTGAAGCATCCGCGCCACTTGCCAGAGTTATCCAGAAAGTTGTCAACAGCATTGCCCACCGCCGCGGTGGACAACACTGCATCGCGGCAAAGCCTGCACAACTACCCGATCCGGTTCGGAAACAAAAACCCCGCTATCAATAAGGTAGCCGACTGAACGGCAGGTAGCGAGCGACTACGGCGACCGATCATGTGTCCGCAAATTGAGCATGGGCGACTTCTCTGCTAGATTGATGGCCTGTCGGTCGGCCATCCTCGGCCGCCTATCATTTGGAAAATAGGTGGACTCAGAGCCTGAGAGTTTTTCGGGCGTGCCAGAGCAGTGCGTCAAAGCGCACCTGATCTAGGCGCAAAGCACAGCCATAGCTCGGGCTATGGCGAGCATTTGCAACAACGAGCATGGGTGTTTTGGCGTGATGAGCGGGCATGGCTGAAAGACTCTCAGGCTCTCAGACCTTTTCGGGGTTGACCGACCAGCGTGAGGCCCTTAAGTTATGCTGGTGGAAATCGAGAGTAACGTAACGTATGGCCGCTTACCCGCATCTTCGTAACGCGCCCGTCGTCGAGGCAGTCATCGAAATCCGCGCCCGCATGCCATCGCCGGCGTCAGAAGCAAATTTTGACGATTTCCGTGGTCGCCTGAAGAGTAGATATCCAAAGGCGCAGCAGATTCGCTTTGTGTCGTCTCAACTTCAGTTCGAAGGTGAGGCGGGCGTGCGAAACGACGTTTCGCACTCGATCGTTGGTGTTCGACTGGACGACGCTGATGAAAAGTGGGTTGTGCAAGGCAAGAGTGACGGTTTGACTGTCAGTCGGCTGACGCCATATGAGTCTTGGTCGGACCTGGTCACTGTTGTGCGTTCGTTGTGGCCAATTTTCGTTGCGGTGTTC
>JANLVB010000216.1:0-6497 GCA_031363785.1 Betaproteobacteria bacterium
CAACACCGAGGAACTGCTGCCGGTGATCAGCTTCAACGCCAAGGCCAGCGCCGACGAAGCCAAGAAACACGAGGACTTCGTCACCCGCATGGTGGCCAAGGGCTACACCCCGCGCCAGGTACGCCTGTTGTGCGAGTGGTATTTGCGGGTGCGCAAGAGTTCCTGAGCGAGCCCACAGCATGGCCTTGCACATCATCGACCGCAGGCTCTCGGGCAAGAACAAGTCGGTCGGCAACCGTGAGCGTTTCCTGCGCCGTTACAAGTCGCAGATCCAGGATGCCGTGCGCCGCGCCGTCAGCGGGCGCGACATCCGCGACATCGAAGCTGCCGAAGACATCACCATCCCGCGCAAGGACATCGGTGAGCCGCAGTTCCAGCATGGCCGAGGTGGCGTGCGCGAAACGGTGCATCCCGGCAACACCGAGTACCTGCGCGGTGACCGCATCGCGCGCCCGCAAGGCGGCGCCGGTGGCTCGGGCTCGCAGGCCAGTGACTCCGGCGAAGGCGAGGACGACTTCGCGTTCACGCTGAGCAAGGAAGAGTTCATGCAGATTTTCTTCGAAGACCTGGCGCTGCCGGACCTGCTGCGCACCCAAATTGGCGACAGCCCGGAGTGGAAGTCCCACCGCGCCGGTTTTCTGCGCGACGGCACACCGAACAACCTGGCCATCGTGCGCTCGATGCGCGGCGCACTCGGGCGGCGCATCGCAGTCGGCCAGGGGCCGCGCCATGCGCTGGCGAAGAAACACGCCGAGCTCGTGGCGCTGGAGGCGGCAGATCCACGCGACGCGCTGGCAATTGCCGCCCTGGCAGCCGAAATCCAGGTGTTGCAAACGCGCCTGCGGCGCATTCCCTTCCTGGACCCGATCGACCTGCGTTTTCGCAACCGGGTGCGGGTGCCGGTGCCCACCAGCAAGGCGGTGATGTTCTGTCTGATGGATGTCTCGGGCTCGATGGACCAGGCGCGCAAGGATCTGGCCAAGCGCTTTTTCATCCTGCTCTACCTGTTTCTCACGCGCCACTACGACAAGATCGACATCGTCTTCATCCGCCACCACACGCAGGCACAGGAGGTCGACGAAGACGGTTTCTTCCACGCCACCGAGACCGGCGGCACCGTGGTCAGCAGCGCGCTGCTGCTGATGCAGCAGATCATGCTGACGCGTTACCCGCTGGGCGAATGGAACATCTACGGCGCCCAGGCCAGTGATGGCGACAACTTCAGCAACGACAGTGGACGCTGCCGCGAACTGCTGGCCGACAAGATCCTGCCGCTCGCGCGCTACTTTGCCTACGTGCAGGTGGTCGAAGAGGAGCAGAGCCTGTGGACGGAATACAAGTCGCTCGAGGACGGTCACCGCAATTTCGCCATACGCAAGGCCATTGCCCCGGACCAGATCTATCCGGTGTTCCGCAACCTGTTCCAGAAGAAGGCGGTGAACCCGTGATGTCGGCCCCGCTGCCGGCACCGGCGCGCGCCGCGCATCCCCTGCCCGCGCCCAGCGACTGGACGTTCGAGCTGATTGATCGCTACCACGACGTGATCCGCCAGACCGCCGAGCGGCACGGGCTCGACACCTACCCGAACCAGCTCGAGATCATCACCGCCGAGCAGATGATGGACGCCTACGCCTCGGTCGGCATGCCGGTGAACTATCGGCACTGGAGCTACGGCAAGGAGTTCATCGCCACCGAGAAGCGTTACCGGCGCGGGCACATGGGCCTGGCCTACGAGATTGTCATCAATTCCAACCCCTGCATCAGCTACCTGATGGAGGAGAACACCACCGTCATGCAGGCGCTGGTGATCGCCCACGCCGCCTACGGCCACAACAGCTTTTTCAAGGGCAACTACCTGTTTCGCATGTGGACCGATGCAGCGTCGATCATTGACTACCTGGTGTACGCGCGCAATTACGTCGCCGAATGTGAGGAGCGCCATGGGCTCGCGGCGGTCGAGACGCTGCTTGACTCGTGCCATGCGCTGGCCAATTTCGGGGTCGACCGCTACCGGCGACCGAGCCGGCGCACGCTGGCGCAGGAGATGGCCGAGAGCCGGGCCCGCGAAGCCCATGCACAACAACAGGTGAACGACCTGTGGCGGACCGTGCCGGTGGGCGAGGGCAAGGCGCAATCCGCCAAAGAGACCCAGCGCTTCCCGGCCGAGCCGCAGGAGAACCTGCTGTACTTCTTCGAGAAGAGCGCACCGCTGCTGGAGCCCTGGCAGCGCGAGATTGTGCGCATCGTGCGCAAGGTGGCGCAGTACTTTTACCCGCAGCGCCAAACCCAGGTGATGAACGAGGGCTGGGCCACCTTCTGGCACCACCGGCTGCTCAACAGCCTGTACGACGACGGGCAGCTCACCGACGGCGCCATGCTGGAGTGGCTGACCTCCCACACCAACGTGGTCTTCCAGCCACCGGTGGGGCACCGCGCCTACAGTGGTATCAACCCCTATGCGCTGGGTTTTGCGATATACACCGACATCCGGCGCATTTGCGAGAACCCCAACGCGGAGGACCGCGAATGGTTCCCCGACATCGCCGGCGCGCCCTGGTTGCCCACGCTCGACCATGCCATGCGCAACTACAAGGACGAGAGTTTTATCGGCCAGTTTCTCAGCCCGCGGCTGATGCGCGAGCTGCGCCTGTTCGCGATCAATGACGACGAGAAACAGGGCGAGCTCGAAGTGGCGGCGATCCACGACACGGCCGGCTACCAGCGGCTGCGGCAAAGCCTGTCGCGCCAATACGACCTGGGCACACGCGAGCCGAACATCCAGGTCTGGAACGTCGATCTGCGCGGCGACCGCACGCTGACCCTGCGCCACAGCCAGTACCAGGACCGCCCACTGGCCGAATCCACCATGGAGGTGCTCAAGCACGCAGCGCGGCTATGGAGCTTCGGCGTCGCCCTCGAAAGTGTCGATAGCGCAGGCAGTGTCACCCGGCGCTGGTCGGTGGCAGCACCGGCTTGAGGCGCTGCGCGCGTCGTGACACGCAGACCATCGACCGCGAGATTCGACACCAGCACGTTGACCCGGGATTCGCCAAACAGCCGCGACAACGCCCCCTGCGTTTGACGAACAAATCGGGTCGGTGGATACTTGTGTCCACGCGCCCTTCGCGCGACAGGAGCACAGTATGCCGACGAGCAGCTTCAAGACTTTGGCCACCCACCGGATCGCATCGAAAGTCCTAGTACAACGCCCTGATCTGCCGCGGCCGGTGACGCTGCATTCACCGGCAATCGAGGTCTTGACCGACTTCACGCACAGTTTATCGGTCACCATCGCCCCTGACGCGACGCTGTTTTCGGCCAACGAAACCATGATTGCCTGCGGCGTGCGCCTGCTGTTGGTGGTGGACGAAATCCAGGCACTGCTGGGTGTCGTCAGCACGCGCGACACGCTTGGCGAGCGCCCGATGCAACTAACACACCAGGGCAAGGGCAATCTGTTCGAACTCAAGGTGGCCGACTTGATGCATCCGGTCGGCGAAATCGACATGCTCGATTTCAGCGACGTCCGCCATGCCAGCGTGGGCGAGATTGTGGCGGCGCTCAAGCGGCTGGGCCAGTATCACCTGCTCGTCGCAGCGGCGGACCCTGTCAGCAAGAGCCACACGGTGCGCGGCGTCTTCTCCGCCACTCAGATCGGGCGCCAGCTCGGCATCGAAATCCAGACCTTCGAGGTGGCGCGTACCCTTGCCGAAATCGAAGCCGCCCTGTCGGGTTAGCCGCCGGCGATATCGTCGCCGACTCCGCCCTTCTGGGCAGTCTGTGGACCAGTACCGTCGTTGCCGCATGGGTCACCGTGCTGGCAGTGCTGATCGGCACCGCCAACGCCTTCCTGATCGAGCGCACGCAATTTCGCGGCTAGTCAGCGTTGTCGTTGCTGATGCTGGCGCCACTGGTGATACTGGGCGTGATCCTGGGCATTTCGATCCTGGCCTTTGCCAGCCGCATCGCGAATCTGGCGGATGACCTTCTTGGCCTGGAGCTGGAATTCCTGCGCCCCGGCCTGCCACTGGTGGTGCTGGGGCAGTTGTCGTTTGTGGTGTCGATTGCCACACTCACGATATCGGCCCGGCTCAAGCGTTTTGACATCACGCTGGAAGAGGCGGCCTACAACCTGGGCGCATCACGCGCCGCTGTCTTCACCACCATCACCCTGCCCTACCTGCAACCGGCGTTGATCGGCGCGGCAGCCAGTGCGGCAAGCCCCGTGTGTGCGTGCGGCATCGCACAGACACAGCATGCCAGCATGGGTAAGCTGCAAATCAGCGACGTCCGTTGACATGGATCAATTGGGTCGCTGCCGCACCCCAGCAAAATTCAGCACAAGCCGCTCATACCCACCATGAAGTTATTCGCTGACACCCGCATCATGCGCAACACCGCATCATTGGTGCTGCTGGTGTGGCTGTTCGCGCTGGCTTCTTCGGTCGCGAATGCCTGCTTTCTCCAGACGTATGAACCGCACGCAAGGGAGACGCAGATTTCGCCGGCAGCAGCAAGCCTGGCACCTGTCGAGTTGTCGGCCCGGCTGGGTACCGATGCAGGCCACCATGACGACTCGGACAGCAGCAAGGAATCGTGCTTGAAAGTCTGCAAGGACGGAACGCACACCTTGCCCAAGGTATACGCGAGCGTCGATCACACCGACCCCGGTCCGGCATTGCTGATCGCGACGCTGTGGACCGGAGCAGGGCATGCGGTCCCGGTGCCGCGCCGAATGGACGACTTGGCGATACCCATAGTCGGCCCGCCTCTCAGGGTTCGCTACGCGCGGCTGGCGCTGTAAATCGGCCTGCATTGACGATCGGGCGTGAGCACGTAGAGCCCCCGGTCACAGTCAGTTTGATGGGCCCGGACCCGTGGACCATGGGGCCGCGTAGTTGGCGTAATCCAACGCAGATTTTTCACCCCTTTCTCTGGAGAATTTCATGAAATCATTGCTTGTTTTCGCTATTGCCACGGTTTCCCTGTTGGCCACCGGCGTCTCATGGGCGCAGAACACAACCATGATGAATGGTGGCATGTGGAGCAGCGGCTGGATGGGTGGCTGGATGGGGGGATACGGCGGGATGTGGATGCCGATTCTGCTCGCCATCGCGGTGATTGCACTCGTTGTATGGATCGTCAGGCGCAGCGGCAAATGATCCACTCGCCCACGTAATTTCAGTCCAGACCTTTTGATATTTCAGTCTATTTTTTAACCCACCCAGGAGATTGACATGACCTGTTTTCGATCCATTGCACTTGCCCTTGCCATCAGCAGCGCCGGCCTTCTAACCGCCTGCAGCACCGCCCCGGCGATGCCGATGGGCAGTACTTCCACCGTCGGCATGGGCACCGCCGAACATATGGCAAAGATGGATATGCAGATGAAGACCATGCACGAGATGCACATCAAGATGATGAACGCCAGGACCCCTGCCGAGCGGCAGGCGCTGATGGCCGATCACATGAAGGCCATGCAGGGCGGCATGGGCATGATGAAGGACATGCCCGGTATGGGGGGCATGGCTGGCATGGGCGGCCCCAAGGGCATGTCACCCGAGATGGCCGAGCATCACAAGATGATGATGCAACACATGGAGATGATGAAGATGATGATGAGCATGATGGCGCAGCGCATGCCCTCGTAGCCGGATCAGGCACTGAGCACGATGTCATGACCCAATCCCATCAAATGGAATCTCCAGTCGCTGCTTCGAGCTACGGCTTTCACTGCGTCCTGCCGGAGCAGAACTTCGCCGAGGCGATCGACGCGGTCACCGTGGCGCTGAAGACCGAAGGCTTCGGTGTACTGACCGACATCGACGTGCAGGCCACGATGAAGGCCAAGCTCGGTATCGACGGGCGCCCTTACCGGATCCTCGGTGCCTGCAACCCGCCGCTCGCGCACCAGGCACTGACGGCCGAGCCTGATATCGGCTTGCTGCTGCCGTGCAACGTGGTCGTGCGTGAGGAGGCCGATGGCCGACTCGTCGTCGGTTTCATGGACCCGGTGGCAGTGATGCAGATGACCAGAAACCCGGAGGTCGCACGGGTCGCGCATGAAGTTCGTGAGCGGCTTGACCGCGTTCGGTCAGCGTTGGAAGGCTCGGCGTGCTGAAACGGCGGCAGCTATTGGTCGGCGGAGTGGCTGTCGCCGGTGTCGGCGGGGCCGCGTGGCTGTACTACCGCTCTCGCACTTCGCAAGCGGTAGGCGGCGGGCCGTTTCGCCACTACCCGTTCGATCCGGTGGCTGCGGAGAATTTCCAGCAAAAGCTGTTCATCCCGATTGCCAGTGGACCGTTTGGGGTGCTGGATGTGACCGGGCCCCTGAAGATCCGCGCCACGGCGGCCAGCTTCCCGCTGCTGCCTGGCCGGGAATCGCCGTTTCTGCTGTACCAGACCGAACACGCGGGCAAGGCCTACCAGAACCCGATTTTGCGCATCGAGAGCGGTACGCGCTTCACGGTCAGCCTGGACAATGCACTGGCCGAGCC
>JANLVB010000246.1:0-3694 GCA_031363785.1 Betaproteobacteria bacterium
AAACAAAACTGCCGCCAAGGCCGGTGGCCGCATCTCCCGCCAGGCGCGCAATCAGCTGGAAAGCCAGACCGGGAAGTCGGTGGTGTCGGGTAGCAATTACCTGCCGCCGACTGCGAAGACGGCCTTGAAGGCACCGCGCAAAGCGTAAGTCACCACAGCCACAGCATCATATAAACATCAGGTTGAAGTCCATATGGCAACCGAGCCTGAACAAGTCCCCCTCTCTGCCCTGCAGCACTGGCACTATTGCCCTCGCCAGTGCGGGCTGATCCATCTGGAGCAGGCGTTTGACGACAACGTGCACACGCTGCGCGGGCAGGCGGTGCATGCGCGGGTGGACAAGCCGGGGGTGGAAACTGCGAAGGGTGTAGGCATTGGATCGCCCGGCTTCGATGCCGGGCGCGGATTGAAACAGCGATAGATTCGCAGGTAGTCGGGCTTCGGGCCGGATCGCCCGGCTTCGATGCCGGGCGCGGATTGTAACATGGGTCACTGGTGTTGAAAGAGGTCGCCCTTGCGGATCGCCCGGCTTCGATGCCGGGCGCGGATTGAAACAGCACCGCCCATACCTCAGCGCTTGTCGGCAGTTGGATCGCCCGGCTTCGATGCCGGGCGCGGATTGAAACAATCGCGCACGACAGGCAAACGCTGCATTTATGCTGGATCGCCCAGCTTCGCCACCGTGCAGGCCTTGTGTTCTGCCCGATCAGTCTTCATGCCGCACATCACCCGACAAGCGCCGGTATTGCAGATGCAGCAGCCGTGCCGCCCACCCGATCGCGGCAATACAGACGAGCGCACCCAGGCTGTGTGTCATGGCGCCGATGGCATGTGACTGGGCCAGCCAGCCGACGCTGCGGAACAGGTAAATCCAGTCGTGCGGGCCGTCCTCGCCGGTGCCGCCTCCGAGCAGGGTGAGTTGCGGCTGCAGCGCGTCGTACATATAGGGTGCGACGTCGAGCAACGAAACACCCAGGAACCAGATGCCGATCGCAGCGCCGAACGGGTCACGGTTTTTCAGCAGCAGGGCAAGTGCCAGCAGCAACGGCATCAATAACTGGCCGAGGGTTCCGCCCAGCATCATCAACCATTCGCCGAAAGGCATGAACACCACATGCCCGGCTTCGTGGAAGATCAATAACGGCCGGTGCAGGAAAGACGCGCCGATTTCGCCGCTGCGGTAGTCCATCCGCGCCAGCGCAACGGTCCACAGGGCAATGGCCGCCAGCAGCAGGGCGCGGGCCCAGAATCCGGTTAGGTCGACGCGCGCGGGCGTACGCAGCAGCAAGTGGTACCAGCGCCCCCGCGATTCTTCCGTCAGTTGATGTGCCCGGGCGCTGCGCGCCACCGGTTGACCGATCTTGGCGAAGATGACGCCACATCCCGGGCACGCGCAGGGAAAATCCTGCTCCGCAGGCAGCGGTTGGTGGCCGCATTTCGGGCATCGCTGGTAGATGATGGCCATGGTCGGTCAGCGACGCGGCGGTGAATATCTCGGGCGTCCTGGGGCGCGCGATCCAGCGCAGCAGCGGGTGCAACAACAGGCGCCCGCCCAGCACGATGGTGTCGGGTAGATAAAGCTGTTTGTCAGCCAGGCGGGCGTGTGTTCCATGGTTCATGGCCTTGGCAGGTGGGTGACGCGGCCAGCGCGGGTCGGCAGGAGCGCAGTACAAGCCGCTAACATAGCGTACACAGTCCAAACCCGAGGAGCACGACATGCCGGTGGTTGTTGTAGCCAATCCAAAAGGCGGTGTGGGCAAGTCCACGCTGAGTACCAACATCGCCGGGTATTTGGCGTCGCGCGGGCATGCGGTGATGCTCGGTGACGCCGACCGACAACAGTCTTCACGGCTGTGGCTAGGCCTGCGACCGGCGGCAGCGCGGACTATCAGTACCTGGGATATCAGCGCTGACCTGATCGCCAAGCCACCCAAGGGCACGACCCATGTGGTGCTGGACACGCCGGCCGGTCTGCATGGCTGGCGTTTCAACGACGTCATGAAAATGGCCCACAAGATCATCGTGCCGCTGCAGCCCAGTGTGTTCGACATCTTCGCCACCCGCGCGTTTCTGGACGAACTGGCGGCCAACAAACATGCCGCCCGGACCCAGGTGGCGCTGGTGGGCATGCGCGTGGACGCACGCACCATTGCAGCCGACAAGTTGCATGGCTTCATTGATTCGCTCGGGTTGCCGGTATTGTCCTATTTGCGCGACACGCAGAATTACGTGCATTTGGCGGCGCGCGGACTGACCCTGTTTGACGTCGCCCGTGGCCGGGTCGAGAAGGACCTGGAGCAATGGCAGCCGATATGCCAGTGGCTCGACCAGTGACAACAACCAGTTTGCAGAACCACCCATGAGAACATTTCAAACCCTTGCCGAATTGTCCGCCCTGGTCGGCCAGGAAGTCGCACTGAGCGACTGGACCACCATCACCCAGGATCAGGTGAACCAGTTTGCCCATGCCACGGGCGACCACCAGTGGATTCATGTCGATGTAGCGCGGGCGACGGCCGGACCGTTTGGTGCGCCGATTGCGCACGGGTTCCTGACCCTGTCCTTGCTGCCGCTGTTTTTCCAGACCGCGCTGGAGATTCGCGAGGTCGGCATGGGTGTCAACTATGGTCTCAACAAGGTGCGGTTCACCGGCCCGGTGCCGGTGGGCAGCCGGCTGCGTGCGCGGCTGACGCTGTTGCGCTCGGAGCCGATCGACAACAACGGCAGGCAAATGACCTGGGCGGTGGTAGTGGAGCGTGAGGGCACCAGCAAGCCGGTTTGTGTGGCCGAGTCTATTGCGCGCCGGTATCCCTGAGCGCCGGCGCGTCGCCGCTGGCAAAGCCGTGTTGCCGCCAAGCCTCAAACACCACCACAGCAACCGCGTTGGACAGGTTCAGGCTGCGTTGACCCCGGCGCATTGGCAGGCGCAGGCATTGCACGGCGTCAAACGCAGCACGGACCACATCCGGCAAGCCGCGCGTTTCTGAGCCAAACACCAGCCAGTCGCCGGCTTCAAACTGCACCGAGTAGGCGCTCCGGTCGGCGCGCGTGGTCAGTGCGAACATGCGCTGCTGCTGCGGTTGCCGTTGCGCCACGAAATGATCCCAGTCACGGAACAACCGGACGCTGGCAGTTTCATGGTAGTCCAGCCCGGCACGGCGCAATTGCCGGTCTTCCATGGAAAACCCGAGTGGTCCGACCAGGTGCAGCGCGCAACCGGTATTGGCCGCCAGACGGATGATGTTGCCGGTGTTGGGTGGGATTTCCGGCTCGACCAGGACGATATTGAACATCGGGTGGATTGTCGTCACTCAGTGTTCAGCGGCGTGCAGGTCGGCGCGCGCCAGCACCATGGCCGTGATATGCGCAACGTCGGCGGTGCGCAGCGCCCGGCATGCCTCCCGCATCGACGCGCCGCTGGTCATGACGTCGTCGAGCAGCACCACACTGGTGTGTGCCAGACGCGCGGCGTGCAGCGGACTGTCGAACGTCAGTGTGATGCGCTCCATGTCCATCACCGGCTCGGCAAATCCACTGTGGACCAGCATGTCGCCCCAGTCGTGCATGTCGGTGAAGTCATGCGCCGGCGGTGGCCAACCAAGCCCGGCATAGACCTTGCGCAGCTCGCGCAGGCTGTCCGGTCCGAGGCAGGAAAACATCAGGAACCCATCAACCGCCAGGGCCCGGTGCCATT
>JANLVB010000267.1:0-3359 GCA_031363785.1 Betaproteobacteria bacterium
TCAACGCGGTCGCGCGACAGCTTGATCTTGTCGGCGTCGTACCAGGCTGCTTCGAATGGGCGGAACTCGCGCCGCACCACTACATCGCGGGTACGGTTGTTTCCCGCCACACTGAGCCGACGCACATAGGCGCGCCGGGACGGATCGGCTTGCAGGACCAGGGCGACACGGTTGTTGGCGTAGTCCACCTCGGGCTTAGCGTCCACCTGCGCAAATGCATAACCAAAGCGGCCGAAGTAGTCGGTGAAACTCTTGGTGGTCTTGACGACCTCGTCGACGTTGTAGGCCTCCCCCGGACGGATCGCCACCAGTGCCTTGAACTCGTCCTCCTTGGCGAGATAGTTGCCCTCCAGTCTGACCCCGGACACCACAAAACGCTCACCTTCAGTAATGTTGATCGCGATGCTGATGCTTTGTTTGTCCGGAGAGATGACCACCTGGGTCGAGTCAATGCGAAATTCCAGGTAACCCCGTGTCAGGTAATACGACCGGAGAGTTTCCAGGTCGGCGTTGAGCTTGGCGCGGGAATACTGGTCGGATTTGGTATACCAACTCAGCCACCCGCCGGTGTCGAGGTCGAACAGGTTGCGCAAGGTTTTTTCGCCAAACACGTTGTTACCGACGACACGTATCTCCTTGATTTTGGCGCGCTCACCCTCGGTGATGGTGAATGACAGATTCACCCGGTTGCGCTCCACCGGCGTGACCGTGGTGACTACTTCAGCCGCATACAGGCTGCGATTGACATATTGCCGCTTGAGTTCCTGCTCGGCCCGGTCCAGCAGCGCACGGTCAAAAGGCCGACCATCGGCCAGGCCGGAGTCGCGCAACGCATTTCGCAACGCGTCCTTGTCAAACTCTTTGTTGCCACTGAAGTCGATCTCGGCCACGGTGGGGCGCTCTTCAACGATCACCACCAGCACGTCGCCGTTGACTTCAATGCGCACATCCTTGAACAGGCCTAGCGAAAACAGCGCCTGGATGGCCGCCGCGCCCTTGGCATCGTCATACGAATCGCCAACCCGAACCGGAATGGACGCAAATATGGTGCCAGCCTCGACGCGCTGCAGGCCCTCTACCCGAATGTCACGTACCGTGAATGGATCCACCGCCCAGGCGGATCCGGACAACACGTAGAAGGCCGCTGCTGCCGCTGTCACATGGCGGCGAAATCGTTTGAATTGCATTGTTATGAATTTGAAACTGTCAGTACGCGCCGGACCACTCGACGCCGTCAACCCAGGATTCGGGTCAGGTCGTTGAAGAGTGCCACACCCATCATCAACAACAAAACGGTCACACCACCGCGCTGGAGGCGATCCAACCAGGCGTCCGAGACAGCCTTTCCGGTCACCGCCTCCCAAAGATAATACATCAGGTGGCCGCCATCCAGTACTGGCAACGGCAACAGATTGAGAACGCCCAGACTGACGCTGATCAAGGCCAGGAACAGCAGGTATTGTGTCAGACCCTGGTTGGCCGATTTTCCAGCGTAGTCAGCAATCGTCAGCGGACCACTGAGGTTCTTCAATGATGCCTGCCCGGTGACCATGCTGACGATCATGCGCAAGGTCAGCCCGGATACCTCCCAGGTCCTGACCATGCCACGCCACAATCCGTCGATCGGTCCATAACGCACGGTGACCAACTCGGGCGCACTTCCGACCAACGCGCCAATCCTCCCGATCCATTGCCCGGCCTCCAGCACCGGGGACGGCGTCACGTCCAGCGGCACCAACTGTCCGTCGCGCTGCACCTGCCAGCGGCTGGTGCGTGCCTGGTCAGCCCGCACCGAGGCGCGGATCTCGTCACGCAGTTGTTGTCCGTCGACAATTCGCGTGGTGCCGACCTGAACGACCAAGTCGCCCGGTTTCAGACCGGCGGCGACAGCCGCGCCATCGGGCACCAGTTCACCCAGCACCGGACGCGTCAGCGGGCCGACTATGCCAATGCGCCGAAACAGCGCCGTGTCCACATCAACGGCGCCGAGCCTGGTCAGCCGAATGACATGCTCGCGGCCATCGGGGGCACGCGCCGTGCTCAGCACCAGGCGCACGTCGAGGCCGCGCAATGCCCCCTGTGCCAGCAACCAGCGCAGGTCGTCAAAGGAACGCAGCTCCTCCAGCGCATCGCCATCGAACGCTGCCATCGTCACCAGCTCACCGCCCACGATGCCGGCCTGTTCGGCCACCGAGCCGGCAATCGGACTGGCCAGCAGTGCGCGAGGCTGCTCAACACCACTCCAGTTCACCATGGCATACAGGAGTACTGCCAGCAGCAGGTTCACCAGCGGGCCGGCCGCGACGATGGCGGAGCGGGCGGCCAGGCTCTGGTTGTTGAATGCCAGATGGCGCAGTTCGGGGGCCACCGGGGCCTCGCGCTCATCGAGCATCTTGACATAACCTCCAAGTGGCAACACGGCGATGACAAACTCGGTTGGCGAGCCAACTGGCTGCCAGCGCCAAACGGTTCTGCCAAATCCCACCGAGAAACGCAGTACCCGCACACCGCAGGCAACTGCCATCCGGTAGTGACCATACTCGTGCACGGCAATCAACACCGCCAGGGCAACAATGAAGGCGACGATGGTGAGCATCACGAAATTTCCGGACAGTTCAGCATGAAATGCGAGTCACAACACCCTGTGCGCAGGAGCGCGACTCGCGGTCCAGCGCCAGCAGATCGCCGATGCCGTGAACCGGCGGTGGCGACAGCCGCCCCAGTGTCTCGGTATTCACGGCATGTATCTCATCGAACCGAATCTTGCGCTGCAAAAACGACGCTACAGCCACCTCGTTGGCGGCGTTGAGTATTGCTGTCGTGCCCGAGGCCGCCGCCAATGCCTGCCAGGCCAGTTCCAGGCCGGGAAAGCGCGCCCTATGCTCCGCGCTGTGGATGGACTCGAATGTCAATGCGGCAAGAGTCGGGAAATCAAGCGTTGCGGCACCAGACTCGATGCGTTCGGGCCACGCCAGGCCGTAACTGATGGGCCCGCGCATGTCGGGTGTGCCCAGTTGGGCCACTACAGACCCATCCCGGTACTGGACCATGGAGTGGATCACGCTTTGCGGGTGGATCACCACATCGATCCCCGCCGCGGCAACACCGAACAGGTAACTGGCCTCTATGACCTCCAGTGCCTTGTTCATCAGGGTCGCGGAGTCGACCGATATCTTCCGCCCCATGAGCCAGTTGGGATGTGCGCACGCCTGCTCCGGCGTGACATCGCGCAGCTTGGCCACCGGCCAGTTCCGAAACGGGCCACCGGAGGCAGTCAGTATCAACTTGTCGATCTGCCGTGCCCAGGTCGATGCATCGGGCGGCAAGGACTGGAAGATCGCAGAGTGTTCGCTGTCGAT
>JANLVB010000286.1:0-24319 GCA_031363785.1 Betaproteobacteria bacterium
ATCGACACGTTGTCCCCAGGCATCACCATCTCCTTGCCCTCGGGCAATTCGATCGCCCCGGTCACATCCGTGGTGCGGAAGTAAAACTGCGGGCGGTAGTTGTTGAAGAACGGCGTGTGGCGCCCGCCCTCGTCCTTGGACAACACGTAGATCTCGCCCGTGAAGTGCGTGTGCGGCTTGATCGAGCCGGGCTTGCACAGCACCTGGCCGCGCTCGACGTCTTCGCGCTTGGTGCCGCGCAGCAAGATGCCCACGTTGTCACCCGCCTGACCCTGGTCGAGCAGCTTCCTGAACATCTCCACCCCCGTACAGGTGGTCTTTTGCGTGGTCTTGATGCCCACGATCTCGATCTCTTCGCCCACCTTGACCACGCCGCGCTCGACGCGACCGGTGACCACCGTGCCGCGACCAGAGATGGAGAAGACGTCCTCCACCGGCATCAGGAAGGCGCCATCAATGGCGCGCTCGGGCATCGGGATGTAAGTGTCCAGCGCCTCGGCCAGCTTGAAGATGGCCTGCTCACCCAGGGGACCCTTGTCGCCCTCCATGGCCAGCTTGGCCTAGCCGTGGATGATGGGGGTCTTGTCGCCAGGAAAGTCGTATTTGTCGAGCAGCTCGCGCACTTCCATCTCCACCAGTTCGAGCAGTTCGGCGTCGTCCACCATGTCGCATTTGTTCAAAAACACGATGATGTAGGGCACACCCACCTGGCGCGCCAGCAAGATGTGCTCGCGCGTCTGGGGCATCGGGCCGTCAGCGGCAGAACACACCAAAATGGCGCCGTCCATCTGCGCCGCGCCAGTGATCATGTTCTTCACATAATCCGCGTGACCCGGGCAGTCCACGTGTGCGTAGTGTCGGTTCGCCGTCTCGTACTCGACGTGCGCGGTGTTGATGGTGATGCCGCGCGCCTTTTCTTCGGGCGCCGCGTCAATCTGGTCGTATCCCTTGGCTTCGCCACCGTACTTGGCCGCCAGCACGATCGTGATGGCCGCCGTCAGCGTGGTCTTGCCGTGGTCCACGTGCCCGATCGTGCCCACGTTCACATGTGGCTTGGTTCGTGCAAACTTTTCTTTTCCCATTTCTCGACACTCCAAATGAACTCGACCAAAGCAAATCAACGCTGAAACCGCTTCCGCGACGCCCGGCTCATACGCCAACGCCACGGCACTATCTGGTGCCCATTGCGGGAATCGGACCCGCGACCTCTCCCTTACCAAGGGAGTGCTCTGCCACTGAGCCAAATGGGCAAATCTCCTGCGCAAACCGGCCGTGTGGAGCGGGAGACGGGAATCGAACCCGCGTCATCAGCTTGGAAGGCTGGGGTTCTACCATTGAACTACTCCCGCATCAGGGGTTGGCCGCCGCCAACTCCCAACGCCTCGCATTCCACGATCCGCCCGCTTGCGCGCACACCAAAAATACGTTCACCGCATCGCCATTTCGCTGGTGGAGAGGGCTGGATTCGAACCAGCGTACTCGTAAGAGGGCAGATTTACAGTCTGCTGCCATTAACCACTCGGCCACCTCTCCTTTGGCGAACCTCAGATTATGCCATGGAAACCATAGGCCTGCGCTCACATTGCGGCCCGAACGCCGGCGGTTCACCACTGGATCCCTGGCACGCCATGGGCACGCAGGAAGTCATTCGCCGCCTCAAAGTGCCCACAACCCAAAAACGGCACCGGCGGACGACGCGCAGACAGCGGCGACGGGTGGTTGGCTTGCAACACCAACAGCGGCGCATTGCCGGCCCGACGCGCCATCAAGCCACGTTTGCGCTGCGCATGCGCGCCCCACAACATACAGACCAGAGGGCGGTCAAAATTCAACAATTGCTCGATAATTTCGTCAGTAAGCACTTCCCAACCAACATTCGTGTGGGATCCAGGCTGGCCGTCCTCCACAGTCAGCGCGGTGTTGAGCAACAACACCCCCTGGCGTGCCCAAGCAACAAGATCGCCATTGCGCGGGGACGCGCTCGCGGTGCCGGTCCATTCTGGGCGCACTACATGCCCACGGTCAACTTCGGCATAGATATTGCGTAGCGACGGCGGCACCCTGACCCCCGCAGCGACAGAAAATGCCAGGCCGTTGGCCTGCCCGGCCCCATGGTAGGGATCCTGCCCCAGGATCAGCACCTGTACGCCGGAGCAAGGCGTCAACTGCAAGGCGCGCAGCGGCTGCGGCGGGAAAATGACCGCACCGTTATCGATGCGACCCGCCATAAATCGGCCCAGTGCAGCTCCGGACGGCCCGCCAAAAAATGCTGTGACGCAATGATGCCAGTCATCGGCCACCGGCCAGCCCGAAGGCTCCCACCGTGTCAGTTGCTGCTGTTGCCCAAACATCAGCCCAGGGAGAACAACTGCGACATCGCCACACCAGGGTCATCGGCGCGCATAAATGCCTCCCCGACCAGAAATGCGCGCACGTCGGCGTCGGTCATGCGCTGCACATCCGGCTGCGTCAATATGCCACTTTCGGTCACGAGAATGCGCTCGGCCGGAACCGCTGCACGCAATGACAAGGTAGTCTCCAGAGACACCTCAAAAGTGCGCAGATTGCGGTTGTTGATACCTATCAAGGGCGTTTTCAGGCGCAGTGCGCGCTCCAGCTCAGCGGCGTCGTGCACCTCCACCAGCACATCCATGAAGAGGTTGTGGGCAATCGCCTCCATGTCGCGCATCTGCGCGTCGTCCAGGCAGGCGGCGATCAACAACACGGCGTCGGCGCCGCAGGCACGTGATTCGTATATCTGGTATGGATCCACCATGAAATCCTTGCGCAGCACCGGCAACTGGCAGGATGCGCGTGCCTGCTTCAAATAGTCAATGCTGCCCTGGAAGAACTGGCGGTCCGTCAGCACCGACAGGCAACTGGCGCCATGCTCGGCGTAGGACTGGGCAATGTCCGCTGGCTCGAAGTGCTCCCGTATCACCCCGCGCGACGGGCTGGCCTTCTTGATCTCCGCTATGACAGCGTTGTGCCCACGCGCCATCGAGGCGCGCAGTGCGCCGGTGAAGTCACGCGTCAGTACACGCGACTCCGCGTCGGCCCGCATCGCCAACAAGGACTTTCGCTCCACTGCGGCGGCGACTTCCGTGCGCTTGACGGTTACGATCTTGTCGAGAATGTCTGACATGGTGCAAGAAGCGGTTCAAAACGCTGATCGTAGCGCTTCGGCCCGACTACAAACTCACCGCTTGACCGCTCATGCAACTCTGCGCCGCCGCATCGGCCAACTGCTGGGCCGCGACGCCGTCGGCGATGGTGGTGCGAAACACAGCGCCGGATTGAAGGCAGTCGAAGAAATGGGCGATCTCCAGGCGGTATGCGGCAGCGTAACGCTGCAGGAAGAAGTTCTCGGGCTTGTCGCCGCGGATGCCCTGCGCGTCCCACTGCATGACTTCGGATGGTGTGTGGTTGCCACATTGCAAAAGCCCCAGTGAACCAAGCACCTCGAAACGCTGGTCGTAGCCATAGGCGGCGCGGCGCGAGGTATTGATTTGGCACAAACGCCCCTGGCGCGTGCGGATGGTGACCGCAGTGCTGTCGTGGTCGCCCAGCGCCGCAATGGCCGGATCGGTCAACACCGACCCGGTGGCGCTAAGCCATTGCGCCGCATCACCGTCAGCGCACAAAATCCACCGAAACACGTCGAAGTCGTGGATCAGCATGTCACGGAATATGCCTCCCGAGGCCTGGATGTAATCGGCTGGTGGCGCACCCGGATCCCGGCTGGTGATGATGAGCATCTCCGGGTTGCCAATTTCGCCGCGGTCCAGGCGCGAGCGTGCCTCGTTGAAAGTCGGGTCGAAGCGGCGCTGGAATCCGATCATGCAGGCCACCCCAGCGGCCGACACAGCCGCCGCACAGGCTTGGGCGCGCGGCACAGACATATCCACCGGCTTTTCACAAAAGATGTGTTTGCCGGCCGCCGCCGCGCGGTTGATCAGGTCACTGTGGGTGGCCGTGGATGAGGCAATGGCCACCACATCGATTGTCGGGTCGGCAAACACCTCTTCGACGCTACAAACCACCGTGCCATGCTGCTGCGCCAATTGCGACGCGGCATCTGCCACCGGGTCACACACCGCCTTGAGGCGCACTCCCGGCAGGGCGGCAATGTTGGCAGCGTGGATTCGGCCGATTCGGCCCGCACCAAAGATCGCGACATTTTTCATGATGTTTCCGTGAAGAGAGTAGTGCCGAACGCCGGCCCATCTATGCAATGGCACGTCCCAACCGCCGCAGCCAGCATGACGCCGCCGATTTATACTGAACCGGTCTGTCCAGACAACCGCCATCGACTCATGGCATCTGAAATTTTAACCAGTCCGAAGCGGCAATCCGTTATCAGACGCCTGTCCCAAGCCACCACCCACGCCCCATGCCGTCCAACCTGGTTTTTTCCATCAATCGAATCAGTGTCTCCACCATGCCGTTTCGGGCCTTCGCCGCGATGGCGCAGCGGCTGGGTGTGCGCCACATCGAAATTCGCAATGACCTCGCCGGTGTGGAGACCGAAGACGGAACCGGTGCGGGCGAAATTGGAGCCATCGCCACCGGCCACGGCCTGACCATCCGCTCCATCAATGCCTTGCAGCGATTTGACCAGTTTGATGCAGAACGGGAAGCCGAAGCAGATGCCTTGGCCCGATACGCAGCCCAGTGTGGCGCTCTGTCACTGGTTCTATGTCCCACCAACAGCAGGCAGGACCAGCGCAGCGAGGCGCGACGCCACGATGACCTTGTCAGCGCGCTCACCAGGCTGGCACCGCTGCTGGCCGGCCACGGCATCACCGGCCTGCTGGAGCCATTGGGCTTTGAGGAATGCGCCATGCGGCGGAAATCGCTCGCTGTTGCCGCGATGCGGGACAGCGGCAACAGTGGCCTCTTCGCCCTGGTCCACGACACCTTTCACCACTACCTGGCCGGCGAGGACCGTTTCTTCGCCGACCAAACCGGCCTGGTGCACATCTCCGGTGTGGAAGACCCGAAGCTGCCAGCCTGCGACATGCGCGACGGCCATCGGGTGCTGGTGGGCCCGGCCGACCGCCTGGACAACCTGGGTCAACTGCGCCATCTGCTCGGCGCCGGTTACCGGGGAGTTGCTTCGTTCGAGCCATTTGCGGCTGAAATCGCAACCGCAAAGGATGTCGAGGTGCGTCTGCGCGCCAGCATGGATTACCTGATGTCGGCACTGGTCGGGACAGCACACAACGACGATTGATGCAGCCGTCACACCATGCGCGCGCTCACATTGCCATCAACAACGGGGCGTGACTTCGACCTCGCCTGCCTCGGCCGGCTGGCGGTTGACCTGTATGCCCAGCAACTCGGCGCCCACCTCGAGGATGTGTCGAGTTTTGCCAAGTATCTTGGCGGCAGTTCGGCCAACATTGCGTTTGGAGCCGCGCGACTGGGCCTGCGCGCCGCGATGGTCTCGCGTGTGGGGGACGAACAGATGGGCCGCTTCCTGACCCAGACCCTGCAACGCGAAGGTTGCGACACTTCGCAGGTACAGGTCGATCCACAGCGCCTCACCGGGCTGGTGTTGTTGGGTCTGAAGGACCGCGACACCTTTCCTTTGCTGTTCTACCGCGAAAACTGCGCCGATATGGCACTCGACGCCAGCCTGATCGACGAGGGCTTTATCGCGCGTTGCCGGGCCCTGCTCATTACCGGCACCCATTTGAGTGCCGACACCGTGCGCGCCGCTTCGCGCCAGGCGCTGGCTTATGCAGCCCGGCACCAGGTGCTGCGGGTATTGGACATCGACTACCGGCCGGTGTTGTGGGGGCTGACCAAACGCGGCGACGGAGCAACCCGTTTTGTGGCCAACACCGAAGTAACGCAGCGCCTGCAGCTGGTGTTGCCCGAGTTCGACTTGTTGATCGGCACCGAGGAGGAGTTCCTGATTGCAGGCGGAGTGCCCAACGACCTGTTGGCCTCGTTGCGCTCAGTGCGTGCCGCCACGCAGGCGGCGCTGGTGGTCAAACTGGGTGCCGCAGGTTGTTGCTTTATTCCCGACGCGGTGCCCGCGCGCCTGGCAGACGCGTTGACCGTGCAGGGCGAGCGCGTGGAGGTCATGAACGTGCTGGGGGCCGGTGATGCGTTTGCTGCCGGCCTGCTGACCGGCCTGCTGCAAGGCAAGGGATTCGAGCAGGCGGCGCAACTGGCAAACGCCTGTGGCGCCATCGTGGTCTCACGCCATGCCTGTGCGCCCGCCATGCCGACACCGGCCGAGCTGGACCACTGGTTCAGCAGCCAGCGCAAGCCGCGTGTAGCCGCCGACCTGCATCTGGCGCATCTGCACCGCACCAGTGTGCCGCGTGTGCGCTGGGGCGAGCTGCATGTGCTGGCGTTTGACCACCGCAGCCAGTTCTTTGATCTGGCGCGCCAGTGTGGCGCGCCAGAGCAGCGCCTGCACACCCTCAAGAAGCTGTTGCTTGACAGCGCCGCCCGGGTAGCGGCCAAACAGAAGCTGGGCGGACAGATCGGCGTATTGATCGACGGCGGCGACTACGGAGCCGACGCGCTGGCCGCAGCGACCGGACGCGGCTGGTGGGTGGGGCGACCGGTCGAGTTGCCGGGCTCGCGGCCGCTGCGCTTTGACGGCACCCTGTCCATTGGCAGCGACCTGCTGCATTGGCCCACCGAACAAGTTGTCAAGTGCCTGGTGCACTACCACCCCGACGACCCGGTTGACCTGCGGCTGGCGCAGGAGCACAAACTGCTCGAGTTGTGGCAGGCCACCCGCGCCAGCGGGCACGAGCTTCTGATGGAGATCATCAGCCCGCCTGGCAGCTGTGCCGTCGGCTGCGAGGATACCGACGTGGTGCGCGCAGTGCAGCGCCTGTACAACATCGGTATCCAGCCGGAGTGGTGGAAACTCGCGCCCATGGCTGCCGGCGGCTGGGACAGTCTGGCCACGCTGATCCGGCGCCGCGACCCGCATTGCCGTGGCGTGGTGATCCTGGGCTTGAACCAGCCACTGGCACATCTGGCCGAGAGTTTTCGCCTGGCGCGCAACCCCATAGTCCGCGGCTTCATGGTCGGGCGCAGCATCTGGGCGCAACCGTCGGCGCGCTGGCTGGCAGGCGAGATCGACGACCAGGCGCTGGTGGCAGGCGTGGCGCAGAACTTCTCTACACTGGTGGCAGCGTGGCGTGCGCGCCATACTACGTCCGCTTGACCACCATCGAAACACCTAGGATCGCGCTGTTGTGACTACGCTGCGACTCACCATGGCCCAGGCCCTGGCCAAACACCTGAGCGCGCTGCGCGTCGAAATGGCGGACGGCACTGTGCAGGCCTACTGTGCCGGGGTGTTCGGCATTTTCGGCCACGGCAACGTCGCCGGCCTCGGGGAAGCCTTATGGGCTGAACGGGCTGCTCTGCCGACGTGGCGGGCGCACAACGAACAGGCCATGGCGCATGCGGCGATAGCGTTCGCCAAGGCCCACTTTCGCCAGCGCATGATGGCGGTGACCAGCTCTATCGGGCCGGGCGCGACCAACCTGCTCACGGCCGCTGCGCTGGCGCATGTGAACCGGCTGCCGGTGCTGCTGCTGCCGGGGGACGTGTTTGCCTCTCGCGCTCCCGAACCGGTGCTGCAGCAGCTGGAGGATTTTTCGCAAGGCGACGTGAGCGTGAATGATGCATTTCGACCCGTGACGCGTTACTTCGACCGCATCGCGCGGCCCGAACAAATCCTGTCTGCCTTGCCGCGTGCCATCAGCGTGATGACCGACCCTGCCACCTGCGGTCCGGTGTGCCTGGCACTGCCGCAAGATGTGCAGACCCAGGCTTTTGATTGCCCGGCGCGATTCCTCGAGCCGCAAGTGCTGCGGTTTCGCCGCCCGCCGCCAGACCAAACGCAATTGCACGACGCAGCGCATCTGTTGCGCAACGCAAAGCGGCCCCTGATCATCGCCGGCGGTGGCGTGTTGTATAGCCAGGCCTGGGACACTCTGGCGCAGTTCGCGCGGCAACACGCAATACCGGTAGCTGAAACCCAGGCCGGCAAGAGCAGCCTGGCGTGGGACCATCCACTGAACCTGGGTGCCATCGGCGTCACCGGCTCGCCTGCGGCCAACGACCTGGCCCGTTCGGCAGACCTGGTGCTGGCCCTGGGCACGAGGCTGCAGGACTTCACCACCGGTTCACACAGCCTGTTTGGCAGTGCACGTATCCTGGGCGTGAACGTGCAAGCACTCGACGCTGGCAGACTGGGCGCGGTCATGCTGGTGGCCGATGCACGCACCGCCCTGGAGCAACTGACGCAGGCGCTGGCTGGCTGGCAATGCAACCCCGCGTGGAGCACAACGGCGCGGGAACAGGCCAAGCACTGGGTGCAACGGGTAGATGAACTGACCCGGGGCGCGCCAGCAGAAGCGGGTGTGCTGCCCTACGACGCCGACGTGATCGGCGCCGTGCGCGAATCGAGCGCCTGCAGCGCCACGCACGACGTGGTGGTCTGTGCCGCCGGCACCCTGCCAGCCGAGCTGCACAAGCTGTGGCGCGCCGCTGCACCAGGCAACTACCACGTGGAGTACGGCTACTCCTGCATGGGCTACGAGATTGCCGGCGCGCTGGGCGTGAAGATGGCCCGGCCACAACAGGAGGTGATCGCCATGGTGGGCGATGGTTCCTACCTGATGATGAATTCGGAGATCGCCACTTCCGTGATGCTGGGGCTCAAACTCATCATCGTGGTTCTCGACAACCGGGGCTTTGGCTGCATACAGCGCCTGCAGAGCGCCTGCGGAGGTGCGCCATTCAACAACATGCTGGTCGACTGCGTTGCTGCGACGGGCACCTTGCCGGCCATTGACTTCGCCACGCATGCGCGCAGCCTGGGAGCGGGCGGCGTTCTGGTGCACGACATCACCGAATTGCGCCAGGCCATGCGGGTGGCGCGCGGCGCCAGCCATACCCAGGTGATTGTCATCAACACCACCCACAGCCGCACCACGGACGACGGTGGCTGCTGGTGGGAGGTGGCGATTCCCGAGGTATCGCTGCGCCCGCAAGTGCGGGCCGCCCACGCCGCCTACCTGATCGCAAAGAAGGAACAGAATTCATGAGCTGGAACGTGCGCATCGGCATCAACCCGATCAGCTGGATGAACGATGACCTGCCGTCCCTGGGTGGCGAAACGCTGCTGGAAACGGCACTCGCCGAAGGCCGTGACATTGGTTACGCAGGGTTCGAGCTCGGCAACAAGTTTCCGCAGGACGGACCGTCGTTACAGGCCAAACTTGCCGAGTTCGACCTGGCCTGTGTCTCCGGTTGGTATTCGGGCTTTCTGGCCGCCGACACGGTGGATGCGGAAATGGCGCGTTGTGCCGGACACATGGCAAAACTCCGGTTCAATGGTGCCACGGTGGTGGTCTACGGCGAGTGCGCCGACACCATCCAGGGCCAGATCGCAACGCCATTGGGGCGGCGACCGCGATTTCGGGACCAGGCGCAGTGGACGACCTACGGCGCCAAACTCAACAGCTTCGGCTCGCATCTGCAGCAGCGCTACGGCATCACCTTGGCCTACCACCACCACATGGGTGCCTATGTCGAATCACCGCAGGATATCGACCAGCTGATGGCAGCCACCGAAGCGCAGCATGTTGGGCTGCTGTTCGACACCGGGCATGCCTGGTATGGTGGTGCCAGTGACGTCGTCGCGCTGCTGCAGCGGCACGTACAGCGTGTCGTGCATGTGCATTGCAAGGATGTGCGGCCAAGCGTCATTGCCCAGGCACGCAACGAGGGCTGGAGTTTTCTCACCGGTGTTCTCAATGGCACCTTCACCGTGCCGGGAGACGGCGTGATCGACTATGACGCCGTGTTATCCACCTTGCACAAGGCCGGCTATGTGGGCTGGTTGGTGGTGGAAGCCGAGCAGGACCCGACCGTTGCGCCAAGTTACCGCTATGCCAGCCTCGGCTACCAGACGCTGCGCCGCATCGTGGACGGTCTGGATGGCAAAAGCGCCGCCGGGAAACATTGAACGCACCACATCGGAGGCCATGAAATGACCAGCTACTTGCAGGCAAAAGCCGCCGCCCAGGGCCGCGAAATTGTCAGCGTGACGCCAGAGATCGCCGGCTGGAGCTTTGTGGGGTTCAGGGCAATCCGCCTCGACACGGACGAAACCGAATCCCTCAACTCTGGCACATGTGAACTGTGCATCGTCGTGCTCAGTGGCACAGTCGACATCACCGTGGGTGGCCAGACATTTTCTGGCCTGGGCACACGCGACAGCGTGTTTGATCCGGTCTCGCCGGCCGCGGTGTATTCGCCAGCTGAACAGTCCGTTTCCATCACGGCGCGACGGCCAGCCGAACTGGCGCTGTGTTTCGCGCCAGCGGGAGAACAGGCCCACCCGGTGCGCCAGATTGACCCGGCCGGCATGCGCCGCAGCGTGCGCGGCAAGGGCAGCAACACGCGTTATGTGTGCGACATCCTGCCGCATGACGACCCGGGCGCGGCCCGCCTGCTGGTGGTGGAGGTGATCACGCCGGCCGGGCATTCGTCGAGTTACCCGCCGCACAAACACGACAGCGAGACACCACCACACGAAACGCAGTTGGAGGAGACCTACTATTTCCGACTGCATCCACCCCAGGGTTTTGCGTTCCAGCGTGTCTACACCGACGACCGATCAATCGATGAGGCCTGCGCAGTCGAGGACCATGACGTGGTGATGGTGCCGCGTGGTTACCATCCGGTGGTGGCGCCGCACGGTTATGACGTGTATTACCTCAATGTGATGGCAGGCCCGAACCGCCTGTGGGTGTTTCGTAACGATCCCGTGCACGAGTGGATGCTGCGCTGACGCGCGTGCAATCACACTTTCCCCAGACCCCAGAGGCTGCCCATGACAGAACTGATGAATTCGATTGAAGCCATTGTGCGCACCGCTGGCGCCATGATGCGCACTGCATTTGATGCACCGGATCGCCCGGCCTACTCGCTGAAGGGGCAGCAGGACTACCTGACGGTGACCGACGGCGCGGTAGAGCAGTTCGTGCGTGAGGAGATCGCGCGACGATTCCCGGGTGACGGCGTGTTGGGTGAAGAAGGCGGGGGTGCGGTGGACACGGCGCGCCTGTGGATCGTCGATCCGATCGACGGCACAGCCAACTTTGCGCGCCAGATACCGCATTTCTGCATCTCGCTCGGACTGATGGTCAACGGGCGGATCGACGCTGGCGCGATCTATGAGCCGATGCACGACGAGCTTTATGTCGCCGAACGCGGCAAGGGCGCCTGGCTCAACGGCAAACGCACGCAGGTCAGCAACATCGCCGACCTGACCGCCGCCACCGTTGAAGTTGGCTGGTCGACCCGAATACCGGTGGCAACTTACCTGGACATGGTGGGCAAAGCCGCACACGCCGGTTGCTCGGTGCGGCGCGCCGGTTCCGGTTCTCTCGGGCTGGCCTATGTGGCAGCCGGCCGGACCGAGGGCTACGTAGAGTCACACATCAACGCCTGGGATGTGGCGGCCGGTCTGCTGCTGGTGACCGAAGCTGGGGGCCGCGTCAATGATTTCTGGGGCCGGGATGGCGTGCGCGTCGGCAACGAGGTGTTGGTGACCAATGCCGCGCTGGCCGATAGGCTAAGTGTTTTAACTAGTATCGGATTGCTGCCGTAACCGATATGCTGGTATCGCACCAGTGTCATGTATTCGTGGCCTTTACTACCCGCCGAACCGGCCCGTCTTTCCAAGGAGATCTCAATGAAATCAGTCACCAAAACCCTGCTGTCCGTCTCCTTGGCCGCAGCCGGCAGTTTGTCCGGCGTGGCGTTCGCCAACACCAACGAATTGGTGGTCTATTGCAGCGTGCAGGAAGAGTGGTGCCGCCCCATGGTGGCGGTGTTCGAAAAGACCACCGGCATCAAGGTGTCGATGACACGCAAGAGCAGCGGAGAGGTGTATGCCCAGATCAAGGCCGAAGCAGCCAACCCGAAAGGTGACGTGTGGTGGGGTGGCACTGGCGACCCGCATCTGCAGGCCGCCGAAGAGAACCTGACCGAGTCCTACAAATCCCCCAAACTTGGCGAACTGCAGGACTGGGCGGTGCGCCAGGCGGTACAGTCCGGTTACAAGACCGTCGGCATTTATTCCGGTGCCCTGGGGTTCAGCTACAACAAACCGGCACTTGAGAAAAAGGGCATCCCGCCACCCAAGTGCTGGGCTGATCTGATCAAGCCGGCATTCAAGAACGAGATCCAGGTGGCCGACCCGAACTCTTCGGGAACGTCGTACACCATGTTAGCCACCATGGTTCAACTGATGGGTGAAGACAAGGCCTTCGACTACATGAAGGCGCTGCACAAGAATGTGAACCAGTACACCAAGTCAGGCGCGGCGCCAGCACGCGCGGCGGCCATCGGCGAGTCCCTGGTCGGCATCACCTTCATGCACGACGGCGTTTCGCAGGCCGTCACCGGTGCACCGCTGGTGGTGGTGGCTCCGTGTGAAGGCACCGGCTACGAGATTGGCTCCATGAGCATCGTCAAAGGTGCGCGCAACATGGAGAACGCCAAGAAATGGGTTGACTTTGCCCTCGGCGCACAGATCCAGATCCTGGGTGCCAACGCAAAATCGTTCCAGGTGCCATCGAACAAGAATGCCGTGACGCCGCCGGAGGCACCCAAGTTGAAGGAAATCAAACTCATCGACTACGACTTCAAGAAGTATGGTTCGTCCGCTGAGCGCCGGCGCCTGCTTGCCAAGTGGGACAAGGATGTGAAGTCGCTGCCGAAGTGACGGCCCGCACAGCGCCTGGTAGCAGGCCTGCTGGCGTTTCGGTAAAGACAAACTACACCATTCCGGTTCTGCTGGCGCTTGGGCTGCTGGCCCTGGCCGTCCTGCCATGGTACGGCGAACGTGTAAACGGTCCGGCATTGTCGCTGGCGCTGGCTGGTGATCGCTGGTGGCTGGCACCTGCCGCCTTGGGATGGCTCGCGGTTTTTGTCGGCTGGCGCTTGCCGCCCGGTTCAATCTGGCGTGGCCGAGTCATCACTGCTGGTGCGCTGTTCGGCCTCGGCTGGATCTTCCTTCAAGGTTTCGCCGTCGGCATGCGCGGGCTGGATTGGGCCTGGTTCGGTGTTTTTGGCACTGTCGGCCAGGGCCAGCCCGGCCTGGGCGCTGGCGGCTACATGGCGCTGGGCGTGTTCGTCGTACTGTTGTCCCAAGGCATTGCCGCCATGGGCAAGTTCCGCGGCGATGGATTCATCTCTGGTGCAGTCTGGACCATCGGCCTGCTGGTGGCTATGTTCGTGTTTTTCCCGGTGTGCCGGGTGCTCTGGTCGGCATTCACGGACAACGCGGGTGTATTGAACCTCGCGTTGGCCTGGGAACGCCTGTCCGCTCCCGACATCTGGGGCCTGGGCTGCCTGGGTGGCGGCACCAACTGCGGCGTCGCCTGGAATTCGCTTTTTCTGGCCGCACTGGCCGGCGCACTCAGCACACTGCTCGGGCTGGCGTTCGCACTGCTCGCACTGCGTTCGGGCTTTCGCTGGCGCAAGAGCCTGCAGGTGCTGTCGATTCTGCCGATCATCACTCCGCCGTTCGTGATCGCGTTATCCATGATCGTGTTGTTCGGCCGTACCGGCATGGTGACGGTCTGGCTGGAGAGCTGGTTCGGAATCGAGCCATCACGCTGGATCTATGGTCTGCCGGGGGTGCTGATTTCGCAGCTGCTGTCACAGACCCCGCTGGCGTTCATGATCATGCTGGGCGTCATCCAGGGCGTCAGCCCGACGCTGGAAGAAGCGTCCCAGACATTGCGCGCCACCCATTGGCATACCTTTCGCAATGTGACCTGGCCGCTGCTGCGACCCGGCGTTGCCAACACCTGTCTGCTGGGTTTTGTCGAAAGCCTGGCGGATTTTGGCAATCCGCTGGTCTTGGGCGGCAATTTTGAAGTGTTGTCGACCAAGATCTTCTTTGCGGTAGCAGGTGCACAGAATGACCCCGGTCGGGCGGCCATCCTGGCCTTGATATTGCTCGTATTCACGCTGGGCGCGTTCTGGCTGCAACAGCGTTGGCTCGGCCGCGCGTCCTATGTCACGGTAACCGGCAAGGGCGATGGCGGACTGCCCACGCCGCTGCCCAAACGCGTGTCGGCCCTGTGTTACGCGACTGCGCTGCCATGGGCTTTTTTCACCGCCGTGCTGTACCTGCTGATTTTGATCGGCGGCTTCGTGCTGGACATCGGGCGCGGCGATTTCGAGCCGACGCTGGCGCATTTTCGCACCGGCTTTCTGGTCGAATGGGGCGAGCGCGGCGTGCACTGGACCGGTTCGGCCTGGGACAGTTTCTTCACCACTGTGGCGGTATCTGCCATTGCGGCCCCCTTGACAACCGCCATCGGCCTGCTCACCGCCTATGTGGTCGCGCGGCAGCAGTTTGTCGGCCGGCGCAGCTTCGAATTCATGACCATGTTGAGTTTTGCCATACCCGGCACAGTGATCGGCATCGCCTATATCGTGGCCTTCAATGTGCCGCCGTTCGAGCTGACAGGCACCGGCCTGATTCTGGTGATCTGCTTCGTATTTCGCAACATGCCGGTGGGCGTACGCGCCGGTATGGCGGCCCTGAGCCAGCTCGACAAGAGCCTGGACGAAGCCTCGCTGACGCTGCGTGCGGGTAGCGCCTACACATTGCGCCGCATCATCCTGCCACTGCTGCGCCCCGCCATCGTGGCCACGCTGGTGTTCAGTTTCGTGCATGCCATGACGGCCGTCAGCGCGGTGATCTTCCTGGTCAGCGCCGAATACAACATGGCCACCGCCTACATCGTCGGGCGCGTTGAAGTCGGCGAATATGCCCTGGCCATCGCCTACTCGACCTTGCTGATCATCTTCATGCTGCTGGTCATTGGCCTGATCAAGGTCGGTGTGGGCGAACGCAAACTGGGCCGGCGCACCGGCAATACAACCGATCTGTTACAAGGAGCACATTGATGGCAGTGCAGGCAGCCGATGTCGTGTTCGAGAACGTCAGCAAGACGTTTGGTGACTTCACGGCCGTGGACAGGGTCAGTTTCACGGTCGAGGCCGGCACCCTGGTGACCCTGCTTGGACCCTCGGGTTGCGGCAAGACCACCACCTTGCGCATGATCGCCGGGTTGGACTCCGCCAGCGGCGGGCGGGTGCTGATCGGCGGCAAGGACGTCACCCGGCTGGCAGCGTCGGAGCGCGACGTGAGCATGGTGTTCCAGTCGTACGCGCTGTTTCCCCACCTCAATGTGATCGACAACGTGGCCTACGGGCTGCAGGCCGGTGGCATGCGCAAGGCCGAGTCCCATGTACAGGCACGCGCAAAGCTGGGGCTGGTGGGTCTGGCCGGTCTCGAGCTACGCCTTCCCACCGAGTTGTCCGGCGGCCAGCAGCAACGCGTCGCGGTGGCCCGTGCTCTCGTGCTGGAGCCCCAAGTGCTGCTCTTTGACGAGCCTCTGTCCAACCTGGACGCCAAACTGCGGCGCAAGGTGCGGGACGACATACGCGGCTTGCAGCAGTCGCTCGGGCTGACGGTGGTGTATGTCACGCACGACCAGTCCGAGGCGCTGGCGGTGTCGGACCGGGTGATCGTGATGTCCAACGCACGTATCGCGCAGATCGGCACACCGCGCGAGTTGTACGAACAACCGGCCGACCGCTTTCTTGCCGATTTCATCGGAGACGCCAACCTGATCAGCGGCGAGGTGCGCAGTGAAGGCGCGATCCAGGTGTTCGTGGCTGGCAGTCTGCGTCTGCCACTACACAGCAGCAATGTGAGTGGTGCCGCACTGTTTGCCGTGCGACCGCAGCGCCTGAGCCTGCACCGCGAGCAACCAGCATCGCCGAGCATCCAGGGCAAATTGCTCAAAACGGCCTACCTGGGCACACACCTGGAGCACAACGTGAACACCGAGTTCGGCGACATGCTGGTCATCGACTCGGATGTGGACCGCGACCTCCAACCCGATGAGGTCGTCTATATCGGGCTCGACGCGCGGGCTGGTGCGGTGGTGCGGGCCTGAGGCGAACAGCGGTGCAGTTCTGGCAGTGAGGTGAACGCGAATCGGTATCAGCCTGCCACCTGGGCGCTGGCCGCCACCAACTGGGCCAATTTCGCCTTCGCCGCGCCCGATTCGATCGCCTGGCGCGCGAGTTTGACGCCGCTGGCGATGGAGTCCGCCACGTTGGCGGCATACAGCGCGGCGCCGGCGTTCAGGATCACGATATCTTTGGCGGCACCAGGCTCGTTGTCCAGCACACTGAGCAACATTGCCTTCGACTGCTCGGCGGTTTCCACTTTCAGGGCGCGATTGCTGGCCATCACCATGCCGAAGTCTTCCGGGTGGATTTCGTATTCGGTGATCTCGCCGTTGCGCAGTTCACCGACCAGGGTGGCTGCGCCCAGGCTTACCTCGTCCATGCCGTCCTTGCCATAGACCACCACGGCGTGTTCCGTGCCCAGGCGCTGCAGGGCACGCACCTGGATACCGACCAGGTCCGGGTGGAACACACCCATAAGGATGTTGGGTGCACCGGCCGGGTTGGTGAGTGGCCCCAGCAGGTTGAAGATGGTCTTGATGCCCAGCTCCTTGCGCACCGGCGCCACGTTCTTCATCGCCGGGTGGTGGTTCGGGGCGAACATGAAGCCGATGCCCACCTGCGTGATGTTCTGCGCGATGCGCTCCGGCGACAGATGGATGTTGATTCCCAGCGCCTCCATCACGTCGGCACTGCCGCTCTTGCTGCTGACGCTGCGTCCGCCATGTTTGCTGACCTTGGCGCCAGCCGCAGCGGCCACGAACATGCAGCAGGTGGATATGTTTAAGGTGTGCGAACCGTCCCCTCCGGTACCCACGATGTCCACCAGATGGGTCTTGTCCGCCACAAGCACCTTGGTCGAGAACTCGCGCATCACCTGCGCTGCCGCCGTGATTTCGCCAATCGTTTCCTTTTTCACACGCAAGCCGGTGATGAGGGCCGCCATCATGACCGGCGACAACTCGCCGCCCATGATGAGCCGCACCACATGCAGCATTTCGTCATGGAATATCTCGCGGTGTTCGATGGTGCGGGTCAGGGCTTCCTGCGGGCTGATCTGGTGGCGGTTTGGCATGGGGTTTCCTGTGGTTTGCTCAGTGGGTGGTACCGGCAAAAAACTTGCGCATCAATCCGACCGCACGGTCAATACCGGCGCGATCAACATCGAGGTGGGTCACAAACCGCAACCGGTACAGTCCGCTTGACTCGGCATGACTGGTCAACACGTCGTGGCTCTTGAGGTAGGGCAACAGGCCGCTGGCGCGCTCGCGCGCCGCACCCACCAGATCGACGAACACGATATTGGAGTGCGGCTGCTCTACCACCAGGCCGCTGATGGCCTGCAATCCCGACGCCAGATGACTCGCCAGTGCATGGTCATCACGCAAGCGATCGACATGGTGATCGAGTGCGTAACTGCCAGCTGCCGCCAGCACGCCAGCCTGGCGCATGCCGCCACCTGCCATCTTTCGGACCCGAAGAGCGCGCCGGATCAAGGCGCTGCTGCCACACAGCACGGAGCCCACCGGGGCGCCCAGGCCTTTGCTCAGGCACACCGACACACTGTCGAAACACTGGGCGATGCGCCGCGCCTCGGTGCGCACATCGGCACCGGTCTGAGCCGCCTGCGCGGTGGCGGCGTTGAACAGGCGCGCCCCGTCCAGATGCCGGGCCAGGCCCCTGGACGACGCCAGGCTGGTCGCTTGTTGCAGGTAGGAAAACGGCATCAGCTTGCCACCCAATGTGTTCTCCAATGCCAGCAGCCGGGTCACCGCGTAATGGGCATCGTCGGGCTTGATGGCAGCCTCGATATCGGCCAACGCCAATGATCCGTCACTCTGGTGCTCCAGCGGCTGCGGCTGCACGCTGCCAAACACGGCGGCGCCGCCACCCTCCCAGCGGTAGCTGTGCTGGAATTGACCAACGATGTATTCGTCACCACGCTGACAATGGCTGAGGATGGCGCACAGGTTGCTTTGGGTGCCGGTGGGCATGAACAACGCGGCCTCGAACCCCAACATGGCAGCCAGCTTGTCCTGCAGGGCGTTCACACTCGGATCGTCACCGAACACGTCGTCGCCCAGGGGCGCCACATGCATGGCATCCCGCATCCCGGGTGTAGGACGGGTCACGGTGTCACTGCGCAAATCAACCACGGATCCCATAGTGTTCTCCTTATGCGCTGGTACGTGCCAGCGCCGTTGCAGTCAAATCAATCGAGGAAGTTCTTCAGCATCGCATGGCCATGCTCGGTGAGGATGGACTCCGGGTGAAACTGTACGCCCTCCAACCGAACCTGTTGTGGCAGGGCGTTATGGCGCACACCCATGATTTCACCGTCATCCGTCCAGGCAGTGATGTCCAGCACAGCCGGGCAACTTGCCCGTTCGATCGCCAGCGAGTGGTAGCGGTTGACGGTAAAGTGCGGCGGCAAACCGGCAAACACTCCAACCTGCGTGGTGCTGATGCGGCTGGTCTTGCCGTGCATCAGTTGCTGCGCACGCACCACCCGGCCACCGAGCGCGGCGCCGATACTCTGGTGCCCCAGGCACACGCCGAGGATGGGCATCTTGCCCATGAAATGCGCGATCGCAGCCACCGAGATGCCGGCTTCGGCTGGTGAGCAGGGCCCCGGCGACACCACCAGCCGGTCCGGCTTGCGGGCGGCAATGCCCTCCAGCGTGATTTCGTCGTTGCGAAACACCTCGACATCCGCCCCCAGCTCGCCAAAATACTGGACGATGTTGTAGGTGAAGCTGTCGTAGTTGTCGATCATCAACAAGCGCAGTCGTGCAGTGCTCATTCCAGCCCCTCCTCGACCAGTTCCGACGCGCGCAGCAGGGCACGCGCCTTGGCCTCGGTCTCGCGCCATTCGAGCTCCGGCACCGAATCGGCCACGACACCAGCGGCGGCCTGCACATACAGGGTGCCATCCTTCACGATGGCCGTGCGGATGGCAATGGCCACGTCCATGTCGCCGGCATAACTCAAATATCCGCAGGCGCCACCGTACAGCCCGCGCTTGCTGGGCTCGAGCTGATCGATCAACTCCATCGCATGTACCTTCGGTGCCCCGGTCAAGGTGCCGGCAGGGAAGGTTGCCTTGAGCACATCCATGCTGGCCATGCCGTCCTGCAGCAGCCCTTCGACGTTGCTCACGATATGCATCACATGGCTGTAGCGCTCGACCGCAAACGCTTCTGTGACTTTCACCGTGCCGGTCCTGGCGATGCGTCCGATATCGTTGCGCGCCAGATCGATCAACATCACGTGTTCGGCACGCTCCTTCGGGTCGTTCACCAGTTCACGCTCCGCCACGGCATCCAGCTCGGGCGTCGCGGCGCGCGGCCGGGTTCCGGCGAGCGGCCGGATCGTCACTTTTTGACCCAGCCCGGTTTGCTCCTGGCGCACCAGAATCTCCGGACTGGCACCCACCACATGGAAGTCTCCGAAGTGGTAGTAATACATGTAGGGACTAGGGTTCAAGGAGCGCAATGCCCGGTACAAGGACAGCGGCGACTCGGTGTAACGCTTCTTGATGCGCTGGCCGACCTGCACCTGCATCACATCACCGGCCTCGATCAGGCGCTTGGCACGCTCCACCGCGGCGATGTAGTCGGCCTTGGCGAACTCCCGCTCCACCGGGTAGGTCTGGGTCGGCTTGACCACCGGTGCACTGACCGAGTATTTCAGCTGCTCCTTGAGATCGCGCAGGCGCTTCTTGGCGTTACTGTAGGCCTCGCCCTGACCCGGGTCTGCGTACACGATCAGATACAACTTGCCCGACAGGTTGTCGATTACTGCCAGTTCTTCACACTGCAACAACAGGATATCCGGGCAGCCCAGGGTGTCGGGAGGACAACTGGCGACAAGCTTCTTTTCGATATATCGCACCGTGTCATACCCGAAGTAACCCGCCAGGCCGCCGCAAAAACGCGGCAAGCCCGGCCGCAGCGCGACCTTGAAGCGCTTTTGGTAGGCCGCGATGAAATCCAGCGGGTTGCTGGTGCTGGTTTCGGTCACCACACCATCCGTCACCACTTCGGTCAACACCTCCGGCCCGAAACCACGGGTGCGCAGCAGGGTGCGGGCGGGCAGGCCGATAAAACTGTAACGTCCGAAGCGTTCGCCCCCCACCACCACCGACTCGAGCAAAAAACTGTACCTGCCGCCACCCTTGGCAAAGGCCAGTTTGAGGTACAGCGAGAGCGGCGTTTCGAGGTCGGCAAAGGCCTCGGCCATCAAGGGAATGCGGTTGAAGCCCTGGGCGGCAAGGCTCTTGAATTCAAGTTCGGTAATCACGTGCGGCCTTCCGGTTCAACAACTGCGCAAACGCCTGCATCAGGCCAGCATGCCACGCATGCGCTGTAAGACCTGCGCATAGTCAGTCTGGCCAAAAATGGCACTGCCGGCCACAAACGTGTCGGCACCGGCGTCCGCCACGCGGCGGATGTTGTCGACCTTGATGCCGCCGTCGACCTCCAGCCGGATATCCCGTCCGCTGGCATCGATACGCCGGCGCGCAGCCTGCACCTTGCGCAGAGCGGAGTCGATAAATCCCTGGCCACCAAATCCCGGGTTGACGCTCATCACCAGGATCAGGTCGATGTCGTCGATGACCCAGTCCAGTACGTCCAGTGATTCGGCCGGATTAAACACCAGCCCGACCCGGCATCCCGCAGACCGAATGGCCTGGATGCTGCGGTGCACATGGGCGCTGGCGTCCGGGTGAAAACTGATGATGTCGGCGCCGGCCTCGGCAAAGGCGTTGGCCAGCGCGTCCACCGGTTGCACCATCAGATGCACATCGATCGGTACCCGCGCACCATCGGCGGCCACGGCGTGTGAACGAAGCGCCGAACACACCATGGGCCCGAAGGTGAGGTTGGGCACATAGTGGTTGTCCATCACATCAAAATGGATCCAGTCGGCGCCCGCCGCCACCACCGCGCGCACCTCCTCGCCCAGGCGGGCGAAATCAGCCGAGAGCAGGGATGGCGCGATACGGAAGGTCATGGCGGCAGGGGTTTGAAAAGGTGGAAGATCGACAGCGCATTTTCGCAGGTACGATGGGGCCATGGCCAAGTACCAGTTCCGCGTCGAAGTCGCGCCCCGCTTTCTGCCCGACCAGTCGTCGCCGGCCCACGCCCATTTTGTGTTTTCGTACACCATCACGATCACCAATACCGGCAGCGTGACGGCGCAGCTGATCTCGCGCACCTGGAACGTGAACGATGCCACGGGCCACACCGAAAAGGTCAAGGGGCTGGGTGTGGTTGGGCACCAGCCGCTGCTCAAACCCGGAGAAAAGTTCGAATACACCAGCGGCACGCGCTTGCGCACCCCCACCGGAACCATGCATGGCAGTTTTTTCTGCGTGGCGGAGGATGGCGAGAAGTTCGATGTAGACGTGCCCATATTTGTGCTGGATGCCTTGAGCGAGAGCGGCGGGTCGCGCACCCTGCACTGACGCCCGGGCCGCGCGCGCAGATGCCCGATCTCACCCGTCTGCTGGACGCGCTGGACCCGCAGGCCGGGTTAGTGGCGCGCCATGTCTGGCTGCATGATCTGGTCGCCTGGATCAGGGGTGATGGCGGTTCTGTGCCGGCCGCGGTGGCCCGCGTCACCTTGTTGGTCGATGCGCTGCGCACCCAGGCCGAAGCGAGATACCGGCTGCAGGCACTTTGGTGCGCAGTGAGCGAGCCGCTCGACATCGCCGTCTTCCTGGCCGACTATGGATTCTCGACCCGCAACGCCTTCATCAGCGAATTCGCCGAACGCCTGCGCCTGCGGCTCTTGCCCTCGACACCGGAAACGGCGGACGCAGCGGAGTTGTTCTCCCTCGTCTTCTGCAGTCGCTTTGACGCCCAATGGCTGCTCGCGATCGACGACACGCTGGTAGAGGGGTTGGCGGATGTCCTGCAACCGACTGAACACGAGCCGAGCGCCACCCGGGAGCATGCCGCAGAATCCTGGGCGCAGGCCATCCCGGAGGCCATCACCATCTGCACCAGCCAGGTGCGCGCCAATGGGTTCGCGTCTGAAATGCGCCTGCGCATGAGCGCTGCGGCGCGTGAAAACGCACCATTCCATGCCCTGGCGGCAGATGTGGACCATCTGCGTTTGGCGGCCCAGATCGTGCGAGACGCACACCCGGATACGGTTGACGAAAAGCAGGTCGGCCTCGAGCGCGCCATGCAACAGCTGCGCACCCGGCTGGAAGCCTGCCGGGCGGCCGCCGCATCGGTCTACACCCACCTGGACGAGCACGGTGTGTCGGTCACGCTGGTGTTTCGCATTCGCCAGTTGCGCGAACGCATCCTGCGAATCCGCGCGTTGATGGATTGCCTGGCCCATGAGCGTGCCGGGCCCAACACCGTCCGGCTGCTCGGGCACCTCGTCCAGGTCGGGCACGACCGGCGCAGCCTGCGCGCATTGGTGGCGTCGAACTCGTCGATGCTCGCAGCCAAGGTGACCGAGCGCAGCTCGGAGGTCGGCGAACACTACATCACGCGCGATCGTGGCGAATACCGCGACATGCTGCGCAAGGCCGCAGGTGGGGGCGTGTTGACCGCCGTCACCACCGGGCTCAAGTTCGCGGTGCTGGCATGGGGTCTGTCCGCCTTCTGGAACGGCCTTTGGTCCAGCCTTGTCTATGCGGCCAGCTTCATCGCGATACAGCTGTTGCATTACACCTTGGCCACCAAACAGCCGGCGATGACAGCGCCAGCCATGGCGGCCAAACTCAAGGACCTTCAGTCGCCCGGCGCGATTGATCTGTTCGTCGATGAGGTCAGCAACCTGGTGCGCTCCCAGGTGGCCGCGGTGCTGGGCAATGTCGGGCTGGTGTTTCCTACTGTGCTGCTGATCAGCGCCACGTTGAAGTTTGTCACTGGCGCGCCAATGGTGGACGCAAAGACCGCTACCTACGTGCTGGATTCCCTGCAGCTGCTCGGTCCGAGCTTGTTGTTTGCCGCTTTCACCGGCGTCTTGCTGTTTGCCTCCAGTCTGGTCGCGGGCTGGACTGAAAACTGGTTTGTCTTCAACCGTCTCGACTCGGCCCTGCGGCACAACCCCCGTTTTACCTCCCGCCTTGGCGCATCGCGAGCACACGCCTGGGCCACTTTTCTGCGCAACAACATCTCGGGTCTGGCGTCAAACCTCTCCCTCGGGTTGATGCTCGGCCTGGTGCCCGCCTTTACCGGATTTGTCGGCCTCGGCCTGGACGTCCGCCACGTCACGTTGTCAGCGGGGCAGCTCGCCGCCGCCTGCGGGTCATTGGGTTGGAATGTGGTGCGGGAGGCCGCGTTTTGGTGGTCTGTCGCCTGTATTCCGCTGATCGGCGCGCTCAACCTGGGCGTGAGCTTTTATTGCGCTTTTCGCCTGGCACTGCTGTCGCACAACCTGGGAACGCTGGAGCGCAACCGCATCCGCGCAGCGATATGGCAACGTATTCGCAGCCGTCCGCGCGAGTTTGTCTGGCCGGGTCCGGCCGGCGCTGGCCATGGGTGAGTTCGACCTGATCGAGCGTTTCTTCAAGCGCCCCGCCGCCGCCGCCGTGGTGGGTATCGGCGACGACTGCGCCATCCTGCAACCACGCCCGGGCCGGCAGCTTGCGCTATCCAGCGACATGCTGGTTCAGGGCCAGCATTTTTTTGCCGATGTCGACCCCGAGACCCTGGGACACAAGGCACTGGCCGTGAACCTGAGCGATCTTGCTGCCTGCGGTGCACAACCCATTGCGTTCACGCTGGCGCTGGCCTTGCCTGCGGTTGACGCGCGCTGGTTACAGGGTTTCTCCACCGGGCTTTTCACATTAGCGCAGCAACATGGCTGCGAACTGGTGGGTGGTGACACGACACGCGGGCCGATGAATATTTGCATCACCGTGCTGGGCGAGATCGATCCCGCAGCCGGTTCGGCGCTGCTGCGCAGTGGTGCCCGGGCCGATGACGATGTCTACGTGAGTGGACATACCGGTGACGCGCGGCTGGCACTTGACGCCCTGCGCGGCCGGGTCACGCTGCCGCCAGTCCTGTTGGCACAAACGCGGCAACGGCTTGAGTGCCCAGCGCCGCGGGTCGCCCTGGGTCTGGCCTTGCGTGGTGTGGCCAGCGCGGCCATCGACATCAGTGACGGCCTGCTGGGTGACCTGGGCCATGTCCTTGCCGCGTCAGGCGTTGGCGCGACCATCGATACGGCTGCGGCGATGGCCCTGCTGCAATGTGATGGCCGTCAACTCGCGCCGCTGCTGGGC